>CAZQFS010000104.1:0-10926 GCA_964592755.1 uncultured bacterium | reverse complement strand
GAGCGGAAGACCGCGGACTTGGCGTAGATGACCGAATCGCTTCCGATGGTTACATGGTCGCTGATACCGACCTGACCAGCCATCTGAACTCGGTCGCCGACTCGGACGCTGCCCGCGAGGCCGGTCTGGGCGACTATGATGCAGTCCTGTCCGATAGTGACGTTGTGGCCAACGTGTACCAGGCAGTCAATCTTGGTGCCGCGACCGATGCGGGTCTCACGTCCGGTCCTGGCCCGGGCAATCGTGACGTTGGCACCGATCTCCACGTCGTCTTCGATGACGGTCCTGCCACCATGCTCCAGCCGGTGGAAGCCGTCGGGGTGTCGCTCGTATCCGAAACCGTCGCAGCCGACGACCGTGCCCGAGCCGATGCGCACCCGCGCACCGATGACCGCCGGGCCGATGACGACAACGTGGGGCTCGAGCACCGTGTCTGGTCCGATCGACACGTCACGGCCGACGTAGACGAACGGCCCGATGAGTACGCCCGGGCCGACCGTGGCGTCGGCGTCAATCCACTGGAGCGGAACGTCCGGTTGCCGGCTACTCAACGCTGCCCAACAGCACGCGGACGACCTTGCCGACTTCCTGCTGCAGGTCCTCCACGCGACTGGCCATGCCTTCTTCGGTCCTGAGCAGGGTCCCGAGGCGAACGTTGGCCAGCGAGAGAACGAACTGCACCCTGCGGTCCTGCTTGCCGGCGCTGCCGAACACGACGTAGTCGGCGTCGAGTGCCCGCGCCGCCTCGAGCGCAGACTCGAGGACAATCTGCTGGCTGGCCAGGCCCCGGCCGGCCAACTGCTGGTCTACCTTGCCATTGGCAACCATGTCGGTCAGGGGGGTTGAGCGAATCAGGTCATACACGAACTGCCGAATCTGCGCGCCGATTCGGTCCTGCTGCGCCTGGTCGTCCCGATTGTACACCGGCATCACGGCATAGACCCGTTTGGTCGTCCCGCCCGGCGTGACCGGCTCATACTCGCGGTTCAGGTCTTCGATGATGCGTTCGGTCAGGTCCAGACCGGCCTGGCTGTAGACGATCCCGGCCTTGCCGGCGTCAAGCACAAGGGCATAGCCCTCTTCGGCCGCCACGCGACTGACCGCGGAGTCAATCTTCTCGACAATCGGGGCGACCAGTTCCTTGTTCTTCTGGTCAATCCTGCCGCCCTTGGCGTACACTTCGGCCACGTAGCTGTCGTAGCGTCGTTTGCGCTGGTCAACCTCGGCCAGCTTGGCACGCTTGCCTTCCTCTGACAGCGTCAGTTGCTGCGAGTCGTATTCCTGTTTCGCCTGTTCGTAGTCGAGCTTGAGCGACTCGACCCTAGCCTCGAACTTGGCAACGGCGGCATCGAGTTCCTTCTTGGCTTCGAGCGCGGCCTCGAGTTTGGCAATCACCCGGTCGGTGTCGATGTAGCCGACCTTGTATTCCTTGGCCATCAGCACCGCGCCGATGACCAGCACGGCGGACAGCACGCGCCGCAGACCGCTCACTTTTCCTCCTTGGTATGAATGGGTGGCTTCACGCCGGCCAGCTCTGACCCCGACCGCGTCACGACCAGTTCGACCGGCCGGCCCGGGGGAACGGCAACCGGACCGGCAAGGCGCAGTCGCAGGTAGTTGTCGGTCAAAGCTGACTGGCTGGTTTCGACTACGGCCTGACGTACGGTGCCGACGAACCGCGCCTCGTAGCGTCGGCGCAGCCAGGCATCAAGCTGCCTCAGCTCGTGTACGCGGCTCCGGGCCACGCCTCCGTTCGGCGAGTGTCCGCCCGACGTTGAAGGCGACGCCGCAACCGTACCGGGCCGGGGCGAGAAGGGGAAGACATGCAGATAGGCGAGTTCCGCATCGCGGAGGAACTCCCTGGTCTGCCCGAATGCCGCTGCCGTCTCGGCCGGGAAACCGACGATGACGTCGGCGCCGATACAGATGTCGGGCCGAACCGACCGCAGTCGGAGAACAAGCCGGCGGGTTTCGTCCGCCGAGTATCCCCGCCCCATCGCCGCGAGCACGTCTCGGTCGGCCGACTGCAGTGGCAGGTGGACGTGCGGGCAGACTCCGGGCGCGGCGAAAGTGTCAAGCAGTTCCGCGTCGAACGTATCCGGTTCAAGGGAGCCGAGCCTGACTCTCAGGTCCGGCTGGGCCCGGAGCAGCCGTCGGACCAGTCCGGCAAGTGTCGTGCCTTCAGGGTCGCAGTAAGTCCCGAGATTCAACCCGGTCAACACCAGTTCGTAGAACCCGTCGGCCACCAGTTGTCTTGCATGAGCGACTACGGTTGCCGCCGGGACCGAGCGCGGCGCGCCGCGCAAGCGCGACACAACGCAGTAGGTGCAGTGCTGGGAACAGCCGTCCTGCACCTTGAGGAAAGCCCGACTGCGAGCCGGGGCCGGGCACTCCGCGGCGATGAACTGCTGCTTGCGCCGGTTGCTCCAGACTTCATCCACCCCCGGTATCGCGCCGACCTTTTCCGGGGCGCGTTCGGCAAGACAACCGAGCACAACGAGTCTGGGCTTGGGTTTGAGCCGTCCCACTCGCCGGACGAGCTGAATCGAGCTCCGGTCCGCCGCCGCGGTGACCGTGCAGGTGTTGACGTAGCAGATGTCAGCCGTCGAAGGGCAGGCCAGCAGCCTCACGCCCTGCCGGTCCAGATTCCGGCGCAGGGCATCGCTCTCAGACTGGTTCAACCGGCAGCCGGCGGTCAGAACTGCGGCACCGCAGGTCGACCGAAGACTAGCGTTCTTCTTCGAACTCGCGCAGATGGTCCTCAAGCGTGAACCGGTCGGTCAGTTCGTCCTCCCGATAGCGGTCGCGCCCCCGGCCCGCGTGTTGCTCTGGTTCCTCTTCCGGCTCCAGTTCTGGGTGCAGCGCCCGCTCACTCAATGCTATCCTTCGGTACTCGGCATCGATCCGGATGACCTTCAGCTCGAGTTCCTCGCCGATCTGGTACTTGTCCTTGGTCTTCTTGCCTCCACGGCAGAGCATGCTTACTGGCACGAAGCCCTCGATGCCGTGATTCAGACCCACGACGGCGCCAGGCTTGGGCAGGTCGAGAATCCGTGCCCGGACCACGTCGCCTTCCTTCAGCTCACGGCTCAGTCGGTAGAACGGGTCTTCCTGTATCTGCTTCAGACCAAGCGTGATGCGCCGATTCTCCTTGTCCAGGCCGAGGATTATCGTCTCGATGCGCTGGCCTTTCTTCAGCTCCTCACGCGGGTGCTTTATCCGCTTCGTCCAGGAGATGTCGGCGTTGTGGATGAGGCCCTCGATTCCCTCTTCGATTTCGACGAACGCCCCAAAGTCCTTGAGCGCCCGGACCCGACCCGTGACGCGCTGGCCGACATGAAACTTGTCTTCCACCAGAGACCAGGGGTCAGGAAGCGTCTGCTTGAGACCGAGTGATATGCGCCGATTCTCTTTGTCGATGCTCAGCACGACCGCGTCAATCTCCTCGTCAACCTGCACAATCTGAGACGGATGGTGGATTGACTTGGTCCAGGACATCTCGGAAATGTGAATCAGTCCCTCGATGCCTTTCTCCAACTCGACAAACGCACCGTATTCAGCCAGTGTCGTCACGCGGCCACGGATGCGCGAACCGACCGGATACTTCTCCTCGACTCGCTCCCAGGGATGGGGCAGGAGCTGCTTCAGCCCGACCGTGATCCGGTTGGTCTGCGGGTCGGCGGAGAGGACTTTGACCTTGAGCTGGTCGCCGATGTTGACTACCTCGGTCGGGTGAACGACCTTGTTCCAGGCGAGGTCGGAAATGTGAAGCAGCGCGTCTACGCCGCCGATATCCACGAACGCGCCGAAATCGGTTATCGTCTTGACCGTGCCGTCAATCACCTCGCCGACCTGCAGACGACCGAACACCTCGCGCCGGACCTGTTCCTGCCGCTCCTCAAGCAGAATCCGTCGCGAGACGACGATGTTCTTCTTGTACCAGTTGACCGAGAGAATCCTCACTTCTATCTGCTTGTTCAGCAGGTCGTCGAGATTGGGCACCGGTCGCAGGTCAACCTGGGACCCGGGCAGGAAAGCATCCAGGCCCAGAATGTCGACCGCCAGGCCACCCTTGACGCGCTTGATCACGGTCGCGGGCACGCCTTCGGCACTCTCCGACTTCTGCTTGATCGTCTCCCAGGCAAGCTGGAAGTCCGCCTTCTTCTTGGATACTACCGGGAACCCGTCACGGTCCTCGAGCATATCGAGGTAGACCTTGACTTCCCGACCTTCCTCGGCCTCGGTCTGGTTGCGGAACTCCTCCAGCGGCAGGACGCCCTCGGCCTTAAGGCCGATGTCCACCAGCACGGCATTGGGGAGCTTCTTGATGATGCGGCCGGTGACTATCTCTCCGGGCCGCAGGGTCGGGAAAGAGCTGGCGTAGAGCTCGGCCATAGACCTTTCGGCGACCGCGACCGTTTTCCCTCCTGTCGGCAGGGTGCGGTCGGGCGCAGGCGGGTGCGCTGTGCCGCCATCGGTTACTTCAGCATTCGACATCAAACGGATACCTCCTGAACGGGATTTCGGACAATCTTAACGACTTCTCGGACCACCCATGAGGGAGTTGATGACCCGGCGACCACACCAACATGCCGGCTGCGTGCCAGGGTTCCCCGGGGCAGGTCTCCGGCTCGTTCGACGAAAACGACTCGTCGGCCCGCGTCGCGGGCAATCTCGGCCAGCCGGGAGCTGTTGGCGCTGCTCCGCCCACCGACGACAACGACCAGGTCCACTTGCCGGGCAAGTCTGGCCGCCGCCTCCTGGCGTGCCGCTGCTTCCTCACAGATGGTGTCGAAAACTCGCAGCTCAGTATAGCGTAAGTGGCTGAGGTTGGCAACAGCCTCGCGGAACCTCAGTCGCGACATGGTCGTCTGGGCAACCACGCCGACTCGGCGTCCTTTGAGCCGCATATGTGCACCATAGACCCGGCCGGCCCGGCCGGTGTGACCGAGAATCGACCGCACTTCGGGGTGGTCACGCTCACCGACAACGATGACCTCGTAGCCGGTGTCCTTCAGCCGGCGGGCAACGTTCTGAACCTTGCGCACGTAGGGACACGTCGCGTCGATGGTCACGATGCCCCGGCGCCGGCACTGTCCGAGAACCCGGGGCGGGCAGCCGTGTGCCCGGATGACGAGAGCGCCGCTGCGGACCGAGCCGACCCGCGTCACGGCTCTGATACCGTCGGCTGCGAGTTCTTCCAGGACAAAAGGATTATGCACGAGTTCACCGAGGGTCGAGACCTTTCCGTATCGCTCTTTGCCTGCCTTGGCCAGCCTGATGGCCCGCTCTACTCCGAAGCAGAATCCGATGGGCCGGGCCACGGTGACGCGGGGCATCAGCTCGCTGCCTCAGCCATCAGGCGCACGCGCTCGGCCACGGTCTGGGCGAGCCCAACGTAGCCGGCGCGGTCATGGCTGAAGTCTCCCGGAAAGACCGGAGCGCCGAAGCTGACCCGAATCCGGGTCGGCCCGGCCGGCCGCTGGCGCAATCCGCGGCGCACGAAATCCCGGTCAACCCAGTAGGACACGTTGGACCGGTCCACGCCGGACAGGCACACCGGGACAACCGGCACGCGGTTGCTGAGCGCCAGGAACCCGATGCCGGGCTGGAACCGCTGCAACTGACCGGTACTGCTGCGCGTTCCCTCAGGAAACAGCACGACGGTCTGCCGCCGTTTCAGCAACCACGAGCATCGTTTCAAGGCAGTGGAGTCTGCTCCGCCGCGACGCACCGGCCACGCGTTCCAGGTCCGGATAAGCCAGGCGAATGCCCGCGAGGCGACAAACAGCTCTTCCTTGGCGAGGAAATGCACCTCCCGGGCCGTGGCCATGCCGATGATCAGCGGGTCGAAGTTGGACACGTGATTGGCGGCGAGAATCTGGGGTCCGGCAAGCAGGTTGTGACGGCCCGCCACCTCCAGGTGCAGCACGAAACGGGCGACAGGGTAGACAAGAACCCAGCCGACTCGCCACCTGAACTTCAACGGCCGGCTCCGAGCCGCCGGCGAGCCAGGGCGCAGACGACCGCGACCTGTTCCTCAATCGTGAGGCGTGTGGTGTCAATGAGGACTGCATCGTCCACGCGACGCAGCGGGCTGGTTCGGCGGTGTGAGTCAATCCGGTCTCGTCGCGCGAGATTCGCCCCGACGGCGCGGGCGCTCACGCGCCGGCCCTGCTGCATCAACTCCCGCTGCCGCCGCCGCCGCCGTTCGTCGTGGTCGCAGTCGAGGAAAACCTTGAGCTGGGCCTGGGGGAAAACGACGCTGCCGATGTCGCGGCCTTCGCAGACCAGTCTGCGTCCTTCTGCCAGCCGCCGCTGCTCGGCCACAAGCCTCTGTCTGACCACAGGGATGGCTGAGACCTGTGACACGAGTGCGCTGATGCGTGGCTCGCGGACGGCGCGGCTCACGTCCCGGCCGTCGAGCAGAACACGCTTGTCCCCATCAACGCAGCTCACGGTGACGCGGGTGCGGTCCAGCAGACCGGAAAGTGCGCCGGAGTTCTTGAGGTTGATACCGGACTCGATGACCTTGAGGGCGACCGCACGGTACATCGCTCCCGTATCGAGATAATCAAACCCGAGGCGTTGGGCCACCAGCCGGGCAGTCGTGCTCTTCCCCGAGCCCGCCGGCCCGTCAATGGCGACCACGAACTCGGTCGCCGGGTCGGTCATCCTGGCTTCGGTTCGCGTGCCTGCCAACCTTGGACTACTCCACCTGACTCAACGCGTACTGCTGAACCAGTTGCAATTGCATGGCGCGCAGGCGCGAGGCAATAGTCTGGGCAACGGCCCGCATCACCACGTATCCGAGTTGCGGGTCCTCGGCAAATGCCTGTTCCAACTGCCGAACGTCGAACTCGAGGAAGGTCGAGTCGGTCAGCGCCCGGCTGCCTGCGGTGTAGTGCGGGTTGCCGATGATACCGGACCAGGCGAACATGTGCCCTGGCCCTATCGTCGTAACTACATAGCTTTTCCTGCTTACGCCGAGGTCCAAATCCAGCACCACACCCAGTCGACCGCTGACCAGAATATAGAGCTTGTCGGCCGGCTGGCCCTGAACGTCTACCATTTCGTTGGCCTTCACCGACCCGACCCGGGCAATCGCGGCCGCCCGGTTGAGGTCCTCGTCGCGCAGTTGACCGAACTCGGGAATTGACCTAAGGAAAGACTTCACGTCCATACAGACCTCCGATAGTCAGAATACTCTCTGCTCAAACTAGCCGACCGGCCGCCTCTTGTCAAGCTCGTGCTGAACACATCGTGGCAGCGCAGCGACGGTGTCATGGGGCGGCACAAGAAAAGTGTCGGTCTTGACAGCACAACTGCATCTTCAGTCGGCGGCGTCCCGGCCAGACGGAACCGTCGTTTCCTGCGGAACCACCGCCGTGGGAACGAGCGCCGGACTCACTTCGGCAGGTTTGTGTTCCTTGACGACACCCCGTAGCCGTCAAGGTGCTGCTGCCTGTCCCCGGCCCTGTGCTGTCAGAACCGGCATCACGCCTGGCCTCTGGTCTGGTTGCGGCAGCGGCGTAAGAACAGGCCTGAAGGTCGGAAAGGCATCCGGTGATTCAACTCTGACCGCGAGTAACGCGGCCACGGCCGGCCGGACTGGCTTCGCGCCTGTCGGCGAGTCTGCTCAACAACCCGCCCTCGCGAGCGACATCGCGTGAGGCAGACAGACTGGCCCGGGGAACCACTCCCCCAGTCGCTCCCCAGAGCACCTGAGTCGCCAGAAGCCGAAGGCCCGGTCCGAGCCCAACACACATAGATACGTGACTTAGGCTGACATGGCAGGCGCCGGCCGACCCAAGACAAGCCAAGTGGCATCGCAGGCGATGATTGCGGTCTGGGTCGGACGGCAGTCCTTCCCGCCAGGTCGCAGACACCTGCCTCACGGCCTTCGGACGCTGGCAGTCCAAGCCCTTCCGCGAGCCCGGGTGAAGCTGCCTCCTTGGCGCGAATCCGGGCTGGAGTCCTGGTGCTACCGAATGGTACTCCCCGTCATGGTCCCTTCACTGTGCTTGATTGCCGCCCGGCCCAGACTATAATCAACCATGGACTGGCGAGACCGAATCGAAATCAATCCCGCCATCATGGTCGGCAAACCCGTGCTCAAGGGTACTCGGATTGCCGTCGATTTCACACTTGAGTTGATGGCCCGGGACTGGCCGGAAGCCGGAATCCGCAAGAGCTACCCGCAACTCAAGCTCGATGACATCATCGCGGCGCTGAACTACTCGGCCGAAACCATGAAACAGGAATCGGTCTGCTGTGCGGTACTGCCGGTGGGCCTCGGTTCTGCCGGTCCGAATCGGAGGTAGATGTGGCGAGTACCTACACTGCGGTTACGAAACAGGTCGACGGATGGTGGATAGGCTGGATTGAGGAAGTCCCGGGTGTGAACTGCCAGGAACGAACCAAGGAAGAACTGCTGGAGAGCCTGCGCGACGCGCTGAAGGAAGCGCTCGCGTTCAACCGCGACGAGGCTCTTCAGGCTGCTGTCTCGGACTACACCGAAGAACTCCTGACGGTATGAACCGCAGGGACCTGCTCAACCACCTGCGCAGGCAAGGCTGCGTTCAGGTGCGAGAGGGCAGCCGACATTCGTGGTGGCTGAATCCGGCTCAGAACAGACGTTCTTCAGTTCCAAGGCACAACGAGATTCACGACCTGCTGGCCCGCAAGATCTGCCGCGACCTGGGAGTCCCCTTTGTGAAGTAGAGTCCGACCCGCCGGTCCCGGCCGCGCGATGTCGCGGCTATCTGCCTCACTGCCTTCGAGCGCTGGCAGTCCAAGCCCTTCCGCGAGCCGTGTCATGAAGCCTCGTCCGGGTCGCTATGGCCGCCCGGCGCGGATTGCCTCCAGGTTCTCTTTGGCGCCGGTCGGCACGTTCTTGAGGAACCCCTGCAGCTTGTCGCAGGCGTAGTCCGGACAGACGGCGCAGGTCGCGAGTTCGCGCTGCAGGCCGCAGGTCCTGATTTCGCACATGCCGCAATACCCGACGTGCCTGCCCTCAGACATACACCCGTCGCAGTTGATGTCCTCGGGCTTGAACTCGTGCTTGAACATCTCGGTCCACTCGGCTGCGGTCTTTGCGCGCAGCGCGTTGTCGTCCGCCTGCGTTGCCTTGTAGGCAGAGCAGGCAGCGCAATCCATGCCGCACATGGCAATCAGCTTGGTCATCTCATACTCCTGTCTTCTTCACTGTTTTCCGGTCTTGTCTTCGGGCTTGCGGAAGCGTTTCTTGAGCTCGCCTTCGAAGCCGCGGTCGGTCGGGACATAGTACCTGCGGCCCTTGAGCGACGGCGGCAGGTGCTCCTGTTCGACCGTAGCGTCCGGGAAGTCATGGGCATACTTGTAACCCTTGCCGTAGTCGAGCGCCTTCATCAGCGCCGTCGGCGCGTTGCGCAGATGGAGCGGAACCGGCTCGGTCGCGCTCCTAAGCGCATCTTCCTTGGCCTTGCCATAGGCGACGTAGACCGCATTGGACTTGGGCGCAAGCGCAAGGTAGACAACCGCCTGGGCCAGGGCAGTGTTGCCCTCAGGCATGCCGGTGAAGTGAACCGCTTCCTTGGCCGCGTTGGCGACCACGAGCGCATTGGGATTGGCCATGCCGACGTCTTCTGAGGCGAAGCGCACCAGTCGGCGGGCGACATACAGCGGGTCTTCGCCGGCTTCGAGCATCCGCGCCAGCCAGTAGAGCGCAGCATCCGGGTCAGAATCACGCAGGCACTTGTGCAGGGCCGAAATCAGGTTGTAATGCTCTTCCCCGGCCTTGTCGTAGAGCAGGAACTTGCGCTGGACCACGTCCTGCGCCAGGGTCATGTCAACGTGTCTTGCCCCGGCCCGGCCCGGCTCGGCAGCAAGCACGGTCAGTTCCAAAGCGGTCAGCGCGGCCCGGGCATCGCCCTGCGAGACCACGACAAGGTAGTCGAGCACTTTGGCAGCGACTCGCGGCTTCAACGGTGCGAGGCCCTGGTCTGATTCAAGCGCGCGGGCCATCAGCAGCTTGATGTCATCAGGCTCCAGGCCTTTCAGCACGTAGACCCGGCAGCGCGAAAGCAACGGCGCGATGACCTCGAAGGACGGATTCTCGGTCGTAGCGCCGACGAGCACGATGCGGCCGGACTCGACGTGAGGAAGGAAGGCGTCCTGCTGGGCCTTGTTGAAGCGGTGAATCTCGTCCACGAAGAGGATGGTCTTGCGGTTGTGCATGGAACGCTCGAACTCGGCCCGCCTGACCACATCACGGATGTCGGCCACGCCGGACGTGACCGCGGAGAACTGGATGAACTTGGCTTTGGTGTACCTGGCGATGACCAGGGCCAGGGTAGTCTTGCCTGAGCCGGGCGGGCCCCAGAGAATCATCGAGTGCAGTTCGCCCCGCTCAATCATGCGACGCAGGGGCTTGTCCTTGCCGAGCAGGTCGTTCTGGCCGACGATGTCATCGAGTGAGGACGGACGCATGCGCTCAGCCAGCGGCGCGTCAGGCGCAGTGACATGGCTGTGGGAGGGGCATCCTGCCCCGATTGCCAGCTGTGGTCGGGCGGGCTTCTTAGCCACGGCTCAATCTAGCGTTGCGCCGGGCATAGTCAAGCCGCGGTTTGCACCGCTCCGGCCGAAGGTCAGAAGAACCGTGGGCCGAGAGTCGCGGGACCGTCGCATCGTCGGCCGGGCGGCATTCGCGCACATCCATCGTCCCGGCCAGCTTCCTGACCGAGCCTGCGGACTTCAGTCGGTTTCTGTCAGAATCACCTTCCGGCTGATGCGGTCGTCCTTGGTCTCCAAGGTGCAGAAGTAGACGCCGGCCGGGACAGACCTGCCTTTGCTGTCCCGGCCGGTCCAGACTGCCTCGTTCAGACCTGCCTCGGCCTTGCCCGAGAAGAGGACCTTCACCTGCCTGCCCGATGCGTCGTAGACCTT
>CAZQFS010000103.1:0-11110 GCA_964592755.1 uncultured bacterium | reverse complement strand
GGCCGCGCAAGACCTCGGGCGTGGTTAAGGTGAAGGCCGCCGGGCCTCCGGAGAAGAAGTAGCCATGGCACGCAAGTCCACCAAACGGCGGATTCCACCGGCCTGCATCGCTCACGTCAACACGACTTTCAACAATACGATAGTTACCATCGCTGACCCCTCGGGCGCGGTTGTTTCCTGGTCGTCGGCCGGTCGGGTCGGGTTCAAGGGCGCCAAGAAGGGGACTCCTTTTGCCGCGGGCCAGTGTGCCGAGGCCGCGGCCAAGGAGGCGAGTGCGCTGGGCGTCCGGACCGTGGACGTCCGCGTGAACGGGCCGGGTCCGGGCCGTGAGGCGGCCATCCGGTCACTCCAGAACGCCGGGCTCGACATCAAGTCAATCCGCGACGTCACGCCGATACCGCACAACGGCTGCCGGTCGCCCAAGCAGCGCCGGGTTTAGGGCCTGGGATTTGACTAAGTGCGCAGGCCATCTATAATCGGGGAGTAACCATGGCAAGATACATCGGACCCAAGTGCAAGCGCTGCCGCAAGTCCCGGGAGAAGCTGTTTCTGCGAGGAGACAAGTGTCTTTCGGACAAGTGCGTGCTGATGAAGCGCGGTGAGGAGCCGGAGGTGCGGGGGCGGCGCCGGATGTCGGCGTACTCGATTCAGTTGCGCGAGAAACAGAAGCTGCGGATGATGTACGGCATCCTGGAGGCGCAGTTCCACAACTACTTCCTGAAAGCGGCGAAGACCAGAAACACGGCGGCGAGCCTGGTCATCGCGCTCGAACGGCGCCTGGACAACGTCGTGTTCCGGCTCGGGTTCGCCACTTCGCGCACCCAGGCACGGCAGTTCGTCCGTCACGGGCACATAACGGTGAACGGTCGCCGGACCACCATCCCGTCGTACCCGGTGAAGGCCAACCAGACCATCGGCATCAACGGCCCGGAGAGTCTGAAGCTGATTGGTCCGATCCTCGCCACCAAGGAAGCACCCGGCATGACCTGGCTCTCGGTGAACCCCGAGCGCGGGACCGGAACCGTGGTCCGTGTGCCGACGCCGGAAGACGTCAAGGACATACCCTGCAATACGCAGTTGATAGTGGAGCTGTATTCGAAATGAAGCTTAAGCCTTTTGTCCTGCCCGAGAAGGTCGAGCACGACGCCGAGTCCGCGACCGATACCTACACCCGTTTCACCGTTGCTCCGCTGGAGAAGGGCTGGGGTCAGACGATGGGCAACTCGCTCCGTCGCGCTCTGCTCTCTTCGGTGCAGGGAGCGGCGATTACCGAGGTCCGCATTGACGGCGTCCCGCACGAGTTCTTCACGATTGACGACGTCGTCGAGGACGTGCCCGAGATTATCCTCAATCTTAAACGGCTGCGGATGCGGCTCTGGTCGGAGACGCCGAGGATGTGTCACCTCCGGGCGCACGGCCGCCGGGAGTTCATGGCCCGGGACCTGACCGTGCCGCCGGAAATCGTCATCGCCAATCCGGACCAGAAGCTGCTGACCATTTCCGACGCCAAGCGGACCGTGAACATCGAGATGATGGTCGAGAACGGCCGCGGCTACGTGAAGGCCGAGCGCATCAAGAAGAACCGGACCGCGCCCGAAGGGACCATCTTCCTTGACGCCTTCTTCTCCCCGGTCAAGAAGGTCAACTTCTGGGTCGAGACGATGCGCGTGCTGGACCGGACCGACTTCGAACGGCTGGTGCTTGAGGTCTGGACCGACGGCACGGTGCGGCCGGAGGAGGCGCTGATTCAGTCGGGGACGATCCTCAAGAACCACATGGCGGTGCTCGTGCCGGCCGAGAAGGAGCCCGAGTTCATTGAGGAAGAGCAGTTGTTCCGCGACCGCGAGAAGATGTCCGAGCTGCTCGCCATGGACATTGAGGAGCTCGAGCTTTCGAACCGCGCCCTTAACTGCCTCAAGAAAGGTCACTCCAAGTCGAGCGGCGAGCGGGTGGCGATCAACACGATCGGCGACCTGGTCCAGCGGACCGAGAAGGACATGCTCGACATCGAGAACTTCGGCCGCAAGTCGCTTGAGGAACTGAGAAGGGTGCTTGAAGACATGGGTCTCTCGCTCGGGATGGACGTCTCTGGTCTGCCGCTGGTCGAGCGGGAGCCGGAGCAGAGAGAGGAGTAGCCTTGCGCCACGGAGACAAAGTCAAGAAACTGGGGCGCACCCATTCTCATCGTCAGGCCCTGATGCGCAATTTGGTGCGGGCGCTGTTCACCTATGAGCGCATCAAGACGACGCTGCCCAAGGCGCGGGTGGCCCGCCAGTACGCCGAGCGTATGCTTCGGTTTGCGCGGCAGAACACCGTTGCCGCCCGGCGCGAGGTTGTCAGGTTCGTTCCCGACAAGACGCTGGTGAAGAAGCTGTTTGACACGATCGCACCGCGGTTCAAGGACCGCCCCGGCGGCTGGACGCGAATCTACCGGCTCGGGCCGCGCGAAAGCGACGGCGCCGAGATGGCGATTCTTGAACTGGTCGTTCGCGAGGAGCGGCAGAAGGAGAAGGCAGCCCGAGAAAAGGGCGGGCGCAAGTCCGGGGCAGAGAAGGCGGGCGGGTAGAAGACCGCGGGTGAAAAAGGTGAGGTCGCGGCAGCGGCCCGCACGACCGTTGTGAGTTGTCGGCGACCAGAGACCGGCGAGGTGGCGGGGTGACGGCGATTGCTCTGGCCGCAGGAGAAAGCCGCCGCATGGGGGGAGTGCAGTCGAAAGTACTGAAGCCTCTTGCCGGTCGCCCCTTGCTTGCCTATGTGCTTGATTCCTGCCGCGCAGCCGGCGCGGCGCGAATCATCGTCGTGGTCGGGGCGGGCCGGGACGAAATTGGAGCGCGGTTCGCCGACCATAGTCTTGAGTTCGCGGTTCAGCGCGAGCCCAGGGGAACAGCGGACGCGGTGCTCGCCTGCCGGAGCATGATGGCGCCGGACGAGGAATGCGTTGTGGTCTACGGCGACGTACCACTGATGACCGGCCGCTCCATTAGGCGGATGGTTGAGACGCGGCGCGCCCGCGCGGCCGACGTTGCGGTACTTACCGCGGTGCTGAACGACCCGCACAACTACGGCCGGGTGCTGCGCGGTTCCGGCGACACCATCGAACGAATCGTCGAGGAACGCGACGCGGACGACGAGATACGCCGGGTGAGGGAGGTCAACTCGGGATTCTGTGCGTTCGTCTGGGGTCGGTTTCTGCCCGCGCTCGAGCGCGTCAGACCGAGCGCCGTGTCCGGCGAACTCTACCTGACCGACGCGATTGGAGAGGTGCGGGCCGAAGGCGGTACGGTTGTGGCCGTGCCGATGGACGACCCACGGGAGATACTCGGAGCGAATACGCCGGAGCAACTGGCGGCGATTGCCCGCGAGCAGGCGAGGCGGGCGTCCCTGGTTCGATGAAGGCAGTTCTGGTTCTGCTTATCGTCCTGCTTGCGCTCGCGGTCGTGTCGGTCGCTCTGAGGTTTCTCTGGGCCGGTGGCGATTTCCGCTTCGACCCGAAGTCGGTCCGAATGGAGGTCATCAACGGCTGCGGGCTGCCACGCGTCGGTCGCGCCGTCGCCGATGAGCTGCTGCTGCGGGGTTACAACGTGTACGGTGTCGGCAACTGCGTCGAGCACTACCGACGGACCCGGGTCGTTGACCTGCGTGACCCCAAGGGCGGCAACGCCGGTCGGGTCGCCCGCTCCCTCGCGGTCCGGCGGCGCTGGTGGCGTATACCGCTGCGCGGCTGGCTGATGCCTGATACCACGGTCGCCATCGACTCGCTCCGGTTTCTGGAGGCGCGTCTCATCGTCGGTGACGACTTCCGCGATTACTTCCCCACGGCCGTGCCCCTGCACTGAGGATGACCCCGGAGCGACTCGCCTGCCGCGCGGCCGAGCTGATTTGCGACCGGCAGGGCGACGATGTCGTCATTATGGACCTGCGTCGCCACTCGCCCCTGGCCGACTACTTCGTCCTGGCCACGGCCAGCTCCGCAGTTCACGGCCGGGCGATTGCCGAGGAATTGAGGGAGCGGCTCAAACGCGAAGGCGAGCCGGTCCACCACGTCGAAGGCGCGGAGAACGGCGTGTGGGTTCTTCTTGACTATTTCAGCGTCGTAGTGCATATTCTGTTAGGTGAAGTCCGTCAGTTCTACGGCCTGGAAAGGCTGTGGGGAGACGCGCCCCAGCGGCCGTTTCCCGATACTACCGATGATGACCGGAGAGCCGGGCGCACGCGCGCCTGAGAGGAGGCTTGATTGAATCTCACGTCCCTGCTGCGAGTAGACCGCATCAACCTCGAACTGAAGGCGAAGAAGAAGACCGAAGTACTCCGGGAGCTGGTTTCCTCCGTCCGTCAGGGCGATGATGCCGAGATTCTGCTTCAGACTCTGTTGAAGCGCGAGGAACTCGGTTCGACCGGCATCGGCAAAGGCATCGCGATACCCCACGGCCGGTCGCTGCTCATCGACAAGCTGGAGATGGCGGTGGGCCGGTCTACCAAGGGCATCGATTTTGACTCGATTGACAAGAAGCCGGCGCATATGTTCTTCCTCATTATGGCGCCGCCCCAGGACCCGGGCAATCAATACCTCATCATTCTGGGACGGGTGGCGATGGTATGCCAGGAACTCGCCAAGAAGAAGCGGGTGTTCGAGCCCCAGTCGCCCGAGGAGTTTGTCGAGCTTGTCCGGAAACTCGAGGAGAAGATTCGATGAATCCGGACCGGATCGAAACGCTGCGGTCGCTGGAGGAGTTCGACCACATCCTGCGCGACATCGAGACCGACGACTACAAGGCGGTCGGCTTCGGTGGACTCAAAGCCTCGGACGAGTTCATCAAGACCGCGGAACGCGAACGCGAGAAGCTGACCAAGAAGGTCGACCCCCGGCTGCTGACTCAGTACGAGCGAATCATGAAGCGCTACGGCGGTCGGGTTGTCGTCCAGGTCATCCGGGAGTTCTGTGGCGGGTGCTATGTCAAGCTCCCGTCCGAGCTCGTGGCCCGGTGTCGGACCGAGCTGGTCATCTGTCCCAACTGCGGCCGGTTCCTGTACTACGTGAAGTAGTCGAACCAGAATCCGGTGCGCCGCACCGGCCGAGCCAAAACCCGGTGGAGTGCCTGTTTGTTTTCCTCTCGGCATTTGAGTTCTCCGGTGGCAGCGGGCCGGCCGGGGCGATGCTCGCCGGCGGCGCCGTGGCAGACTGGCGTCACGGTCTGCGGCTGAACCCGGCACTGGTTGACACGGTCTCCGGCTTGGGAGCTGGTATCGGAGGCTGCCGGCCGTATGGCCTTGAGGGGGTCATCTGGACCACGACTGCGCTGCACATGGAGCGCCAGCGGTGGAGCGTGTCGCTGGGCGCGGCCAGTCTCGCGCTGGGTCGTTTCCGCGAATCGGACTTTCAACTGGTTTGCGCCGGGTCGCCGGTGACCGACGTGTGGCTCGGAGCCGGAACCCACTTCCTGCTGCTGAACCAAAACTACGCGGTTCCCGACCTGACTCTCGCGCTCGATGCCGGTGCCCGGTACGCCTGGGGTCGGTTCGCGGTCGGGGCGGCGGTGTCGAACCTGAATCGACCGCGCTGGCGTGACGACACAGTCCAGCCGGCGCGACTGACTCTGTCCGCGGCATGGCAGCCGGTTGACGAGTTGCTGCTGGCGACCGATGTTGTGCGTACCGCCGGCAGTGAGGCGGCGGCCGGCGGGGTCGAGTTCAGGCTCGCACCACCGATTGCCTTGCGGGTCGGAGCCGCAACTGCGCCGTTGCACTATGCCGGCGGCCTGGAAGTCACGGCCGGCTGGTTCGGAATCGACTACGCCTGGCGTTTCCACCCCCAGCTTAAGGATACGCACGTCGTCGGTCTCTGCTTCAAGTGGCGCTGATTCTCGGGCTGCTGCTGGTGGTTCCTGATGAGGCGGCCCTGTTTCCGGCGTCTCCTTCCAACGAAGCCGACCGCGCGCTGCAGGAGGAGGTTGAGCTGCTGCTTGCCCGGCCGGTTGACCTGAACCGGGCAACGGTCGAAGACCTGCTCGCGATTCCGTGGCTCGACCCTTTTCTTGCCCATGCAATCGTCCGCACCCGGGACTCGCTCGGGCCCTACCGGGACCTGGCCGGGTTACGGTTCGTCCCGGGCCTGACCGACGACGCCATCGCGGCACTGGCTCCGGTCGTCACGGTCCGGCCGACAACCCGTCCGTGGACTGCATCGGTCCTGGTTCGTTCGTCAGCGGACTCCCTGGCTGGTCCGGCAGAACGACCGGCGCTGCTGGCGCGCGCACAGGTCAAGAGCGGCAAGTGGCAGGGGACCGGCATCGTGGAGAAGGACCGGGGCGAGCCGGACTGGTTTGACTTCGCCGGCGGCGGTCTGCAGTTCAGGTCGAACAGGCTGGCGGTCGTGCTGGGCGACCTGGCAGTCGGAGCCGGACGTGGTCTGGTCCTCACTTCGCCCAGCCGGCGGAGCAGCAGTTGGCTGGGCGCTGAGGCGTGGACCAAAGGAAGGCTTGCGGTTTCGACAACAGAGGGTGCAGGTCTGCGCGGCGTCGGTCTTGAGACCAGGCTGGGAATGCTCGATATGGCCGGATGGGCATCAGCCTCAGCCCGGGATGCGCGGCTCAACGAGGACGGCACGGTGGACCGCATCTCGACCGACGGCCGACACGACGATTCCGCGGCACAGGCAGAGAAGGGGGTTCTGAACGAACGCTCGGCCGGCGCCGTTGTCCAATGCCGGTGGAAGTCGGTCCAGCTCGGCGCGTCAGGTATGTGCGTCGCGTACGACCGGCCGTTTGTGCCGCGGGATTCTGCCGGCGCATTCCACGGCCGGACCCTCGCGGTCGGCTCCCTGAACGCAGAGTGGCTCACCCGTGGCTACCTGCTCGGCGCAGAGCTGGCAGCGGCGAGCAGTCGGGCCCTGGCCGGAGCATTGGAGGTTTCGGGCAACTGGTCCGGCGTGACCGCCGGAGTGAACCTGCGCGGACGAGGGCCGCGTTACTTCGCGCCGCACGGTCGGTGGTCGAGCATGACGGGCGTCAAGGAGCGTTTCGATGCATCGGTCCGGTTAGGTTATCGGGCGCATGGCTTCAGCTTTGCCTGCCGGGGCAACACCTATCGCGATTTCCGGCTCGACTCACTCCCCGCACAACTGGCAGCAGACGTGGGGCAGCGTATCGGCCGAGTC
Organism: uncultured bacterium; assembly: GCA_964592755.1. Lineage (GTDB taxonomy): Bacteria > Hydrothermota > Tepidihabitantia > Tepidihabitantales > Tepidihabitantaceae > CAZQFS01. Next base: position 3,957 of record CAZQFS010000103.1, on the reverse strand, counting down.
CATGTCGAGCTGGGGCTGGCCCGGTCCTTTCGGCAGGCCGAAGAGAGATACCGCAGCAGCCGGCTCAGGCTGACCGTCGAGCCGGCAGCACGCAGCCGGTTCGCGGTCGTTTTCGCCGACGAACAGCCGGAGCAAGGGCCGGGCCGAGGTATGGCGTGCGCAGTCACGGGTTCGGGCAGATGGCGGTTGTGTTCTATCGGCCTGTCGGCGGCGCGATTCAACATAACCGGGCCGGGCATCGCGATGAGTGCTGCCGAGCCGGGCGTCATGCGCATCGGCACGTCGTTTCGCACGACCCGGTCGGCCTGGCGGTCAAGTGGCAGCGCGGGCCTGGACCTGTGCGACCGCGGCCGGCTTGGGCTCAAGTTCGGCTGCACCTGGACTGAGCGACTTAGCTTTGATGCGGCAGTGCAACTGGAACTGGCGGTGAGCGGTGATTGACTGCCACGTCCATCCTGACTTCTCACCCGACGCGCAAGGGTCGGTCAGGGAGTTCTGCCTCCAGGCGCAACGCATCGGGCTTCGCGGCCTCTGTTTTACGACCCACTTTGAGCCCGACCCGGCCCGCGCCGAACTCGAGCGGGTAATGGTTGACGGACAGCCTCGGCCGGTGAACTCAGACTGGCCTGTGGCCTACTTCGCGGCAATCGAGCAGGCCCGGGCCGAGTTCCCCGGGCTTGCGGTATTGGCCGGCATCGAGGTAGGATACGAACCCGGACTCGAGGGTCTCATCTATGACTTCCTCGCTAGGTACCGGTTCGACTTCGTGCTCGGCGCGGTTCACTGCCTGGACCATGTGGCGATTACTGCGGGCGACGAACTCGACCGCTTTCGGGGCGAGCTGCTCCCATGCGGCGGCCGGCACATCGCACTGCGCTACTGCCGGCATGTTGGGGCCGCGGCCGGCAGTCAGCTGTTCGACTGCCTGGCCCATCTTGACATCTATCGCAAGTACGTAAGGCCGTTGCTTGACGAGTCTTTCGACCACGCAATCGCGGAAAGTATGCCGGACGTGTTCCGGCAGTTGGTTCAGTCCGGCACCGGGCTCGAGGTCAACAGCTCGGCCCTGCGTCGTGGTTCGAGTCAACCTTACCCGGAGGCGCGATTACTGAGACAGGCCAGTGCCGCCGGGGTCAGGATTTTCACCCTTGGCTCTGACGCTCACCGGCCATGCGACCTCGGCTGCGGTCTTTCCGAGGCGAGCGAGCTGCTGCGGAAACTCGGGTTGGCCACGGTGCATTTTCGCGACCGGCATCCGGCCGGCGGAGAATGAGATGAAGGCCGCGTGTTTGGACCGGGCCGGCTGATTTGACTGGGGCACAAGTCAACGGTAGTATCACCGACTGATGTCACGAACCGAAGCTGGTTTGATGAGCGGTTCTGCCCCGGCTGAGCCGCGGGACTCTGTCAGGAGGTCTGGCTGATGAATGAACGGAGGCTGCGGGCCGTCGTCTTTTTCGCCGTGGTAGTGGTGGTCGGCGCGGTGTATCTGTACAGCGTTGCGCCCACGGCCGCGTTCTGGGACTGCGGGGAGTTGATTGCGGTCTCGCACATCATGGGGGTGCCGCATCCGCCCGGCACGCCTCTGTTTGTCACCGTCGGCCGCATCTTCTCGATGCTGCCGCTGAGTCGGGAGTACGCGTTCCGGGTGAACCTCATACCGGTGCTGTTCGGGGCGCTCTCCTGTGGCATCATCTACCTGCTGGTGCTGAAGCTCATCTCTCTATCCGGCGCGGCGGACAAAGAGCGGTTCCGCTGGCTGCCGCACGTGTCCGGCGTGTTCGCCGCGCTCGCATGCGGATTCGCCTACTCCTACTGGGACAACTGCGTCGAGGCCGAAGTATACGGCCCGTGTGTCGTCGTGGCTTTGTCGGTGTTGTACATGGCCCTGGTCTGGCGTGAGCGGGTTCAGGCCGGGGACGATAACCGACTGATTCTCGCGGCAGTATTCCTGCTCTTTCTGTCTACCGGCATCCACTTCACGCCGATGATGACCGTGTTCGCGGTGCTGGTATTCGCCCTGGTTGTTGACCGGCAGTCGGTTCTCCAATTGCGGCTGTTTGAGCTCATCAGCGGCTACCTCATCATCCTGACAATCGGCGAGATGGGGCTCAAGCTGGGTACGTTCGTCACCGTGCTGCTCATGCTGGCCGCAACGTGGTTCGGCATCAAGGTCATCGAGGAATCGGACCGCTGGTGGAAGGAGATGCTCGGGCTGGGCCTGCTCGGGATGGTCTTTGTCATCGGTTACGCAGCGGCCGGCAACCGCATCATGGACGACACCGTGCTGTTCCTGGCCTCGCCGACGGTCGCATTCATCGAACGCTGGGTCCAGTCGCCGGCGCTGGTCGTGCTGTTCGCCCTGGGCTATGGCGGCTACCTCTACTGGCTGCACCGCCAGGGTCGGCTCAGTCCGAAGTACGTCGGCCTGATGCTCGGTCTGGTTTTCCTTGCCGGCACAGTCCAGTTCATCATGCTCATCCGGGCCGGGCTGCGGCCGAGCATCAACGAGGTCGAACCGTCGAACTGGCGCGACTTCGTCTCGGTGCTCAAGCGAGAGCAGTACGACCCGATGAAGCTCTTCCCGCGCAAGACCCAGTTCCTGACCGAGCAGGACTGGCGGATGAACGAGAATGCCCGCTTCAGCCTGGTTGTCGCCTATTTCGAGCAGGTCAAGTTCTACCTGCGCTACTTCTTCTGGCAGTGGGGTAACGAGCGGTTCTTCGATATCTTCCTGGGCATCAAGTGGCAGGCGCTCCTGGGTCTGGTGCCGCCGCTGCTGGGAATCTGGGGTATGTGGCATCAGTTCCGGCGGGAGAAGCGCTCGTTCGTGCTCATCTTCGTGGCGTTTCTCGTGGCGTCGCTCGGACTCGTCACCTACCTCAACTTGAAGTACTCGCCGTCCGACCCGCGCCGCGGTGACCCGGCCCAGGGCAAACTCGGCTTCCTTGAGGTGCGCGAACGAGACTACTTCTATGCGTTCTCGTTCGTTTTCTTCGCCACCTTCATCGGCGTGGGCGCGTACGCGTTCCTGCGACGAGTTCAGGAACTGCTCCGCTCGCGCCGACTGCCGATGCAGGCGGTCGGCGCCGTGCTCGTGCTTTTTGGCTTTGTGCCGATGGCGCTGAACTACCAGACCGTGACCCGGCGTCACAACTGGATACCGGCCGAGTATGGCTACAACATGCTCGTCTCCTGCCCGGGTGAGCACGCGGTAATCTTCACCAACGGCGACAACGACACGTTCCCTTTGTGGTTCATGCAGACCGTGCCTTCGCGCATTGCCGGCTATGACACGACCTTCGGCAAGAACGTGTCGGTCGCCAACCTGTCATTGCTGAACACGCCCTGGTACTGCAAACAGATGAAACGCTGGGGTGCGCCGATTTCCTTTTCCGAGGCGGAGATTGACCGGCTGCCGCAGGGGTTCCAGGGCCGCGGGGGGCGGACCTTCCTGCTCAAGGACGTAATGATGCGCGACATCATCGCCACCAGCGCCGGCATCAAGCTGAAGTGGCCGGACGACTACGGCTCAACTTCGGAAGAGTTCATGGCCAGAGTCTTCCGAAGCGGCCGGTACAACCCTAGAACCCCGGTCTACTTTGCCACCACTGTTTCGCGTGACAACCTGCGCGACGTCGAACTGTGCGTCGAGATCGACCGCAAACAGGAGGTCATCTCCTTCTGGGACGAGGTGCGCAAGTTCGTCGGCTGCAAGCTCGAGGACGCGCCGACGCCCGGCCCCTATAAGGGGCGCAACTACACGATTTACGACGGCCGCCGCTATGGCGACGGGGTGATCTGCCGCAGTTGGAGCCAGGCCCAGGTCGACACCAGTGGCAATCCGAAGTATCCGACGATTTCATTCCCCACGCAGTGCCCGAAGATCCCGACATACGATATGGAGATCCGCGACGGGATGACCAACACGTTCGCGCTAGGCGAGGCCGTGCCGGC
>CAZQFS010000102.1:1799-11169 GCA_964592755.1 uncultured bacterium | reverse complement strand
CGCGGGCCAGTCTGGCGGGCAAGCCGCGACTTCCTGGCCGCACGCTTCTGGCGCATTCGCGTCGTGCGCGGGCTCGCGTTCGCCGACAGCACCGCCGTCAGCGGCCGCGCCTACACCTACTCGCTCCGCCCGTCCGAACCTCGCGGCCGACCGCTTGCGCCGGACGTAACCATCGTGGCCGGGTCGCTCTCCACGGTCGCTCCGCCTGTCGGATTTGCGGCCGATGCCGGCGACCGCATGGTGTTCCTCTACTGGCAGGAACAGCCGGATGCGGTCGGCTATCATCTGTACCGGGCGACAAGCCCGGGCGGCCCCTATGTCCAGCTCTCCCCGAGTTCGGGCACGATTGCGCTCCTGACCATGAACCCCGTCACCATGGACTCACTGAAGCCGGCCCGGCCCGGTTTCCTCGATACAACCTGCGTCAACAACACGACCTACTACTACAAGGTCGCCTCGGTCAACCTGCTCGGCCGGGTCGGCGAAGAGAGCGCGGCCCGGAACGCGACCCCGCGCGACAAGACCCCGCCCCAGACACCTTCCGGCATCTCAGCCCTTCCGGCCGGCTACGGCATCCGCCTCACCTGGCCCAGGATGGACAAAGACGTCGCCGACCGAAATGAGAATGTCACCAAGTACCATGTCTGGCGCTACCGGAGCTATGAAGCCGCCAACCGCGACGCCTCGGGCGACGGCGTCAAGGCCGGCACCGTTACCCAGGTTGCAGACACGCTCTGGATGGTGAGCTTTCTCGACACCTGGCCGACGCTCAAACCCGACTCGACCTACTGGTATCGGCTCCAGTCTGAGGACGACGCGCTCCCGGCCCACAACCTGAGCGCCAAATCCGGCCCGGTATCAAGCTCGTTCAAAGACACGGTCCCGCCCGGCCCGGCGACAAAGCTCGTCATTGACCCCTACGAAGACTCGCTCATTCTCACCTGGACCAGACCCAAGGACACCGACCTGGCCGGATTCGACATCTACCGCGGCATCTGCGGCGGCGAGTCGGTCGTTGCCTACCGCGAGTTCAAGGTCTGGAAGCCATACGAGCTGTCCCAGATTGCCAACATCGACACCCCGGGCATCGCCCGCTACGTTGACCGCAGCCTGCCGCGCGGCTCGCCCATCTGCTACCGGTATTCGGTCAAGGCCTACGACCGGAACCAGAACTACGCACCGATGAAAGAGAGTCTCTGCGCACGCCTGCGCGACCGAACCGGCCCGCTCGCTCCGGTCATCTGCGGACTCAAGGCCCGTGACCGCTCGATTATCGTCGAGTGGGTTGCACCTCCGGTGCAGGACCTCTATGGCTTTGTCGTCGAACGTGCGACAAACGAGACCGGCCCGTGGCGGAAAGTCAGCCCGGCCCTGAACCTGCCCGACCCGAAGAAACTCACCTGCGAGTCCATCCCGCCGGTGTCAAAATGGCAGGACACGACCTGGCGCTTCACCGACACCGCCGACGTCGCGCCCGACACGGTCTACTGGTATCGTGTCCGTGGAGTTGACTACCTGGGCAACGAAGGCGACAACTCGGCCGCGATTGCCACCTTCACCTTCGGTCGAGGAGCGCCGCCGATTCCGACCGGCCTCAAGGTCACCAGCGTGGACGGGCTTGCCCGTCTCGCCTGGCAGCCGGCCTTTGACTCCTCCTGGCTCGGCTTCGCCGTCTACCGCGGCCGCATCGCCACGTCAAGCTTCATCCAAGTCAGCCCCCTGCTCCGAACCAACTCCTTTGACGACCCCGGCGTGGTATCGGGCCAGACCTACTACTACCGGATTCAGAGCTACGCCCGCGACGGCAACCGCTCCGAACCCTCACAGCCGCTCAAGTACACCGCACCCTGAGCGTTCGCCCCTCGCCGTTGGCGCTTCGCCCTTCGCTGGCAGAAGCAGGCAGCCACGCACCACCGTCGTACCGCTCCTCCATCCTTCCTCCGCCCTCGGCACCGGGTTCATACTGCCTCAGTCATGCCGTCTCAGAACCGCGCCGCCACAAAGGTCAGGCTCACGGAGTTCACCCTCCCGCCGTCGAACATCCGCTCAGCCTCAACCGACGCATAAGGCATCACCGACCGGCCGCGTGTGCGCCACGACAGGTCATAAACATAGTCGGACCCGGAACCTAGCCGGTACCCGACAACCGCGCCGACCGTGGCCGTTATCCCGCCCGCGGAGAGCAGGACATGACCCCAGTTGTCACTTCCGGACTCACTCAGCCATACGCGGAGCGAGCCGAAGACCATCGCGGGAAGGCCGACCAATGCTCCTGTGTACGCCCCGACCCTTGCATGGCGCAGCGGTCGCTCGTCGCCCACAGCACGGCCCAACAACCTGGTTCCGCGCGCGGCGACCTCTGGTGCGAGAATCGCTGAAACGACCCCAGCCGTGGCCATGGCTCCAAAAAGAGGAGGCATCAGGACAGACCATAGTTCCCCGACGTATGGAACCGATGACCACTCCGCCTGCACACCGGCGATTCCCACGACGCCACAAGAACCGAAGCCGGCATCAAGCAACCACCAGGCAGCGCCCCTCCGAACTCAGCGACAGTCGCCAGCCCGGTCCGCACGGACGCCCTCTCGTACTCCTCTGGGAACGACAATTCCTCACCAGCCGGCGTCGGAACCGCGACCAGCAGCAGAATGATAATGACTGCGTAACGTTTCACCAGTACGTCCTATTCCTGATTCCGAGGACGCAATACGCTATTATTGACATCGCCGACGCATCTCCTCGCCCGGCCGATTCTTCTGACCTGACAGTCGACGACACCAGAAGTACCTCTGTAGCGGTTCGATTCTACCCCCCCGGGTCAGGCTGTCAAGGAGCCGCACCGGGCTCCAGGCCTGACATTGAGGCACATCCGATTCCTCCAGTCCGACAGGCGTAATCGTCGGCTGCAAGTCGAGCAGAGTGGGGCGCGCGGCAAGGCGTTCGGATTGCTGCGCGGCAAGCACTGCGGAAAGCAGACGTCAGAGCCACAACAGTGGCCGACGCGAGCGCCGAGACGCGAGCCTCCTGCCTCGGGCCAGAGATTGGCGCAGGGTACTGAGTAGCGCAAGGGGCAGGCCTTGATGCGGGTGCTGTCGCGCCGGACTGCGCACCGGTCGTGCATCTTGGTACCGCGGCCAAAGTCACTGCGCCGGGTGCTCGCGAAGCCCCTTCCTAGACCGTTCCCCCCTGGGGGTTCAGAAACACGGCTTCCAGTACCTAAGTCGCGTAGAGCCAAGGTGTTGCCTCACTTGGCCGGCTTGCAGGCCACTTAGTCTTTCAGTATACAGGTCGAATTGACGGACAAGTCCACCTGCCAGGCCGTGCGTATGCCGGCAACTTCCTCGCACTCTCTTCCGCGCAACCAACCGCGAGCCGGGCTGGAGTCACGCCATGTCCGAGTTGCGCAGAACAGGCGGCGTCACCAACTGCCCGGAACACGAAGCAGTCGTGAACAAGCCGGCGGCCGGTTCCTGTTCGCTAAGAAAGCTCAGACGTACAGTTCGGGCAGCGCACCGCTTTGACCGGGATGGTCGTGAAGCAGCGCGGGCATTCCTTGGTCGCGGGCGCTGCGGCCGGAGCTGGTTTTGACCGGCGGAGCCGGTTCACGCCGCGCACCATCAGAAAGACCGCCAGCGCGACAATCAGGAAGTTGATAACGAGGTTCACGAACGCGCCGTAGTTCAGGGTCGTGGCCCCGGCAGCTTTGGCCGCTGCCAGACTGGCATACGGGCCGGCCTCCTTTGCGCCCTCCTTCAGCACGATGAACATGTTGCTGAAGTCCATCCTGCCGAGAGCAAGCCCGACCGGCGGCATGATGATGTCATCGACGAATGAGCGGACGATTGCGCCGAACGCCGCGCCGATGATTATGCCGACCGCCATGTCGAGCACGTTGCCGCGCATGATGAACTCGCGGAACTCTTTAAGCATCCAAGACCTCCTGTTCTGTTCTGAGAAAACGGCCTACACCATCAAGTAGCCAGACCTCTCGCACGACCGGCCTCGGGTATGTTCCGAATGTCGGAATCGAAGGGACCACAGGTCTACCTGACCACGATTCTGCCCGTTGCGACTCTCTCCGCCGACGTGAACCGCACCAGGTACGTTCCTGCGGAAAGACCGGCGAGGCTGAACCGGTGACGCAATCTGACCATTGGCTCGGAGCGGCGGACCACACGGCCGGCAACGTCACACAGCTCGAGGCATACCCGGGCGCCGTCTGCCGGCAGGTCAGAACTGACCAGCACCGAGCCGGTCGTCGGGTTGGGCACTATCCGGAGCCGTGCCCGTGCGAGCTGCCGCTGACCCGGCATCACCACACCGGTCGCCGTTCGCCCGAGCGAGTCGGTCTTGAACAGAAACACGCTGCTGCCGGACCAGTCCGATGAACCGACGATGGCATAGCCTGAATCTGCCGTCAGAACCATATCGGCAGGCGTCTCTCGACTCGCCCGACCCAGGACGCGACTCCACAACGTATCACCGGCTGCACTGGTCCTGACCAGCCAGACCCGGGCCGAGTCGTACCAGTCTAGTGCGGCGCATAGCGCATAGTCATCACCAACCGGGCGCAACGCGGCAGCCTGGACCTCGGGCGCGGGCGGAACAAGGTGAAGGCTCGATACGACCGCGCCGGCTGTGTCAGCACCAAGCAGCAGTACGGCACGCTGTCGGACAAGCGTATCCAGGTTGGTGCCTAGGGCAAGGTATCCTCGACCCGGAACCGGAACAACCGAGTTGAGGGTGATGCCGGTCTGGCCGCGGTGGAGCCGACTCCAGACGACTTCCCCGTCCTGAGAGACTCGCAGGAGCCGCGCGTATGAGTATCCGTAGTCGTGGCCATCGCCGCAGATGATGAAGCCGGAGTCGGAGTCCTGCGCCGCGCCTCGCGCCCAGGTTTCATACATCCCGGTCGCCGGATAGCAGCGCGCCCACACCTCTTGACCCCGGGCATCCAGCCGGATAGCTCCGAAACTGCACATCGAGTCCGGAATCCGTCCGACAATGAGACAGCCTGTGTCGGCCGCGGGCACGACCGCGGATACCCGGCCACGCCAGCCAGAGACGTAAGACCAGAGCGAGTCACCCGCCTGGTCGTACTTGCAGGCGATGATGCGGCCGGCACTATCCCGACCCGCGAGCACCACGGTGTTGTCAATCTCAAGGCAGGAGTAGCCCGAGCCCGACGCCACGTTGCCCACGCGTCGAACCCAGGTGGTCTCGCCCGACTGGTCGGCCAGAGCCGACAGCATGCCGAAGCCGCCGGTCGCTGACCATGTTTCGGCACCGATGACGTACGCTCCCGCATCTGTCTGTGCGACCGACCGGCCCAGGTCGCCCGCAGACCAGCACCAGCGCTTCTCAAAAACAGGCTGAGCCAGGGCGACGGCAACCAGCAGCAGAACGGCAAAGTGACTCGTGCGCAGCATACCTCTACCTCCCTGGGCTATCGGAACTTGAGGAGCTTGAGAGTCGCAGACCCGAGACCCGGCACCTGGCAGCAGTAGACGCCCCGGCCCACGGTCTGACCAGCGTCGTCGCTCCCGTCCCAGACTGCCGTGAGCCCGTCGGCCGCGGTCCCGAACGCTTCCAGGGTCCGGACCAGACGGCCCAGCGCATCTCGAATGCAGACCCGGGGAGCAACGGCTGCTTCCTTGGAAATGCGAACCGTTGTCCTGTCGCGGAACGGGTTGGGCACGGCACGTATTGCCTGCGATTTGAGCCCACGTCGCCGGAACTCGCCTGCCAGTCCGGCGAGCGGCGGTGTCAGGTACATCTCCAGCGGATACCCCGGGCTCAAGTCGCGTCCGGCAAGACCGGCGTAGTCCGGCGGATACCAGCAGCTCCGGAACACATCCTCACCCGGCTGACGGCTGCCCTGATAGCGAGGACGGTCATTACTCCAGGGATTGACATATTCCCAGACGACCTGGCTGTCGCGCGTGACCTCCAGGAAACGGCCGTTGCCGCCATCGCAGATGGCCGTGTTGCCACCTGGCAGTCGCTGGGTGCTGCTGATGTAGGCAGAGTAGAGCGAGTTCCTCGGCGTCGCGCCGTACCGCCAGCAGGTAGCGGATGGCCCGTGCGGCTGGCCGCGTGTCGGCATCGGATAGCGGCCGACGCTGTCCGATGTGGGCACGAACTCATCAACAGTCGAGTACTCCTCACCCGGCCTGCCGTAGCCGTTGTTGAAGACCAGAATGTGGCCAGCACCGGGCAGGCCCGGCCGAATCCAGTGGGCGTTGTGCTGGCCGAAGAGAGTCTGGGTCGTGCTGTCTCCGGCCCGGCATGCCTGGGGATTGCCCCAGCGGTAGACTATGTCACCGCCCATGCCCAGCCTGCCGCCGGTGTGGCCCCGAGCCTGCTCGGTCGTGGTGCTGTGGTCAATGACCCAGACCTCACTTGAGTTCCGCACACTGATGACAATCTGGTCGAACTGAGGATGGTAGTCCAGGGAGTTGGCATGGTTCCAGTCGGCGATGCCGTACTCCCCGCCGAGACCAAGGTAGTTGACGTCCACCAGCTCCGGGTGGGCAGCCACGTCGCCGTAGTTGGCCTTGGTCGAGTCGAAATCTTGAACCAGATGGTCCCAGACATGCCATTCCCAGACGATACTGCCGGTTGCCGGGTTGACCTCCACCAGATGGTCAGGCAGGAGCCGGCTCTCAATAAGCCGGCTGGGGTCGCGCCCGGCCGCAACCGCCTCGCTGCGCGACTTCAGCTCTCGGGCCAGCAGCAGCACATTGCCGCTCGGAAGCACGATGGCATCGTGGTGCTGAACGTGATGACTGTCCGCGTAGTCGTAGGCCCAGAGCAGATTGCCGTCCCAGTCCAGCTTCTCCACCCGGCCGCCGAAGTTGTCGAGCGGATTGAGCACGAATGAGCAGCGAAGCAACGTGCCGTCCTCGAGCAGGTAGAAACCACCCACGCTTCGAGTTGCCGCGGCCCACTGGTGTACCAGCCGGCCCTTGTGGTCGACCAGGAACGTATAGAACGACATCGTCGGAGAGAAGAGGACATATCCCGGGGTCGCGGCACGGTCGTAGTGGGTCAGACCCACAGTCGTCGTCTCACACGAAAGCTCAATCACAAACCCGGGGACCGCGGAGTCATCACCGTTCCGGTCGTCCCAGGTTGCCGTACGTGCCAGCGACTGCCCGCCGAACACCAGCCGGTTGTCGGAAACGTAGTTGTCTGGCTTGCCGGGTGACCAACTGGTCGAGTCGAAAGGCTGGCGCGTAATCCACTGCCAGTTGCCCGCCGGCTCGGGTGAACCTGCCGGCTGGAATCCTCCCAGCCAGGGTCCGCTCCAGACCCCTTCCTCAGGCTGCCAGCGCCAGAAGTCTCCGGTGTCGACCAGGCTGAACACGAACTCATTCTCGGCCCGCGACGTCAAGGTTGCGAGGTACCCGCCCCGCGCCCGGGCCGAATCTAGTGCCCGTGCCCAACTGGCTCCGCCGGGCGCGACGACCGGGTCAAAGTAGTGAATCGAGCGGTCCGAATGGGACCACGGTTCGGGTTGGGCAAGGCAGCAGGCAACCACAACAAGCAGAGCCGAACTGACAATGCGAAATGGCCTGAGACGAAGGACCGGCGGGCTGAGGCGCGGCCACAGCCTGTCATCCCGAGCGTCGGGGTCGGAATCCAGCCCGGAGTGCCCACGCGCATTCCCGGCAGAAATGGTTCTCACAAGACCTGCGCCTCTCATTCAACACCGAACAGAGCCACGCCGCAACAGGGCTCTTCCGGTGCCGGGAGAACCCTGTCCCGACTGTGACGTGTGGTATTCTACTTCACACATGGTCGGTAGGTCAAGTCGCGGGTTCAGTTTCTATCTGGTGCGCACAAGCTTGGCGCAGCAATCATCATGCCCTCCCTGCAACTGCACCAGATAGACGCCCGAGCCGACCTCGCGGCCGGACTGGTCGCAGCCGTCCCACTCAAGAACACCCGGCCCGGACCAGGACTGCCCGGCGCAAGGATTCAGCAGCTCGCATACCATCCGGCCCGAGGCGTCAAAGACCGAAACACGCCGGGGCTCTGAGCCGACGAGACCGACGGTGATTCTTGCCCGGCCCGAAGTCCACGGGTTCGGTCCGACCCGCAGGGGACCGACGCAACCCTGAGCCGGTCTCGACTCGGCCAGCGCCTGATACGTGTCGGTCGTGAACCTGATGGCTCGGCCCGGCACAATCGGTGCCGCGGCCCGGTGATAGACGCCGTCATAGAGCACCTGAATACCAACCTGGCGCGACGGGTCCTGTTCGCCCACCGTTGAAGACGACATCGCGTTCGCGGTCTTGTACTGGATGGTGAAGACGCTGTTGCCCGTACCCGCGGCCATCGTCGTGTCGCAAATGATGAGCTGGTTCTTCTCAAAGACCGTGCGCGGATTATAGTACGGCACCGAGTCGAACTCGACGATGAAGCGATGGTGCGACGCATCATGGTAGTACCAGACCCCGCCGCCGGTCGGCGGATAGAGGTCGTCCCAGTTCATGGCGATAAGCATCGGCGCCGTGCCGTCGGGCAGCCCGGTGTTGGTGTAGGCCGAGCTGGTCGTCGAACCGGGCGCAACCCAGCCATTACCGCAGACGGACACCTGGGTGAAACGCTGGCCGTAGAAGACCACCGGCCCGAACTCAGGCGGCAGGTCGATGACCACGGTCTGGTCATCACTCAATGACAGGCGCGTGCCCAAACCGCGGATCTCGACCCACTCGTACCGGGGCCGTTGCTCGTAAGAGGAGTCAACGTCGTCATACGCCCAGTACAGCTCCGGCCGCCGGGGCCCATCCGGAATCGGGTCGGTCGCCCGCAGCTCGCCGACCACAATCGTGAACTCGCAACTATCGTAATAGCCCGTGCCCGACAGAAGCAGCTTCAGGCCGGCGACGTGTTCGCGCGGGCAAGCGGGCCGGGCCGAAACCCGGAACTTGTCCTGCCAGCAGTAGCGCACCGACTCAGGCTCCAATGTTCCGAAGAGGCCGGTTGAGTCGAGCACCAACACCATCGTGTCCGGTGTGACGAGCCGGCCTTCAAGGTTCATGACCGGCAGCCGGCCGATGTTTCGCAAGGCTACCACGAGACCGGCAGTCTCCCCCGGGTCGAGCTTGCCGTCACCGTTTCCGCCCGGCGGCGAGTCCTGGACCGTCTTGTTCAGGAACACGACCGCGGCCGCGTTGGCGGTCACCGCCTCGATTGCATCAAGGTCAAAACCCGCGGTCGAGCCCGCGGTCGCACCCGAGTCGTCCACAACCTTGACAAACCGGCAGGCCGGAACCCCGCCCCGGCTCAGGTCAAAGCTCGCACTGCCCGTATCCCAGGCAAGCGATGTCCAGGGCCCGGCCCAGTCGTTGGCAACCTCGAT
>CAZQFS010000102.1:0-1789 GCA_964592755.1 uncultured bacterium | reverse complement strand
GGCGTCGTCTTCATAGACCGTGAAGTCAGCGCCGGGCATGTTGAAAACCTGCCGGCCGAAGTCGTATATCGCCATTCCGCCCCGGCCGAACGAAAACCGGCGCCCGTCATGCAGACCCAGGGCCCAGTCCGGCGTCGAGGCGATGGAGACGTCGCTCACGCCCCGGCCCGCGACGAACTGGTGCAGCGCAGTTGGCCGGGTCGTGTCCGGCACGAGCTGAACGTCCACGCGCGAGACCGTATCCTGGGTCACGACGATACCGGAAACCGTCTTCGGCGCATAGCCGTTGGCCTCGACCACGAGGCTGTAGGTCCCGGGCCGCAGATACCGGTGGAAGTCGCCGATGGAGTCACAATAACTCGGGAAATCCACGGGCATCGGCCTGACCCTTGCCCGGACCGGCAGCCCGGTCAGTGAGTCGGTCACCACCCCGCGGATGCCCCGGTCAATGTTGGCCAGCACCATCCTCATTGCCGCGTGCTCGCGCGCCGTAATCGGTGCGAGCGACTCGACCGGCGGGGTCTTGTAGATGCAGGTCTCAATCGTCCAACCAATGGCGCCGAGCGCGCCGTAGGCCCAGTCCTTGGAGGCGCCGTTTATCTGATACATGCCCCGATAGCCGGGCCCATTAGGATAACCGGTGATACTGTGATACAACCCGCCCAGGTACCAGAACTCCATCGAGTCACGCGTGCCGAGCGGCGAGTAACTCCAGGGAGTGGAAATGAAATACGTGCCGCCGTGACCCGACGACCAGTAGTTGAACGCATTGCGCCGGGCCAGACCGGCATGTGCCCGGGTCTCGGGCTGGGTGAACGGCTCGCGTGCCGACGTCTCGTAGTACCACATGTACCCGTAGTCCCGGTTACAGTCATAGCCGTTGCGGTTGGTCCTGACGCCGGAGATGTGACCATAGGGGTTGGTCGGACACTGCACCCAGATCTCGCGCGTGTTCACCCAGTGGGTCACGTCCGGGTCCACGCCGTAGTTACGAATCAGCCAGACCGCCCACTCGAATACCGGCTCGGTCGCGCACTTCTCATCGCCGTGAATCGCCGCCTCGAACATCAGCTCCGGCTCATCCTCCTCGGTGTCCGGGTTGTCGGTTATCTTCAGAGCAAAGAGCAGACTGTCGTTCGAGGCAAAGCCCAGCGTCTCGAACTTGACGAATCCGGGGTTGTTCGCGGCCATCAGCATGAACGTATCGCGAATCTGGCTGTAGGTGTGGAAGCGGTAGTCCTGAGCGTTCTTCTCATAGAACCCGCGGATGTCCCTCATCACAGTCTCCAACTGATAACCGGCATCGGCCATAAACTGAAGCATGCTCCGGGGCACTTCAGCCAGCAGCCGGCCGTCCGGGGCCGGCCCGTCAACGATGCACCCGGCCTGCTCCAGGACCTGAACATCCTCGCGGTTCCAGTTCTCGACTTTGACCAGATCGAACAACTCGCCCGCCGCGGCCGCACCGGCGATAGACAGGACAGACACGACAACACGAAGTGATCTCACAACTGCTCCTTGATACTGAATTACAGAGGCCGAGGACAGAAAGAGTATAACCCGGACGACACCAGAATCAACGCACAATCAGATGTAGAAGCTGCCCTGGCCCGCCACCACGACATGGCCACCCACCCGAACCATGACCTGGCCGTTCGCGTCGCGGGCCTGAAGACTGAGAAGCGACGGCCGGTTGACCTCCACGCCCTGCTCCACATTGACTGCCACGTCCGACATGCCCAGGTACTTGTGTTTGGAGAGCCATGCACACAGACACCCGTTCGCGCTG
>CAZQFS010000101.1:0-11170 GCA_964592755.1 uncultured bacterium | reverse complement strand
GTATGCTTCCTCGTAGGATATGTCCACTGCCGGTGATCCTTTCTGGCTTGCTTGCAGAGCTCGGCCACTGAGGATACACCGGCTCTCTTCAACCATCCGGTCAGCAGGTTGCCGGCCTAACCCTGGTAACGATGTCCTGGCCCACCGACCTCCTTCGCTTGACCGGGTTACGGGTCGGCCTAGAATGGGCGTGTGCGTTCCGGCGTCGCCACCCTGCCCCTGCACTGGGGTGCAGCCCCGCGATGGCTGTTCGACCGGATGGTCCGGCTGAGCCGGGCCTTGGCCGAGGTCATCGTTCTCGAGTACGGCACGGCCGAGCTGCTGCGGCGTTATTCTGATCCGGTCTGGTTCCAGAGCCTGGGATGCGTGCTCGGGTTCGACTGGCACTCGTCGGGAGTGACGACGACCGTGTGCGGCGCACTTAAGGAGGCGGTCAAAGGCCGGGAAGAGGAGTTGGGTGTGTACGTATGCGGGGGGAAGGGCGCGGCTTCGCGCAAGACCCCGACCGAAATCACGGTACATGCCGAGCAGATGGGCCTCGACCCGGACCGGCTGGTGCGGGCTAGCCGGCTTTCCGCCAAGGTCGACTCTGCCGCCCTGCAGGACGGGTTTCAGTTGTACCACCATGTTTTCCTCGGTACCCGCGACGGGTCATGGGCCGTGGTGCAGCAGGGCATGAACACCGATACCCGCCAGGCCCGCCGCTACCACTGGGTATCGAGCGGCCTGTCCGACTTCACGTCCGAACCGCACCAGGGCGTCGTCTGCGACCGCAGGGGCGAGCCGTTGAACATGGTCGCCCGCGAAGCAGACAGGGCGCGTGAAGCCTCGGTCCTGATTGCGCGTGAGCAGCCGGACAAGACCCTGCGCGAGTACGAGCGCGTGCGCACGCTTGCGCTGCCCGAGAAGCACCCGGTCGGCCTGGCAGACGTGAGTCCGAACTACTTGGCCAAGGCGCTGCTCAGCACATACGAACACGCGCCTGCGGACTTCGCCGCGCTGCTGCTTCAGCCGGGCGTGGGCGCGAAGACCATCCGCGCCCTGGCCCTGATGGCCGAGGTGGCGTACGGCGCGCGCCTCAGTTTCCGCGACCCGGTCACCTACTCATTCGCGGTCGGCGGCAAGGACGGCTGGCCTTATCCGGTTGACCGGAGCGCGTACGACCGGTCCATCGCGTTCCTGGAACGGGGTGTCCGGGAAGCGAAGCTCGGTCAACGCGAGCAGCTCGATGCCCTGCGGCGGCTGGAACGCTGGTCCTGTGCCGTGGCCGGAGCCCGAACTTGAACGAGCTGCGCCGCGACTTCCCGGCCGGATTCCTCGAGCGTTACTCGCAGTTCATCCCCGACTTCGACGATTTCCTGCGCGCGATGTGCGCGCCGCTGCGCCGCACGTTCCGGGTCAACACTCTGAAGACGAGCCGGGCGCGCGCGCTTGAGCTGCTTGCCGACCTGAATCCCAGGCCGGTTCCGTGGTGCGACCTGGGCTTCTGGGTCGAGGACGGCGAACGTCTGGGCCTGCGCCTGGAGCATTTTCTGGGACTCATCTACGTGCAGGAGGCTGCTTCCATGGTTCCGCCGCTGCTTCTTTCCCCCCTGCCGGGCGAACGCGTGGTTGACCTTGCCGCTGCGCCCGGCTCCAAGACGACTCAGATGGCGGCAATGATGGAGAACACCGGTCTGATTGTCGCGAATGACCAGTCACCAGGCAGGGTGCGCGCGCTCATCAGCAACGTGGACCGGGCCGGTTGTCTGAACGTGGTTGTCTGCCGGCGGGACGGTGGAGCGCTGGCCCAGGCCCTGCGGGGAAGCTGTGACCGAGTGCTGCTCGATGCTCCCTGTTCGTCCGAGGGGACAATCCGGAAGTCGCAGGAGGCGCTGGACCGCTGGTCGGTCAGGGCGATAGAGCGATTCTCCGGGCTCCAGCGACGGCTGGCCCTTGCCGCCTACGACGCACTCCGACCGGGTGGAGTGATGGTCTACTCAACCTGCACCCTGGCACCGGAAGAGAACGAGGCGGTCGTCACCGAACTGCTCCGGCGCAGACCCGGGGCCGAACTGCTCACTGCCGCGCTTCCCGGACTCAGAACCAGACCCGGGCTGGGTCGGTTCGGACCGCTCAAGTTCCCGGAGTCAGTGACTGCGTGTCTGAGGATATTGCCCCAGGACAACGACACCGAGGCGTTCTTTGCCGCGGTCATCAGGAGACCAGGCGATGAGGCACGTTAGCGCCATCCAGCGCAGGTTCGGCATACCGGAAGAGGTGTTTGAACCGCTCGATGCCATCCAGGCTCAGGACACGGTCTTCGTCGGCACGCGCGAGGTGATGAGGTTCCATGCGGTCAACCCGATGCGTCGGGGAGTGAGGCTGTGCCGGATATTCTCCTACTCGACCAAGCCGACCACATGGGCCATGCAGGTGCTGGGGAACAAGGCGACCAGGAACGTGATTACCCTTACCGAGGAGCAGGCCCGGTCGGTCATCAACGGCGGTGAGCTGAGAATCGAAGCCGATGCTGAGGATGGGTTCGTGCTCCTGCGCTGGCAGGAGTTTGTCATCGGGGTCGGGCTTTACAAGCGGCCGCTGCTTAAGTCGCAGATTCCGCGGTTCCGGTCGGTCGACGAACCGGTCACCTAGCAGTCGGAAGTGGGTTCATCGAGCCAGCCGCCCCGGCGCATCAGTTCGTAGAGCACTATCGCCGCTGCCGTGGCGACGTTGACCGAGTTCTTGAATCCGGCGACCGGGATCTCGACGACCCCGTGGGACATGGCGAGGACCGACTGAGAAACGCCGAGCGCCTCATTGCCCAGGACAAGCGCAACCGGGAACCGGTAGCTGAACCGGTGGAACGGCGTCGCGACCGCGGCGGTCTCCAGGGCCAGGACTTGAATCCCGCGCTGACTCAGCTCGGCCACCGCCTCGGTCGTAAGTGCAAACCGACGCCACGGGACCGACTCAGTCGTTCCCAGGGATGTCTGTTCCAGTTTGTGGTGCGGGGGGCAGGCGGTGTAGCCGCAGGGAATGACTTCTGCCGCGCGCACCGCGTCTGCGAGTCGGAAGATAGCGCCGACGTTGAAGGCACTGCGCAGGTTGTCGAGCACGAGATGGACCGGTCGGCGTTCGAGCCGTCGGAACTCGTCGGGCGCCAGCGAGGAGTCGCGCGAGCGCACCTCGTAGAACGTCTCAATGCCATCGGGCGCATGCCGGCCCTTGAGCGAGCGACCGCGTCGCGGCGATTCGCCCCTCGTGCGCGGTTTCATCGTTCCTGAATTGCGCGCACTTCTGCCGCGGACAATCCGGCCGTCCCGATACGCCGGCCCAGCAGCAGGGCGACCGTCGCGGCCTTGTCCACGAGCTCGACCAGGTCAAGGGCTGAGTTCAGAGTTGGCCCGACCGAGACAAGGCCGTGACCCGGCCAGATAACCGCGGAGGAGTGGCTGACAGCGGCTGCTGTGGCCCGGGCAAGGGAGGCGCTGCCCGGCGGATAGAGCGGAGCCGCAGTCAGCCTGCCCTGAATCAGCACCGGTCCCTCGCTGTGCATCCGGGCAAGGAGCGCGACCAGGGCTTTTCGGGGTCTGACCAGTAGACTCAGGGCGACAAGCGCGGTGGGGTGGGTGTGGAGGACGGCTCGGTCTTTCGGCCGATGCCGGGCGAGGACACGGTGGACGGCAAGGTGTGCGGCGAGTTCGCTTGTCGGCATGGCATCGGGCGGCCTGACCATGCAGACCCGACCCTGCCGGTCCAGTTGGACAAGGCAGATGCCTTGGTCCGGGTTCCGGGCGATGTCGCGCATGCGTGCACCGGCCCGCTTGACCAGTAGCAGGCTGCCGGGACCACGGGTCAGAAGCCGGATCGAGAGGTTCCCGGCATTGGCCTCGGCCCAGTTGCGGCGGTGCAGCTCGGCGGCGACCGAGGCGAAGTCGTCGCGCCAGGGGCGCAGGAGCAGAGCGAGGGTGGTCTTCACTGAGACGATGTTCCGCAAATCAGGGGGGCAGTCAAGCGCGACGGGGCTCCGGTCTTGACTTGAGCCGGAGCGCGGTTAGCATGGGCTGTCGAAAGGAGTCGCCCGATGACCAAGTTCGAATACAAGTTCCTGCAGATTGACGTCAATCTGAGTCCGATTCTGAAGATGGCGCGGTGGGGTGTGGCGGTGCCGGGAGAGAAGAAGCAGCGCGACACGATGGAGGGTGTGGAGGCGTATGTGACCCAGCTCGGGCACGAAGGATGGGAGCTGGTCGCCGCCATCAACGGCAACGAGCAGACCGGCATCATCACACGGGCGATACTGTTCCTGAAGCGTCCCTTGCCGGAGAGCGCTTCCTAGAGCGCGGGCGTAGGCCGGGAGCGGCAGCGCGGTGGCCGGGTGCGGAGATGAGCTATAACTGGCTGGACTGGGCCGCACTGGGTTTCGTGGCGACCGTGGCCGGAGTGCAGCTCATGCGGGCGGCCCGCGATTTCTCCCGCGTGCTCTACGAGACGCTGTTTCTCATCGGCGCACTGGTTCTGACCAACCGGTTCTTCAAGACCGTCCACGAGCTGACGTCTTTGTCCTACGCCCTTTCTTATCTGGTGCTGTTCGCCGTCGCCGCCGCGGTCGCAGTGGTTCTTGCTGCCTTGCTCGATTTGAGGGTTGGTTTCGGCATGGGCGCGTTCAGCTATGTTTTCGGGTTGCTGCTGGCCGTGGTCTGTGCCTACGTCGTCGGCCACGCCGCCATCCGCGTGCCCTATATAGCCTTTGCCCACAAGGACCGGCGGTTCTTCGAGGCGGTGGAGCGGTCGCTGGTTGCCCGGGACCTGCTGCGCTTCCGCACTCTGGTCGAGGTCCGCGCGCTGCTGCGCCAGGCACGCTGGCTGAACATCTGAATGCTGGCCGGACAATGCTCACCACAAAAACACCAAGGCACAAAGGGGTTCTGGTCCGGGTTCTTCGTGTCTTTGCGTCTTCGTGGCAATCATCTCCGAAGGCAAGTGTGAGAGGAGAGAGCCCGGAAGTCAGATGTGAGATGAATGATGCCAGAAGCCAACAGTGACGTGACGTTGATGGTCGCCGGGCAGGCCGGTCAGGGCGTGGACACTGCGGCAGAGCTGCTGGCTCGAGTGATGATGCGTGCCGGGTACTGCGTGTTTGCCTACCCGGACGTGATGTCGCGCATCAGAGGCGGGCACAATTTCACCTCGGTGCGGGTTGCGGCCCGAAGCGTGATGGGGCAGAGCGACCGGATAAACGTGCTCCTGGCCCTGGACCCGGTGTTAGTGGGAGAGCACCGGGAGGAGATGGTTCCGGGCGGAGTGGTTGTTGCCGAGGAGGCCGAGCGTTCGATGGGAGACGGGGTCTTGGCGATTCCCATGTCCGGCATTGCCCGTGAGGCGGGCGCTCCCCGTTCAATGGTCAACACGGTCGGGCTTGGTGCCCTGCTTGCGCTTGTCGGCCAGCCCCTGGAACCGCTGCTTGGGCTGTTGCAGGAGCGGTTTGCGGCCAAGGGCAGAGACGCGGTCCGGCTTAATCACCGGTGTGCCCAGGCCGGGTATCGGGCGGCGGCGGCGGTGCGGTCATGCCCGTGCGCGGTGCCGGTCGTGAAGCGCCCGCCCGAACGTCTGCTCATGTCCGGCAGCCACGCAATCGGCCTTGGGGCTTTGTCGGCCGGGGTTCAGTTCTTCTCCGGGTATCCGATGTCGCCGGCGACGCTGGTGATGGAGTACCTGGCCGGCAAGCAGGAGCAGTTCGGCATCGTGGTCGAGCAGGCCGAAGACGAACTCGCCGCCATCAATCAGGTGCTGGGCGCATCGTATGCCGGTGCGCGTGCCATGACCGCGACTTCAGGCGGCGGGTTCTCGCTGATGGTCGAGGGGCTTGGTCTTGCCGGGATGGCCGAGCTGAGCTGTCTTATCGTGCTTGCCCAGCGTCCTGGCCCGGCAACCGGATTCCCGACCCGGACCGAGCAGGGAGAGCTGCTGCTTGCCATCTCCGCGTCGGGCGACGACTTCCCGCGCTTCGTGTTCGCTCCGGGCAGCGCTGAACAGGCGTTCTACCTGACCCGCCGCGCGTTTGCCCTGGCAGAGAAGTACCAGGTCCCGGCGATTCTTTTGTCGGACCAGTATCTTTCCGACTCGTTGTGGACGCTTCCCAGATTCAGCCTGACTGACCTCGGCCGGGGAGGCGTTCCGAGCTCACCGCAAAGACACCAGGGCACAAAGGGGTTTCGTTCCGGGAGCCGGCAAAGCGGACCGACCCGGCCGGCACAACATTTGGCTCCGTTTGCCTACCGGCGCTACGCCGATACGCCGGACGGCGTGTCTCCCTGGCTCAGTCCCGGGGTCCCGAACCAGGTCGTGCGTGCCATCGGCAACGAGCATGACGAAGACGGGTTCCAGATTGAGAGCGCCGAGGCCCGCATCACCATGCACGAGAAGCGGATGAGGAAACTCGGGCCCATGGCCCAGGAGGTTGACGTCGCCGCATCGTATCCGGGCGATGATGCCGAGTACGCACTGGTCTGCTGGGGTTCGACCCTGGGCCCGGTGCGCGAGGCGGTAGACCTGCTGCGGGCCGAGCGCATGCGCGTGAGCATGGTTCACCTGACCGAGCTCTGTCCGTTTCCCCGGGACAGCGCGGTCGCCCGGCTGAGCAACTGCCGCCGCGTCTTCACGGTCGAGAACAACTCAACCGGTCAGCTTGCCCGACTGCTCTGCCGCGAGACCAGAATCGCACCCCATGGCGAAATCCTGAAGTTCGACGGCCGACCTTTCACTGCCGGCGAGATTACCCGGCAGTTCATCGAGATGGCACGAGGATGAAAGAGCGCACCGGGGTCTGGGCCACTGAAGTCGAACCGACCTGGTGTCCGGGCTGCGGCAACTTCGGAATCCTCAAGGCATTGAGGCAGGCGCTCGCCGAACTCAGGCTGAAGCCCTGGCAGGTCTGCGTGGTTGCCGGTATCGGCCAGGCCGGCCGCACCGCGCACTATCTTGGTGCGAACTACCTGCACGGGCTGCACGGCCGGGCCCTGGCCCACGCACTCGGAACAAGGCTGGCCAACCACCGGCTCAAGGTTATCGTCATCGGGGGCGACGGTGACATCTATGCCGAGGGCGGCAACCATCTGATGCACTCGTTCCGCCGCAACCCTCAGATTACGCTTTTCGTGCACAATAACGGCGTCTACGGCCTGACCCGAGGTCAGCCCGGTCCGACCAGCACTCCTGACCTTGCCCGCAGGAGCACCGGGCAGTTGATGCCGCCGTTCAACCCGGTGCTCTTCGCACTGGGTCTGGGTGCGAGCTTTGTCTGCCGCGGCTTTGCCGGCGACCAGGCTCAACTGGTCCGACTCATGGTCGAAACGCTCAGTCATCAGGGTTTCGGATTCCTCGACATCCTCCAGCCCTGCGTGACCTACCAGCGGCCCAACCCGTACGCGTGGTACGGGGAACGGGTCTATGACCTTGCCACCGAAGGGCATGACCCTTCTGACCTGAGCCAGGCGCTGAAGCGGGCGCGGGAATGGCCTGACCCGTCAGGGGCTGACCACCGCATCCCGGTCGGCGTGTTTGTGCGCCGGCGTCGACCGGTGTACGAAGAACAACTGCCGTCGCTGGCCCGGGGCCCGTTGATTGACCGCAAGCCCGACACGAGAAAACTGGCCGCCGCACTGGAGGAGTTCGATTGAGTAGGACTGACCTGGGTCTGTTGGTTGCCGGACAGGCCGGCCAGGGGGTACAACTCTGCTCTCGGCTGCTCGGCCGGAGTCTGGTCCGCACCGGCGGGCATGTATTCGTGACTCAGGACCTGATGTCACGTATCCGGGGCGGGCACAACTTCGCCCGGGTCCGGGTAGCGGACCGGCCGGTATCTGCCGACGCCGACGCGCCGTCCCTTGTCGTTCTGCTCGACCCGGGCCTGCTGCCCGAATACACGGGTCTTGACGCAACCGTCCTGGTGGAAACCGGAACCGGCGAGAGAGTCCGGCTGATACCGTTCACTGCCATCGCCCGTGACCAGGGACAGAACGCGCTGTTCGCAAACGTGGTCGCCGCCGGCGCGGTCATGGCTCTGCTCCGTTTTCCGCTCGAACCGCTCCTTGCCGTCCTGCCGGAGACGCTTCCTGCTCGAAGCACGGACCAGGGACGCGGGTACTTTGATTGCGCCCGTGCCGGGTTCGAATACGTGCGTGAGCGTGCTGGCGCAGAGCTAGTCGTTTTCTCCGGTGTCCTCTCCGGTCGCGCTGTGTCCGGCGCAGGCAGCCAGGCGTTGGGCACTGAGCCGCCGGGTCGGTTGTTCCTGACCGGAGCCCAGGCCCTGGCTCTTGGTGCGCTTGCCGGTGGGGTCCGGTTCTTCACCAACTACCCGATGTCACCGGCCACCTCGGTCTTCGAGTATGTGGCGCGACATGCCGACGGGCTGAACGTAATCTGCGAGCAGCCGGAAGACGAGATTGCGGCCATCAATATGGCAGTCGGCGCGGCGTTTGCCGGCCCGCCTGCACTAACCTGCACGTCGGCAAGCGGCTTCTCGCTGATGAATGAAGCCCTGAGCCTCGCCGGCATGACTGAGACCCCACTCGTAATCTGCCTGGGGATGAGACCTGGCCCGGCAACCGGCCTGGCCACGCGTACTGCCCAGGCTGACTTGCTCTTCGCGCTCCATGCCGGACACGGCGAGTTTCCCCGCATCGTCCTCTGCCCGGCCGACGCGGCTTCCGCGTTCAAGGCAACTGCCCGGGCAGTCAGACTGGCAGAGGACTACCAGACCCAGGTCATCGTGCTCTTTGACCAGTACCTGGCCGATGCGTCCTGGACCGTCGAATCGCTCGACGCGGTTGAAGCGCCCGGCCACGCCGGGTCTGTCCCTGCCCGCCCAGACGCTCCGGTCTACTCCTATCGACGCTACGAGCTGACCGACCACGGGATTTCGCCCCGGATTCTGCCGGGAACCCCGGACCAGGTCATCTACGCAGACTCGGACGAGCACACGCCCGAAGGCCACATCACCGAGTCGGCGACCACTCGTACACTCATGGTCAACAGACGCAACCGCAAGCTGGCCGGCATCAGGCCTGACCCACCGGCCCGCATCGGGCCACAAGACGCTCAGGCTCTTGTCTTCTGCTTCGGCTCGACCAGGCACATCGTGGCCGAGGCGCTCGAGCGACTCAACGACAGGGGATACCGCCTGGCAATGGCACATCTGAGCTGGGTCGCGCCGTTTCCGACCGATGAAGTCAGAGAGCTGGCAGCCGACGCGCGGCGTGTGTTCACTGTTGAAGGCAGTTTTTCCGCCCAACTGGCGCAGCTCCTCGCTCAGGAAAGCCGTCTGCGCATCACCGGCTCGGTCAGGAAGTACGATGGACGGCAGTTCTCTGTGGCCGAAGTCGAAACCGGACTTAAGAACCTGCTCGACCGACAATGAACGAAGATACCACGCCGACCGACATCTGGCAGAGCAGTGACGAAGTCGCCTGGTGCCCGGGCTGCGGCAACTTCGGTATCAGGGAGGCGCTGAAACTCGCCCTCACCGAGCTGGGCCTGAAGCCTGAGCAGACCTGCTTTGTCTCCGGCATCGGTCAGGCGGCCAAGGCTCCGCATTACATCCGGTGCAACCTGTTCAACGGCCTGCACGGCCGGACCCTGCCGGTGGCAACGGGTGTCAAGCTGACCAATCCCGACTTGGTCGTGATTGCGGAAGGCGGCGACGGCGACGGCTACGCCGAAGGCGGTAATCACTTCATCCACTCCCTGCGCCGGAATGCCGACATCACCTATCTGGTGCACAACAATCAGGTCTACGGCCTGACCAAAGGCCAGGCCTCACCGACAAGCGATGCCGGCACGGTGACGAAGACCACTCCCTTTGGGTCGCTCTCGCCCGGGTTTGACCCGGTTGCCCTTGCCGTTCTGATGGATGCCGGGCTCGTCGCGCGTGGATTCTCCGGCCGGCAACGCCACCTTGCCGAAATCATCAAGGCCGCCATCACCCATCGCGGCTTTGCCCTGGTGGACGTGCTTCAGCCCTGCGTCAGCTTCAACCACGTCAATACCCACAAGTGGTACAGCCATCGGGTCTACGAACTCGATGCCGAGCAGGGTTATGACCCGCGGGACCAGACCGCGGCCTTCACCCGGGCTCTCGAATGGGGCGACCGCATCCCGATTGGCGTGCTCTATCGTTCAGGCCGCGATTCCTATGACCGGCTCCACCCGCTCGTCGCCCGCGGTGGCCTTTCCCAGACCTCGACCCCGCCGGCCGCAATCGCTGAGCTGCTGCGCCGCCTGCGCTGACCCGGAGACGAGTCTACTCGAGCAACTGCCGGTTGTGGACGTTGGCCGAGTTCACGCCATCGAGCACGGACCAGACGTGGATTGTCAGGCCGGCCAAGGCAAAAAGGCCTGCGGTCAGGTTCTGTCCCTCGGTTCTGGTGTCCACCCTGCCCTTGTTTATGCCGCCTGCAATCCCGTAGCAGACATACGCACCGGCCAGAAAGCCGACGCCCTTCAGCCACCGGCCGCAGTAGGCCTGGCCGGTTCCCGGCAGTATTAACGAAAGCGCACCACCCAGAAACGGGTCTTTGGGTATGACTATCTCCTGATGTACAACCACTTTAGGCCGAAAGAGCGGCACGGTGCGGGTCGTATCAGCGCCGGCCGGGGTTCCAATCGGACTGCCGGTCTGCGCAATCCCCAGACCGGCGACGACCAGCAGAGCCAGGTACTTCATTTTGTCTCCTTATGCGTGAGCAGGAACCGTGCCGCGGGCAGGCAGACTCGTCTGCCCGGTCTGGTCCGTGCAATATCTTTCGCGGTCACGGTCGGTTGCGGTAACATGCGCCAGGCCGCCTCCGGCGCTGTCGGGCTCGTCTGCTGTGCTCTGTTCAACACGGTCTGTGCTCCTGTGCGGCATAGGGCTCGGGCTTGACGATACCCAACTGCTTCAGTCGGCGCGACAGGCGTGACCGCTCGACCTCGAGCTCTTTTGCGGCACGAGAGATGTTCCAGCCGAACCGCGCCAGTTGTCCTTCGAGGTAGACCTTTTCCAGTTCATCCCGTGCCTGGTCCAAGGGCCGGGTTCGGGTAAACAGGTCGTTGTCGTGCACCGCACGATGGTGGTCATGGGCCTGGAAGTCGCGGGGCAGGATTTCCGGACCGGCGGCGACGATTGCCGCCCGCTCGACCATGTTCTTCA
>CAZQFS010000100.1:5800-11365 GCA_964592755.1 uncultured bacterium | reverse complement strand
CGTAGATGACCCCGGCCCGCGAGTTGTAGGTGAGCGCGTCCTGCCCCCACGAGCCAATATCCACAGAATCAACCACCTCCTGTCCAACACCCACCCCGGCAGTCAAACCGACCACCAGCATTACAGGCCAGAGTTTCGTCGTCATCTGAGCCTTTGTTCTGACTGAACCCTACTCCTCTTCGTCCCGGTTGTCAAGCACGGGTTGCGCGGGATACTGCCGGGCGTCGAGTCGCGGGCAAGACTGCATCGTCGGTCGTGCAGTGTTCGTGCAGCATCCGTCGTCCCGGCCAGCCTCCCGACCGAGCCTGACAAGTTCAGCCGGCTTCTGTCAGAATCGCCTTTCTGCTGACGCTGTCGTCCTCCAAACTCGACACGGGATTCTTCATAGAAGTGAGGAGTCCCGCAATCAGCGTAGGATGAGCACCGGGGAGATGCTTCCTCTTCGCTCTGCTCGTGGCTTCGGCGCGGACTACGCTCAGAATGACGAGACGTGCCTTTTCCAGAAGCCCCAACGTACCTCAGCCCCGTCCCCGCCGTGCGGATGGAGACCGTCCCGTGGATTCTCGCGCCCCCGGCTTGCGCCTTGACGTCGCCACCAGAGCGGGTATTCTGATACCATGAAACACCGGCCGCTGCTCTATCTGGAGACCTCGGTCTTCGGATTCTGCTTCGATGAGAATCTGAGGAACGTCCTCCGTCGCGAGTCGGTCGTCGCCCTGCTCCAGCAGGTCCGCCTGGGGCTCTTCGAAGCCACGACCTCGCCCCTGACTTTTGAGGAACTGAAGCGGGCTCGCCAACCGCTTCAGGCGCGCCTGCTGGACGCGGTCCGCGGAATCCGGCCCGTGACAGCCGACAGGCAAGAGGTTGAACGGCTGGCTGCTGCATATCTACGCGACAACGTCATGCCCCAGGCGTACGCTGACGATGCCGGGCACGTCGCCTACGCTACGATTGGCAGAGCCGATGTGCTGGTGTCGCTCAACCTCAAACACCTTGCCAACGAGTGGGCGGAGAGGAGAATCGGCGCGGTGAACCTGCGGGAAGGGTATCAGTTGCTCAGCATTCGGACCCCGGAGGAGGTGCTCGAATATGAAGAATGACGACGGCGATTTCCTTGAATGGCTGCACAGAATCCGCCGAGAATCAGAAGAGGAACGCAAGCGCCTGGGGCTCAGCTACGCTGAGCGGCTGGCGCGGGCCGAGCAGGTGGCTGATTCGGTGCTCGAAGAACTGACCGAGCAGCCGCCAGTCGCCCGCGACAAGCCGAAGTCGGACAGCTGACGTGCCCTGTCCATTCGGCCCCTTGACCCTTGGAATTCCGGGGACGCAACACGCGATTATTGACATCGCGGGCCCATCCCCTCGCCCGGCCGAGGATGCGGATTCGACGACCGAGGGTTCCAGGATTGCCTTCATGATGCCTCAATGCTACGCCTGGCCCGTCGGGGTGTCAAGGTGCCGGTGCGTCCCAGAACCGACATTAAGCCACATCCGACTCCTCCAGTCGGACAGGCGCTGTCGCCGGGTGCAAGTCGAGCCGAACAGGGCGTGCGGCAAGGTGTTCGGGCTGCTGCGCGACAAGCCCTGCGCAAAGCAGACGCCAGAGCCGCAGCAGAAGCCGACGCGAGCGCCGGACCGCGAGCTTCCTGCCTCAGGGCGGTGACAGGTTCAGGGCACTGAGTCGCGCAAGGAGCAGGCCCTGATGCGGATGCAGTCGCGCTGGACTGCGCACTTGTTGTGCATCTTGGGACCCCGGCCAAAGCCCATGCTTCGGGTGCTCGCCAAGCCCCTTCCCAGACTGCTCCCCCCTGGGGGTATAGAAATACGGCTCTGAGCACCTAAGTCGCGTAGAGCAATGCTGTTGCCTCACTTGGCCGGCTTGCAGGCCACTTAGTCTTTCAGTATACAGGTCGAAATCGGGAAACAGTCGTGTCGGTCAAGCCGTCTGCCATCTGTTCCTTCTGACATTGAGCCACGCGGGAGTTGAACAGACGAGGACCCGGGTTTCAAGCCCGGGTCCTCACACAAGAGCCGCCTCTCTAAGTGGTCTTGTACCGCGTTTGGGACACAATCCGAAATCCGGGACGGATTTCGGTTATGTCCCCGCGAAGAACATGGACGCCAGTGCGACTGGTCGTCCGCGAATTGCCGCCTTAGGTTCTCCGTCCAGCACCTTAATTCTACCGTGGCTGGGCAGCCCGGTCAATATCGGCGGCCGCTTGACCCGCGGCCGCGGGCTTCTAGAATGAGCCCATGGTAGAGAACCGGTTCAGGCTCGCCGCTCCTTTCAGGCCTTCGGGAGACCAGCCCGAAGCCATCGACCGACTGTGTGAGTACTTGAACGGCGGGGCGAAGTATGCGACCCTGCTGGGCGTCACCGGCTCAGGCAAGACCTACACGATGGCCAACGTCATCGAGCGGCTCAACCGGCCGGCAATCGTGCTCTCGCACAACAAGACCCTGGCCGCGCAGTTGTTCGGTGAGTTCAAGGGGTTCTTCCCCGAGAACGCGGTCGAGTACTTCATCTCCTACTATGACTACTACCAGCCCGAGGCTTACGTGCCCGAGCACGACCTGTACATCGAGAAGGATGCCAGCATCAATGAGGAGATAGAGCGGCTGCGCCTGCGGGCGACTTCCAGCCTGATTGAACGCCGGGACGTGGTCGTGGTCGCGTCGGTCTCGTGCATCTACAATCTGGGCGAGCCGTGGGAGTTCCGCGACTCGCTGTTCCCGGTGGAAGTCGGCAGCACGCTCGACCGGGATACGCTGATTGAGCAACTGGTGCGGCTGCAGTACACGCGCAACGACGTGGAGCTGAAGCGTTCAACTTTCCGGGTCAGGGGCGACGTGGTGGACGTGCACCCGTCGCACCGGGACTATGGGGTGCGGGTCGAGTTCGACGGCAGCCAGGTGGGTCGGCTGACCGTGTTCGACATCGTGTCCGGTGACCTGGTCGAAACCAAGCCGCGCATCGTGATGTACCCGGCCAAGCAGTTCGTGACCACTGAACAGCAGATTGCCCAGGCTGAGGTTTCGATTCTTGAAGAGCTGGCCCAGCGTACGGCCGAGCTTGAAGCCCAGGGCAAGCTGCTCGAGGCCCAGCGGCTGCGCACCCGTACCAGGTTCGACCTGGAGATGATGCGCGAATTCGGGTACTGCCCGGGCATCGAGAACTATTCACGTCACCTGCTGGGCAAGAAGCCGGGCGAGCGGCCGTACACCCTGCTTGACTACTTCCCGGAAGACTACCTGATGGTCATCGACGAGTCGCACGCGACCGTGCCCCAGGTGCAGGGCATGTACAACGGGGACCGCGCGCGCAAGCAGACCCTGGTGGACTACGGTTTCAGGCTGCCGTCGTGCCTGGACAACCGGCCCCTCCGGTTCGACGAGTTCGAGAAGCTGGTGAAGCAGGCCGTGTTCACCTCGGCGACGCCCGGACCGTTCGAGGCCGCGGTAAGCAAGGGTCGAGTGGCAGAGCTGATTGTCCGCCCGACCGGGCTCGTGGACCCGAAGATGACCATCAAGCCAACCAAAGGGCAGGTTGACGACCTGATTGCCGAGGTACGTGAACGCGCCACGCGCAAGGAACGGGTGCTCGTCACGACCCTGACCAAGCGGATGGCCGAGGACCTGGCTGAGTATCTCACCGAGATGGGGCTGAAGGTGCGATACATGCACTCGGAAATCGGCGCGATTGAGCGGGTAGAGATTCTGAGGCAGTTGCGGCTGGGCGAGTTCGACGTGCTCGTGGGCATCAACCTGCTGCGCGAGGGGCTGGACCTGCCCGAGGTATCACTGGTGGCCATACTCGACGCGGACAAAGAAGGGTTCCTGAGGGACGAGCGGTCCCTTATCCAGACCGCGGGACGGGCCGCGCGCAACGTCAAGGGAGAGGTGATTCTGTACGCAGACAATGTGACCGGCTCGATTCGACGCGCGCTCAGAGAGACCGAGCGCCGCAGGCAGAAGCAGATTGAGTACAATGCGAAGCACGGCATCGAGCCGCGCTCGATTGAGAAGTCGGTTGACCAGGTGAGGCTGACGACATCGGTCGCCGATGCAAAGGCGACCGAGGGAACGACTGAAGGCGAATGGCGAACGGCGAACGGCGAGGAAGAGGACAAGGTCGTCCTGCTGGCGAGATTGCAGCACGAGATGGATCAGGCCGCGCAGTTGCTGGAGTTCGAGAAGGCGGCGAAGCTGCGCGATCGGATTCGGGAAGTCAGACAGCAGATTGACGACGATGAATGGAAGGCATCGCGGCGCAAGAAGCTGAAGCGCAGGTAGCCTATTTGACTGGCCCTGCTCTGTGGCTATACTCGCCTTGCCCATGCACCGCCGCACGCGCGAAGGCCTGCTTGCCCTCGGCTTCCTTGTGCCCGCGCTTGTTGTCCTGGCTGTATTCCGAGTCCTGCCGATAGTCCTGTCTGTACGGATGAGCCTGTATGACTGGGGCATGGCCGGCGCACGCGCGTTCGTCGGTCTGGGCAACTACGTTGCCGTGCTCCGCGACCCGGTCTTCTGGAAATCGCTGCTGAACACCGGCTGGTACTGCCTGTTCGAAGTGCCTGTCACCCTGTTCCTCTCCCTCTTCATCGCCCTGCTGCTGAACCAGAAGATTCGCGGCCTGGGGCTGTACCGTACGGTCTATTACCTGCCGGTCGTCACCTCGATTGTCGCGGTTTCGGTGGTCTGGCGCTGGATACTGCACCCGGACCGCGGGCTGCTGAACTACCTTCTGTCACTCGTTCATCTGGACGGGTTGAGATGGCTGCAGGACCCGCGCGGCCTGTTTCAACTGCTGCTCGGGCCGCACGGCGCGGCGCTGCCTTCGGGTCTACGTGGCCCGTCGGTCGCACTGCTCTCGCTCGTAATGATGGGCATCTGGAAGAGCCTCGGGTACAACATCGTCATCTTCCTGGCCGGTCTTCAGAACATCCCCAAGACCTACTACGAAGCCGCGCGGATTGACGGTGCGGGCCGGTTCCGAATCTTTGCCGGTATCACCTGGCCCCTGATATCGCCGACCACGTACTACGTGCTGATACTGAGCTGCATCGGGGCCTTCGAGACCTTTGCCCAGGTCTGGATTATGACCGGTCCGCCGGCCGGCGGGCCTCTTTCCACTACCAAAGTGGTGATGTACTACTTCTACGAGAACGCTTTCGAGCTCTGGCGCCTCGGCTACGGTGCGGCAATCGCCTTCTTTGCCTTCATCATCATCCTTACGCTCACCCTGCTCCAGCGCTTCTTCCTCGAGAAACGGGTGCAGTATGGCTAGGTCCGGACACTCGACCACTCCGGTGGTGCATCTCCTCCTGGTCGTGATGGGACTGGCCATGGTCCTGCCGTTCTTCTGGATGGTGAGCACATCGCTCAAGACCCCGCTCGAGGCGCTGCGCTTCCCGCCCACGTGGTTCCCGGCCTCACCGCAGTTCGGCAACTACGTCGAGGTGTTTCGCCAGATTCCGCTTCTGCTTTACCTCGGCAACACGGTGCTGGTCGCTCTCCTTTCGCTGGCCGGCGTGCTGCTGACCGGCATACTGGCCGCCTACGCTT
>CAZQFS010000100.1:0-5790 GCA_964592755.1 uncultured bacterium | reverse complement strand
TCCCCGGCCGCGAAGCCCTGTTCATGGGTTTCCTTGCCCTGATGATGATACCGCTGCCGGTCTACCTCGTGCCCAGCTACACGATACTGTTCCGTCTCGGCTGGATTGACACCTACGCGGCGATGATTGTGCCATGGATTGCGAACATCTTCGCCATCTTCCTCCTGAGGCAGCACATCCGACAGCTTCCCCAGGACCTGTTTGACGCCGCCCGGATTGACGGCTGCTCGCCGCTGCGCACGCTGACGACCGTGGTCATCCCTCTGTGCAGGGCACCGATTGTCACCATTATCGTCTTCAACGTGATCGGCTCCTGGAACTCGTTCTTCTGGCCGCTGATTGTGACGAACTCGGAGAAGATTCGGCCGCTTCAGGTCGGGCTCGCCTACTTCTCCCGCGAGCAGAGCACCAACTACACCCTGCTCATGGCCGCCACCACTTTGGCTATTGTCCCGCTGGTTCTGCTCTTCTTCCTTGCCCAGAAGCAGATTCTTCAGTCCCAGGCCCGCTCCGGACTCAAAGAGTAGCGGCCGTCAATTCCGAGATTGACTGCCACGAACGACACGAAGTCCAAGGGCAGGGCCAGAAGCCCGAAGAGCACCCGTTACTTCGTGCCTTTCGTGGCTTGAAGTCGGGTTCCGGGAGCGACCGGCCTGCTTGACCGGCCCGGCGGCAAGGGGCTATAATCTTATGTCGCACAGGGTTCGTGCGGCCGGTGTGTGAGCCCTGTGTCTTTTGTCGGACGGACTCTGTTCTACGGAGGCAAATATGAACCGTTGGCGCGTGGTTTTCGTGTCTGCTCTTCTCGCTGTGCTGGCTCCGGTCTACGCCTGGGTGGCACGGTACAACGGCCCGGCAAACGGGCCCGACCGGGCCGTGGGTATTGCGGCCGACTTGACTGGGAACGTCTACGTGACTGGCTCCAGCGCAGGCAGTGGCAGCGGCCCGGACTTCGTGACTGTCAAATACAATCCTGCAGGCGAGACGGTCTGGGTGCGGCGGCTGTCGAGCTCAGGCAGCGTGCCGGACCGGGCCGCGGCCGTGGTCTGCACACCATACCAAGGAGTCTACACGGCCGGGTACACGACTGTTGGCGGCAACACCGATTTCTGGACCGTGCGGCACGACCCGGCGACCGGCGATACGTTATGGACGCGGCGGTACGGCGGTACCGGCGCCGACCAGGCGCAGGCGCTGGCCGCGGACCGGTACGGGAACGTGTTCGCAGCCGGCGTCGGCCAGTTCGGCAGCCGGACCCAGGCCGTGGTCGTCAGTTACGACAGCGCCGGCACTCAGCAATGGGTCTGCCGGATTCCGGCCCGGAGTGGGGATTCGAGTTCAGCGGCAAACGCGGTCGCGTCCGGACCCGGGCAGAGCGCTTACGTGTGCGGCTGGATGCGCGCCGGCGCGAGCTCGGTTGACTACTTTGCAGCGCGGATTCGCTCCACCGGCGAGACCGCATGGGTCAGAACCTATTCGGGTAACCCGGCCGGGTATGATACCGCCTATGCGCTGGCCGTGGATGCTTCAGGCAGCGTCATTGTGACCGGCGGGAGCATGGGCGCGGAAAGCGACTACGACTACGCGACGCTGAAGTTCGACAGCCTGGGCAACCTCCAGTGGACCGCGCGGTACGACGGGCCGGACTTCTCTGACGACGTGGCTTCCTCGGTCGCAATTGACTCAGCCGGTTACTCGTACGTGACCGGCTGGAGCACCGGCACAGGCAGCAGGTACAGCGACTACGCGACCGTGCGCTACAGCCCGACCGGCAGCGAGCTCTGGGTCGCCCGCTATCACGGTGGCAGTGGTGATGACGAGGCCTGGGCAATAGGCCTTGACCGTGCCGGCGGCGTCTACGTTACCGGCTCGGTTGAGACGAACAGCAACGGCACCGACATCTACACCATCAAGTACGACACGGCCGGCGGACAGCAATGGGCGGCCCGCTACAACTACACACCGCCGAATCGCGACGACAAAGCGCTGGCACTGGTCGCGCCCGGCCCGGGCGTGGTCTGTGTCACCGGGTTCAGCTACAACCCGAGCACCGACACCGACTTCGTGACTATCCGGTACGTAGAACAAGACGCCGGAGTCACCGCGATCCTCGCTCCCACCGACACCATACCGCCCCTGCCGGTTGCGCCGCAGGTGAGGATTAGAAACGAAGGCCTCGAGCCTGAAACAGTGACGGTCGTCGTCGAAATCTACGACGGCGCGAGGCGGGCTTACTCGGCGTCGGTTGTCGTTCCGGACCTTGCGCCGAACGCGAGTCAGGACGTCGTGTTCCCGGCATTTCAGGACCTGGACGGCCAGTACGTCATCAGTTGCCGTGTGGTACTGACCGGCGACATGAATCCGGTCAATGATACGCTGAGTGGTTGGTTCTACGTCAAGTGGCGTGAGCTCCCGTTCTGGACCCAGAAGGCGAACGTGCCGGCCGGGCTTGGACTCAAGGGAGTCAAAGACGGCGGCGCGCTGTGTCACGGTCGGTATGATGCGACGCGGTTCGCGGTATTCGCTTTGAAGGGGAACAACACGAACGAGTTCTACCGCTATCACGTCGCGGTTGACTCGTGGTATCCGCTCGAATCAGTGCCCTACGCGGTCGAGAAACGCAAGCGGGTGAAGAAAGGCGCTGCGCTCTGCTACGACCGCTACGACACCCTGGTCTTCGCGTTCAAGGGTAATGGCACGAGCGAGTTCTGGCGCTACGACGTCATCCACGACTCGTGGTCTCGACAGGCCGACGTGCCGTTCGGGACCGGGCTCAAGCCGAAGACGGTCAAGGGCGGCTCGGGCCTTGCGTTCTGGCACGAAGGCTCGACCGGGCACGACTATGTCTACGCCCTCAAGGGCAACAAGACGAGCGAGTTCTGGCGCTACCTGGTTCAGGCCGATACCTGGGAAATCCGGCGCGACGTGCCGCTGGGTACGAGCCTGAAAGGCATGGGCGACGGCAGTTGCCTGGTGAACGCGGGCGGCACGCTCTACGCGCTCAAGGGTTCGTACAATGAGCTTTTCGCCTACAACATCGGCACTGACTCCTGGTATGTCCGGGCGTCGCTGCCGTTTGAGAATCGCTCGGGCCGAAAGAAGAAAGCCAAGCTCGGCACCAGCATCTGTTATCTTGGCGGTACCATCTATGCGCTCAAGGGCGGGACCTGCGAGTTCTGGGGCTACAACCCACTGGCCGATGTCTGGTTTGAACTGGAGTCAATCCCGAGACTGCCGAGCAGCAGGCCGGTAAAAGGCGGCGGTGCGCTCGCCGCGGGCAGTGGGCTGGTCTGGGCGCTCAAAGGTAACAAGACCTTTGAGTTCTTCTCCTACGACCCGGGCGCGGACGCACCACTGCGGCCGACACCGGAACCGAGTGCTCAGGCAGACGGGGTCGGACCGACTGCAGTTGACAGGGCGCGGCTTGAGATTCTGCCGAATCCGATGAGCAACGACGTTGCCGTAATCCGCCTGCCCACGACGTGCGCCGGAGCCCGGATAACGGTATACGATGCGCTGGGTCGCTGCGTTCAGGCTTCATCATCACCATGCAGGAGTTCGTCCTGGCCGCTTGACCTCAGGGTCTTGCCGGCTGGCGTCTATCTCGTTCGCCTTGATGCAGACGGCGTGACAGCAACTGCCAAGCTCGTGGTCCGAGAGTAGTCGGGAACAGCACGGCAGCAGGCAGACACGCCCCGGTGCGACCGGCAGCACGGCTGTCACCCCGCCCGGTATACGTTTCGGAACCGGGTTTGACAGTCAGAGGCAGGGAACTATACTGATAGTCCCGTCTTCTGATGCTGTTTGTTCTCATTCTCGTGCTGCTGTTCATCGGTTACGGAATAGCAGAGTACGCCATCCACCGCCGCAATCTGGCGCAGATTCCGGTCAGGGTTCAGGTCAACGGTACGCGCGGCAAGTCGTCAGTTACACGGCTGATTGCTGCCGGGCTCCGAGGTGGCGGGATGCGCGTGGCAGCCAAAGTCACCGGCACAAGACCGAGGTTCATTCTCGGCGACCATGAGGAGCATCCGATTCGCCGGCTGGGAAAGCCGAACATCCTCGAAGAACTCCGCATCGTGCGTCTGGCCCGCCGGCACAAGGCTTCTGCCTTGGTGATTGAGTGTATGGCCCTGTTGCCTGAGTATCAGCGGACCGAGAACCTGATGCTCATCCGGCCGACCCACGGCGTCATCACGAACGTGCGGGCCGACCACCTTGACGTGATGGGGCCGACCGTGGCTGACGTAGGTCGTGCCCTGGCCAATACGGTACCGCGCCAGGGCATGTTCTTCACCGCGGAGCGGGGGCCGCATCTTGTGACCCTGAGGCGCGCACTGCGGCCCGGGGTGAAGATGACGGTCGCGGACCCGAGCACGGTGAGCGATGAGGAGATGAAGGGGTTCGGGTACATCGAGCACAAGGAGAACGTGGCGCTGGCACTGGATGTCTGCGCCAGTCTGAATGTTGAACGGAGCCAGGCTCTGGCCGGTATGCAGCGCAGCGAACCGGACTTCGGCGTGATGCGTATCTATCGGATTGTGGATTCGGGTCGGGAGATGGAGGTCGTCTACACGATGGCGGCCAATGACCCGGATTCGATTGCGATGCTCTGGGATATGGTCAAAGGGCGGAGCGGCGAGCGGGTTGTTCTCGTCAACTGCCGTAGCGACCGGGCGGACCGGTCGCGGCAACTGGCCGAGATGGTCTCGTCGTGGAACGCGGCAGAGTATGTCGCAACCGGCGGGGCCACACGGGTATTCCTTCACCGGGCAAGAGAGGTCGGCATCGCACCGGAGCGGTTGCATGACCTGGGTGATGAGCGTGAACCGGCACTGGTCTATGACGGCCTGATGAAGCTGGTCAGGGACCGTGCGCTGGTGTTTGCCACGGGCAACACCGTCGGCTATGGTGAGCGGCTGATTGAGTATCTGGCGCTGAGAGCGAGGCAACCGGATGGTGATTGAGACGATTGGCCTGGGCATGCTCGCGTCGTTCGCCCTGACCGAGACGATCGGCGTGGCCGCGGGCGGGATTGTGGTGCCCGGCTACTTTGCGCTGGCGCTTTCCGAGCCGATAAGGGTCGGCTCAACCCTGCTGGTTTCGCTGGCGACCTATGCCGTCGTCAAGGCTGCTTCGCGATTCATGCTGGTTTTCGGCCGCCGGATGCTGCTGCTCGGGGTGCTGGTCGGCTATCTGCTCGGCTACGTGACAAAGACGGTGCCCCGGCTTGCCGTCGGCCATGCCCACCTGGACCTGGGCGTCATCGGGTACGTGATTCCCGGCCTTGTGGCCTACTGGATGAACCGGCAGGGGATTATCGAGACCATCTCAACCATGCTTGTGGCCGCGGTGCTCACCCGGCTGGTGATGACGGTGCTGACCGGAGGCGCGTTCTAGTGCGGCGGCGGCGGGGCAGGGTCAACCGCTGGGTGCTGGTCGCGCTGGCGTTGCTTGCGGTCGGCTGCTACTGGCTGGTGAGCCGGAGCGCACGTCCGGTACGGAGCCGGCTCTATGAAGAGAAGATGGCCGCGGTCAGGCTCAGCAGTCAGGCATTCAGGCTGGTGGCCGGGCTGAGGCAGGAGCTCGGGTATCCCATTGACAGCGTCAACGACCCGAACGGCACGGCCCTGGTCGGTGTGCAGTATTCCCAGACGACCTATGGCCGCAGTGATCTGAGCGACGCGCTGACCACGACCAATCCCGATTTCAGCGCGGCGCTGGTCGAAATGCTGCACCGGGCCGGGATGCGGGCCGGTGATACGCTCGGTGTCAGTTGGGACGGAACTT
>CAZQFS010000099.1:0-11414 GCA_964592755.1 uncultured bacterium | reverse complement strand
CTGTCTCACTTGAGACAACGTCTTACTTGACCAAGGCAAGCTTGGCTGTTCTTCTCTCGCCCCCCGCCAGCAGGACGACATAGTAGGAACCGGCGGACAGGGCTGCGTCCAGTTGGTCAGCGTCAACAGCGTGATCGCCCGCGCTTTCGTATCTGTTGACCAAGGTTCCTACATGACGGCCCGAGACGTCCCACAGCTCCAGACGGACACTGCTGTTCTCCGGCAGTCCGTACCGGATGACAGTCCCGCCGCCGCGACGGGCAATCTTCTCCGTAGCGAGCGAAACCATGCGGGGCAGCGAAGTGGCCTCTCCTGCGGAACCACGAAGCGCCTCAATCCCTACCCGGCAGGTCGTTTGTTTGGGCAGGTACTGGTCGTAGCAAACAGAGAAGTCTGTACTGGGTCTGGGCTTGTAGCAGGTCACCTCAAGAATACCCTCCGTGGCCGGAGTCACGAGGAAAGTGACCGTTCCGTCGGCACCGGTCCAGCCGACCGCGTAGACGTCCCCGTCCTTGTGAAGACAGACACGCACCTCTGCCAGCCCTGTCTGCCCGGCCGTCCGAACAACAACCGTGAACGGCGTAGTCACTCCAACCGGAATGTAGTCAGGGTGTTCGACCTCGAATGTGCCGGGTGCGTTTATCCACGGCTCGAATTCAGGCGTGCCAAAGAGGTTGTGGGCGTGCGAAACGTACCACTTGTAGCTGACGCCGGGCACAGTGCCCAGTAGGATCTTGGACGCCGCCTCGATGCCCGCGAGGGAGAAAGGACCTTCAGCTCCGAAGAGCTGCCTGCAAAACTCTCTGAACAGGTACGACGACCCGCTCGGCCACCCGAACCGAGTGTTAGCCAAGTACGCCACCGCACCCTTGGTCGCGTAGGCATCCGTGAGCGCGTCGGCAACGCATGTATCGCTGGGCAGGTTCTCTATCAAGTCCGGTCGGCCGTGTTGAGGGTAGTGGTTTGGGTCGTATGCGGCACAATAGCAGCTAATTGAGTACACCATGCCGTACCGTCCGGCGTTCTGGATGTTGTTCACGCCGTCGTTGAATACCGTTCTCTGTCCATCCCAGTAGCTCCAGACCTTCTGCCACGGGTTCGAATTCGGACAGAAGTCGCGGCACGCTCCGTGATTGTAGTGCACGGTGAACCCCGCTCCGGCATCGTGGTAGAGTACGCAGGTATGTGCGTCACCGCTGTTGAGGTAGTGGAAAGTGAAGTGGGCCGGGAACAGCGCGGTCGTCCCGGGGGCTAGGTTTGGGACCAAAGGCGGGCGCGAGTTCTGGTCGTACGTCCACGTGCACTCTTTCATCAGATCAAGGTCGCTACTGCAGATCTGCTCGTATTGCAGTTCCTTCTCTGCCCAATTGCTGACCTCCTGAGGTGTGCGAACAAGGACGCGTCCGACGAAGACTTCGGGGTACAAGTCAGGCCGGTCCTGTGTCGGCTCGCCGAAACGCCCATCCCCATCGTAGTCCCACTCTCCACTCAGGTCCGTGTAGTACCAATCAGATGGCGGCGTGTTCTCGTCCGTACGATCTGAAGGCGGAGGTGGCGTTTCGCCGTCCACGGCGCTTCCCTTCCGCATCGGCACCCAGCCTGAGTCACCAGCCAGAAGGACCCAGATGGTCCCGCATGTCTTCCACCCGTATCGGATGTACTCCCGCATCCGCTCGGCATCGTCAACGCCCGGGAAGTGATGAAGCGTGTGGCTCACGCTCACTACGGTAGCCGGAACTCCTTTGTCCGTAAGCCATTCGACCAAGGGCAGGAAAGACGGGACGAGTTCGTCCGAGGTGATGATGGTGTATTGCTCTGGCTTCGGGAATGGAACGAACTCCCCGGTAGGTTCTGTCTCAGGCACGAGACTCGGACGGATGTAGTACATGGCCAGGTCTTGGTGGTTCTGAACGACGCCGGACAGCATCTGCTCGTATGCCCGTTGCCCGACCTGCCCCCGGACTAGGGCCCGTTCTGGCGGGTCCCGTGGCGCGAGGACGAAGTCGAACGTCAGACTGGTGTACAGGTGGAGCTCACGCTGCTGGGGGAAATAGAACATCGGTCGAATCGCAACGGACACGAGGCTCGCGCCATCCAGGGTGCCTTGGTGGACTATCTCCATTGGCGACGCAGGATAGGCGGTCGTCTGCCCGTAGATACTCGAGTCGGGGCCGACGGTTCTCGGCCGACAACCTATCACCGTGTCTGGTTGAGTTGGGTACAAGTAGCAGTCGGTCTGGAAGACTTGGGATTCGGAGGCCAGAATCTGTACGCCTGTCGCCTCGAAATTCGGAGGCAACACGTACGTGAGAAGCTGAACCGGAAGTTCGGGTTCCGATTCCGGCGACATGGCCGCGAAGTCAGAACCTACAACGATCCGGTCATACTCGCCGGCAGTTGTGGATGAGAACTGCTCGGCGGTGTATTGCACTTGGTGCGCGAGCGTGGCGGATGTCATCACGGCACACCAAAGTGCGACGGTCGCGATACGGTTCATCACGAACCTCCTCTTGGCTGTGAACAGGTAATGGTGCGGCAGCGCGAAGACGAAGTCAAGTTCATCCCACCTGCCTGGCTCGCTGGCTAATCATTGTGAGTTCAGGAAGTTACGGGCCTTCCGCGTGGATTCGGCAGCTCTCCTGGGACCAGAGCCTTGCGGGGTAGGCAGAATCAGGCCCTGCTAGAATTCTCGCGTGAAAGAAGTTGTCAATACAAACCTGATGTTTCGATTCCTGGAATCGGGCCTGGGCTCCCGCGCACATCGTGGCCAGGCTTGACTCGGAACTACCGCGCGTAGGCCGAGAGCGACTCGATGTACCGGCGCTGGCCCTCGGCATAGATGGTGTCGAACGCGAGCGACGACTTGCCCGAACCGGGGATGCCGGTGACGACCACCAGCTTGCTGCGCGGGATGACGACGTCGAGGTTCTTGAGGTTGTGCTCGCGCGCGCCGCGAATCCGAATCACGTCATCTGTCATGGGAGGCCGAGTAGTATAGAACCGCGTGCCCCGGAATCAAGCCCGCACCAAGTCCCGCTGCCGACTGCCGCGAAGTACGCGAACCCGGCAAGGCAGCCGGCCTCAATTTGACCTGGCCGGCCAAGACTGTATGATTACCGTCGTGAGTGAGGCCACCTCGCTAATAGAATCCCAGACCATTCCGCAGCCCGACCCTGAGCTTGTGGCCGACCCGCAGCCCCGGCTGCTGTCCGCGGTCATCGTCGGGACCGGGTTCGACGTGCCCGAGCGGGTCATGACCAACGCCGACCTGGAGAAGATGGTCGAAACCTCGGATGAGTGGATAACCGAGCGCACCGGCATGAAAGAGCGCCGCATCGCTGCACCGGAGCAGGCCGCATCCGACTTCGCCTTCGCGGCCTCGCGCCGGGCTCTGGCTGATGCCAACGTCAGCCCGGAGCAGCTCGACCTGATAATTGTCGCCACGGTCACGGGCGACATGCCGTTTCCTTCCACGTCCTGCCTGATTCAGCACCGACTCGGCGCGAAGCGGGCGGCGGCCATGGATGTTGCCGCGGGCTGTACCGGATTCATCTATGCACTGGCGACAGCACGCCAGTTCATCGCCACCGGAACATACAAGACCGTGCTGGTGGTCGGGGTCGAGGTGCTGTCGAAGATTACCGACTGGACCGACCGTGGTACCTGCGTGCTGCTGGCTGATGGAGCGGGTGCAGCCGTGCTCAAGGCGTCGGCCGAAGGCGGCCGCGGCATTATCGCCAGCTATCTGGGGGCGGACGGCTCGCGCGGTGACGACCTGTGCATGCCCGCAGGGGGCTCGCGTCGGCCCGCGACACCCGAAACGCTCCAGCAGCGACTCCACTACCTGAAGATGAACGGCAACGCCATTTTCAAGGTTGCGGTGCGGAGCATGGCCGACTCGGTAAGCCGCGTCCTGCGTGCCGCCCGGCTCAAGGCCGATGATGTCAAGCTGCTCATCCCGCATCAGGCCAACCTGCGCATCATCGAGGCCACAGCCAAACTGCTTGGCTTCCCGATGCATCGGGTGTTTGTCAATATTCAGAAGTACGCCAACACCTCTTCGGCTACAACCATCATCGCCCTGGACGAGGCGCGTCGGGCCGGCCGGATTCTCTCCGGAGACGTTGTCGTTCTGGTCGCGTTCGGTGCGGGCCTGACCTGGGGCGGGGTCGCCATCCGCTGGTAGCCGGCCCGTCGAGTTTGCCACCGCCGCGTTTCTACGGTATAATTATCTCAGGATGCAACGCTTCCTCCTTTCCGCATCCTACCACCCCCTGCCTTAGTCTGCTCGCCGGGAGCTCGGGTTGACATAGCACCAGCCGGGCATAACATCTCGCCGTGGATTACCGATTGCTGTCGCTCGCTGCCCTTATCTGCTGGGGCGCGTGGGGATTCCTGACCAAGCTCGTGCTGCGCAGCTCAGGCCCGGAGGCGGTTGCCCTGTGGGCCACGGTCGCCAGCCTGGGCCCCATCCTGCTTCTTGCCCTGGCTG
Organism: uncultured bacterium; assembly: GCA_964592755.1. Lineage (GTDB taxonomy): Bacteria > Hydrothermota > Tepidihabitantia > Tepidihabitantales > Tepidihabitantaceae > CAZQFS01. The sequence continues at coordinate 6,922 of CAZQFS010000099.1, read as the reverse complement.
GCAGCACCGGACGTCTCGCCCGCCCCAGTCCGCTGGTCATCGTCTCCGGCCTGCTGGCGGGAATGGCTACCTTCTGTTTCTACCTGGCGATGAAGCGGGGACCGGCATCGGTCGTCGTGCCGCTCTCCGGCATGTACATCATCATCCCGGCCGTGCTCGGCTATCTCCTGCTCCGGGAGCCGGTAACCCTGAACCACCTGCTCGGTCTGTTCTGTGCCGGCCTGGCCGTGTTCCTGCTTTCGCGCTAGGCACCCATCTCTGCCGCCGCCCCGCGTGTACTGCCCGGCTGTGCCGTATATAGCAACCCACCGGCGACTGCCATGCCGGCCGCAACGAACATCACGGTCCGGTATCCGAACGCACCGGTGACCGCCTCCAGCAGCGCACCGACCACCGCGGCAAGACTCGCCGCAGACTGGAACATCCCCGCGGCCGTAGACTTCTCCGGGTTGAGCCGCATCAGCTCCTTGAGCGAGCCGAGGTAAAGACACGACCAGGACAGGGCAAGCAGGACCTGGATCGGGACTACCTGCTGCCAGGTACGTGCCAGGCCAAAGGCGGCAAACACGAGCGCCGAGAGGACGAATCCCCAGATGACCATTGGCCGTTCACGGGCACGTTCCAGCAGGTTGAGAAAGACGAACTGGCCGAACGGGTTGATGGCGAACACGACCCCGACCAGCAGCCGGCTTGCGCCCAGGTCGGACAGGTACACCGGAAAGATGGTCCAGATGGAGAAAGCACCCGCATGGCGCAGGAAGAATGAAAGGTACAGACGCCAGTTGCGCCGGAGCACGCGCGCGTCCACGAAAGGCTGGGCAAGACGCACGTGCTGTGTCTTCAGCGTGACCATGGCCACGAACGCGGTCAGGAGCATGACGCCGGCTGCGACGGGAAAGACCAGGCTCGGGGGTATCATGCCCAGGGTGAACGCACCGATGCCCCAGCCGAGGGCCCCGAATCCGACAAACCGACCGAGCAGGTTGGTGCGGTCCGAGGTGTAGGCCATCAGGGCCGCGGGAAAACTGCCCACGCAGATGCCGGCAAAGACCCGTGCCAGCAACAGGCCGCCCAGATTCCGGGCAAACACGTGGGCCGCCAGTGCCAGCACTGAAACTGCGATGCCCCAGACCACAAAACCCTTCCGGTCACCGTAGTCGGCCCACCGGCCGAATACGACACTCGACACAAGCACGGCAGCCTGATAGGCGGCGACGAGCAATCCGATCTGGGAGCTGTTCCCGCCCAGACTCCGCGCCAGCAGGGGAACGTAGACGATCGTCGCCATCAGACCCGCATTGGTCAGCAATTGGATGAGATGGGGGCCGTGCAGCGAGGACTCCGACTGGTTCATCGCGCGTCGAGCGGTGCCAGCCGGCTCACCGGCGTGGCACGGTACCATGCTGCCATGCGCTCGACTTCAGCGGTCCGGCCCAGGTCGAGCAGCATCCGCGCCCGCCGGATGACGAAGAACCGATATCGCTCCAGGACCGCCCGTGTGCGTGCATCGGGCACACGCGGCGGGACGCGGACGGTCATCTGAGAGTAGTCGAACCCGGGCACTACCGAGTCGCTTCGGAGTTGGAAGAGCAGCCCGACCGGCACCCGTCGCATGTTGGGAAGCATCTGTCGCGCGTCAAGACCCGCGTCGGCATCAAAGGTCGTGTACGCAGGGCGGGCGGGGTGACGGATGACGAAGCTCTCAAGCAGGGCGATGAAGCTGTGTTGAATCCCGGCCGGGTCACGCAGCCGGCCGTGCTCGAACTGGTCAAGATAGGCTCGGTACCGCTCGAGCTCGGGGCGGGACGCCGCGACGAGCCACGGATAGGCCCGGCCCAGGTATTCGAGATACCAGGAACGCCGCACGAGTTCCTTATCAATGATGCACACATCGGACCGCACGCCGGCGATTCGGCGCAGGTAGAAGACCGGCGAGTAGACGTCCCACCAGTCGGTAATGATGGTCGCATTCGGCTCGGCCGACAACAGGGTGTTTACCGCATGGTCGTGGGCGACGTAGTCGTGGCGTCGGCTGGCGCTTGAGTAGTTCAGCGCTGCGGCCAGCACCCCGGCCAGCCAGAACAGGTGCTGCCAGCGGCCGACGCGCCGGGCCAGGCCGTCAAGCCCGGCCGCGCCGAAGACCGAGAATGCCAGCACGCAGGGAAGGTAATATGACTCGATGTCGGGAATGCTGTAGTTGACCGCGTAGGCAAACGCAGCCAGCGCCGTCACCAGCAGTCCGACCGCAAGGCCCGGCCGCTGGCGGTACAACCGCACCCCGCCGTATGCGACCACCGGAACCAGCACCCAGCCGAAACTCCGCGCCAGGAGCACGAGGCCCTGCACCGCGTTGCGCCCCACCTCGGTCAGCGGCAGAGAGAACATCCAGACCTGATACTGCCTGCCGGTGACGTGCCAGAGCAGCCGCTCGAGCGTCTGCGGATTGCCCCAGGCAAAAGGTGGCCCGGCCTTTGCCCGCAGGACCAGAAAGAGATAGAGCGAGATTGCGAGCAGGAACATCGCGGCCACTGCCGGCAGGGAACGCAGCAGCCCGCGCCTTGTGGCCAGGAGAACACAAAGGCCTGCCCCAAGCACGACACTCGCTCCGGACATGTGGTTCGTGAGGGTCAGACCGCAGACGTACCCGAAGACCAGCAACCCGGCGTCGCTCGCGCGTCTTCCCGAGGGCGGCTGACTGCGCCCGGTTGTGCTCTCGGCTGCGAGCCACACCAGCGCGGCCAGCACCAGGGTCAGGCTGTAGACCTCGACGTCTACCGCCACAGCCCAGACCGGGAACGAGAAAGCGAGAACCGCACTGCTCGCGCCAGCCGCAGTTCGCGACATGCCGAGCCGCAGAGCCAGCGCAAGGAACAGGCCCACACCTGCCGCGGCCAGCACGGCACTCAGGACCGCAACTCGGTTGACCACCTGACCGAGCGGCACCAGCGAGGCCAGCCGGCCGAGGACGGTGTAGAGCGGATAGCCGGTCGGGTGCAGGATGTTGAGCAGATGACACCCTGCGGCCAGCTCACCCGAATCAATCAGACCGACGGTCGGCGAAAGAGTGTACAGGTAGACGACGAACGCTGCGGGGGGAACCAGCCAGACCGCGAATCGCTTCAACAGGACAACCCGGTTCGTCCGTCGTCCGTCGCCTCTGGCCGCGGGCTCGGCCTACTCACCAAGATACGCCGTCTTGACTTTCGGGTCTTCGCGTAACCGGGCAGCCGGACCCGCGGCCACGACCTTGCCGGTCTCGAGCACGTATGCCCGGTGGGCAACCTGGAGGGCCATGAACGCATTCTGCTCGACCAGCAGAATCGCGGTCCCCTGGCGGTTTATCTCTCTGATGATGGCGAATATCTCGCGCACGAGAATCGGCGAAAGCCCCATTGACGGCTCGTCGAGCATCAGCAGCCTGGGCCGCGCCATCAGTCCCCGACCCATGGCCAGCATCTGCTGCTCACCGCCGGAAAGGGTGCCCGCGGTCTGATTCAGACGTTCCCGGAGCCGAGGGAATGACTGGAAGACCCGCTCCATTGCCGCAGCGACTTCGCTCCTCCGCCGGGTGAACGCACCCAGGAGCAGGTTCTCCCGGACCGAAAGCAGGGAGAACGGCTGTCGGCCCTCAGGTACGTGCGCGATGCCCAGTTGCGCGACCTCGTGCCCGGCCAGACCGTCAATCCGGTGCTCGGCCAGGAATACCGCGCCGGCCGCGGGCCGGACGAGTCCGGATACGGTGCGCAGGGTCGTGCTCTTGCCCGCACCGTTGGCACCGATGAGCGTGACAATCTCGCCGTCGTTCACTTCAAACGAGACGCCGTGCAGCGCCCGTATCGCACCGTAGTCTACCGCCAGGTCCTTTGCCCTCAGCAGCACGCCGGCCCCCGCATTCTGCCTACTGACTTCGTCCGCATCAATCTGCCTTCCCCAGGTACGCCTCAATCACCTTCGGGTCGGCCTGTACTGCCTCGGGCGCGCCCTCGGCAATGAGCACGCCGAAGTCCATCACGAACACCCGCCGGCACACACCCATCACGACCTTCATCTGGTGCTCAATCAGCAGCACGGTCAGCTTGAACCGGTCATGGATGAAGTGAATCAGCTCCATGAGCTGGCCGACCTCGAATGGGTTCATGCCGGCGGCCGGCTCATCGAGCAGAAGCAGCTTCGGCTCGGCCACGAGCGCCCGGGCGATTTCTACCCGGCGCTGCTCACCGTAGGGCAGATTCCGCGCCAGCTCGTTCCTCCTGTCCTCAAGGCCGAGCATCGAGAGCAACTCCCTGGCCCGGTCGGTCACGCGCCGCTCTTCACGCTGGAACCGGCGACTGCGCAAGACCGATGCCACGAGGCCGGCTTCACCTTTGTGATGGTATGCCACGCGCACGTTGTCGAGAACCGACAGCTCCCGAAACAGCCTGATGTTCTGAAACGTCCTCGCGATTCCGCGTTGATAGATGAGATACGGCTTGACCCCGCCGATTTCGGTATCTTGAAAGCGAATCGAGCCGGAGGTCGGTACGTACATTCCGGTGACGAGGTTGAAGACGGTGGTCTTGCCCGCGCCGTTCGGGCCGATAAGACCGACCAGGTCATGCTCGTTCACGACCATGGTGAAATCACGCACCGCCACCAGCCCGCCGAAGGACTTGGTCAGCCCCTGCGTCACCAGCACACAGTTGGTCATCGGAGACAGGTCAGCGGCCATCTACTAGCGGTACTCCTTCGGCTTCAGGAATCGGAACTCGGTCCCGCCGAAGACACCGCCGGGTCGGAACAGCATGAAGATGATGAGCAGCAGAGGGTAAATGACCCAGCGCCAGTCCTGGACCGAGGCAGGGAGAAGCACCCGCAGCCCTTCGAGCAGGAAGGTCCACGCCAGCGCGGCCACCAGCGTACCCGAAATGCTGCCCAGTCCGCCCAGGACGACAATCAGCAGGACGTCGATTGACTTGAGGAAGTCGAAATTGGAGGGATGCAGGAACGTGTACAGGTGCGCGTAGAGACCCCCGGCCAGTCCGGCGTACATGCAGCCAGTGACGAACCCGAGCGTCTTGTATCTGGTGGTGTTGATGCCGACCGCCTCGGCGGCCAGCTCGTCCTCACGCACCGAGACCAGAGCCCGACCCACCCCGGAGAAGACCAGATTGCGCAGTACCACCACGGCTCCGAGCGTGGCGAAGAACACCCAGACCCAGTTGGTCAGTTTCGGGATAGCGCTCATCCCGCGCGAACCACCCATCATCGGCAGCACCGCATCAGAGTTGTCAAGCAGCACCTTGACGATAATCCCGAATCCCAGCGTGGCAATTCCCAGATAGTCTGATTTGAGGCGCAGGATGGGCAGCCCGATGAGAAACGCGACTATTCCGGCCAGCACCACGCCGGCGGCAAGCCCGAGCGCCAGCGCCCACGGCCCGCCGCCCCCGAGGCTCCGGGTGAGGAGCGCTGAGGCATAGGCGCCCAGCCCGTAGAACGCCGCGTGGCCGAGGGAGAACTGGCCGGTGTATCCGTAAATCAGGTTCAGACCCAGAGCGGAGACCGCCATGATGCCGGACAGACAGAGAATCTGCTGCCAGTAGGGATTGAGCACGCCGGTCAGGGCAAGCGCCTGGACAACCGCGAAGCCACCGAGCCCAACCAGCACCGCCACGAGACTCGCATCCAGCCGCGCCCTGGTCATTGGTGACTGGGGTCTGGTCATTCCCTGCTACACCTTCTCCCGTGTCGGCTTTCCCAGTATCCCGGCCGGCCGCACCAGGAGCACGACAATCAGAATACCGAACGCGACCGCGTCACGCAGGGTTGACGAGACATAAGCCGACGTGAAGGTCTCGACCGTGCCCATGATTACCGCGCCCAGCATCGCGCCGGGGATGACGCCGATGCCGCCCAGCACTGCGGCGACAAAGGCCTTCAGCCCCGGCATCACGCCCATGAACGGGTGAATCTGCGGATAGGCGATGCCGTAGAGCACGCCGCCGGCACCGGCCAGGGCCGAGCCGACGCCGAAGGTGATGGAGATGACCCAGTCCACGTTGATGCCCATCAGCCGGGCCGTATCCTTGTCGTATGACACCGCCCGCATCGCCATGCCGGTCTTGGTCCGATTCACGAAGAGCGTCAGGGCCACCATCAGGAGAATCGAGACACTGAACACGATAATCTGGATATTGGACACCGAAACCCCTCCGATATCGTAGCTTCGCACCGCAAACGGCCGCGGGTAGGCCCGGTAGTCCGGCCCGAACATGAACTTCAGACTGGTGAAGTACTCAAGGAACAAGGACACGCCCATCGCAGTGATGAGCGCGGATATGCGCGGCGCATTGCGCAGCGGCTTGTATGCCACCCGCTCGATGAAAATGCCGAGGACAGCGCAGCCGACCATTGCGACAGCGAGCGCCAGGGGCAGGGGCATATGCCAGCTTGCCAGGGCGTAGAAACCGAGGTAGGCGCCGACCATGAATACGTCGCCGTGGGCGAAGTTGATGAGCCGCACGATGCCATAGACCATCGTGTAGCCCAGGGCAATCAGCGCGTAGACGAACCCGAGCTGCAGTCCGTTGATGAGTTGCTGGAGAAAGTACGACACGAGGCCCGATAGCTAAGCCAAAACCGCGGCCAAGTCAAGCGCGACCGAGCACCGCAACGCTACCGGACGAGGGTGGTGGTTCGGGCGGCAGCACCTGACTCGCAGAAGCGCGCCAGCAGAACAGGCGACCGCTGCGGCAGGCGCCTTGCCGGCTTCAGCGCCGTCCGCAGCGCTGCAGGAGTCCTGTCCTGCGCCAACCAACTGCGGGCCGCCAGACTACTTCGCCAGCACGACCTTCCTGCCGATGTGCACGCCTCGCGCCTCCAGCCGCGCGAAGTACACGCCGGGCGCGGGACATGACCGAAACCCGTCGGCGGATTTCGGGTC
>CAZQFS010000098.1:0-11609 GCA_964592755.1 uncultured bacterium | reverse complement strand
GTGTCTGACGTGGTGGCCATAGGGCCCAGGGTCAGCGGGCCGGGCCGCAAACCAGACTTCAAGTATCTCCTGCGCCGGCTTCTGCTGCATGGTCATGTTCTCAAGCCACGCTTCGTGGTCCACGCCCTTGGGCTCAGGCTGTATCCACCAGTCGTACCAGTGGAAGCCGTAGAACCAGGGCAGGGGGTCCAACGTCTCCTTGTTCCGCCAGAGCGCCCGGAATGCCGCCTCGTAGCAGTTGCGCATCTCGTTGAAGTCCACCCGGTTCCGGCCGCCCTCCCGCGTCTTCAGAATGACCCCGCTGTCCCCGACCGCAAACCCGACCAGGCTGTCCGGAAAGCAGATGCTGTTGATGCGCTGCCGCGTCGGCTTGGCCTGCCCTCCTCCGTCTATGACCCAGGACGTGTCCACGCTGTCGACGCGCAGGATATTGCCCAGGTCGTCCGACACGTACACTGAGGAGTCGGCCGCATTGGTGCGCGGCACCGCAACCGCCACCTGTGCTGGCTTTGACCACTTGCGCTGGATGCACGACCAGTTGCCACCGCCATCATACGTCCGCAGGTAGATACCACTGTCCCCGACCGCATAGCCGATGCGGGACGAGCTGAAACAGACGGCCCGCAGCGCGTCGGTGATGCCTGAGCTGCACCGGTCCCAGGTGCTGCCCGCGTCCGTAGTCCTGAGCACTACCCCCGAATCGCCGACGATGAAGCCGGTGTCAGCGCAGGGGAAGTGAATCGAGCGCAGGTTCGCCGATGTGCCCGAGGACTCCGGATGCCAGTCCGCGCCGACGTTGGTCGTTCTGAGCAAGCAGCCGGCGTCGCCGACAGCAAAGCCAACGGTCGTGTCCTCGGCAAAGTCAACCGCAGACAGCACGGGCACCTGGCCTGAAGGCCAATGAATGGTCTGGCGGTACCAGTCGTCGCCGCGGTTGGTCGTCCTGACAATCATCCCGCCGGTGTCATAGACATAGCCGACGGCGAAGCCGACCCGGTCGTTCTCCGGGAAACTCACGCTGCGCAGCGATGTCCGCGGGGCGTCGGTCGAGGTCCGGCTGTCCCACGACCCGCCGCCGTCCAGGGTCCTCAGGATGATGCCGCTGTCTCCGACGGCGAAACCGGTGATGGTATCCACCGGGAAGCAGACCGAGTAAAGGGCCAGAGTGGTACCAGAGCACTGCCTGAGCCAGTTGTGGTGAGTCGGTCGCGCCCCCAGCGCCGCCGAGCTGTCCAGCGGCTGATATCCAATCTCCGGGAAGATAATCGGCTTGTCCGTAGCCTGGCGGAGGGTGTCGAGACGGTGGAGCCACTTGTGCTCCCAGCCGAGGTCTTGGTTCCAGCGGATGTCGAACGTGTCCGGGACCTGGTTCCACGTTGTGTCGCTTCCTTCGTACCCGTTCAGTGGGAACAACTGGAAGTACGCATCCACCCCGACGAAATCCAGGTCCTGCCATAGCTCCAGCAGTACGCCGCCGTCAAGACATAACTTGGTGTAAGTGATGGGGCCAGAATACGCCTGTCGCACTGCGGGAATGACCTCGCTGTGCCAAAGCTCGATGTCAGCCTCTTCGTTGGCAGTCCCATCAAGCTCACAGCCGATGCAGAGCAGCTCACAGCTCTCCTGCTCGGCAAACCGGGCATACCTGGTGATGAAGTCGGTGTAGTTCGCAAACCACTCCTCGCGCACCGAGCCTTGGGGGTTGTGGTCGCTCCGGAATGCACCCCGCCTGGTGTCCACGTGCGGCTTGAGCACCACGTTGAGACTGCAGCCCCGGGACCACGCAATCACCCGCGTGAGCGAGGAGTCAGTTGATGAGAATGGGGACTCGATGCTGGTGTCACGGACTACGACCGAAGCCGTGTTCACCGTGTCCATCCACCCCTGCGGCAGTATCGAAACCCACTCAGCCCCGGTTGCTGCCAGCTTGGGAAGCGACCGTTCGGCGCCTTCCGAGCAATAGCAATCCCGGTCCCATACCCGCGGCGTGAAGGTGATGCAGCGCTGCGTGCCGATGGCCGCAAACCACCGCCTGAGCACTTCTTGGGCTGGCTTGTTCTTGGGGCTGTAGGTCAGGTCGCCGGTTCCACCCTGGAAGGGATAGGTGGTCCACTCGTGCCAGAACCAGCCGGCAAACCACGGCTCGCCCAAGAGCACATGCAGAGCCGCCATGTAGCAGTCGCGCTGCTCTTTCGCGTTGAAGGAACCCTGAGTCGTGTTGTCCCACGGGTAGCGGGCGCAGTCGGTGATGCTGCGGTAGCCGACTTCGGTGAATATGACCGGCTTGTTCTGCCCGAACGTCTGGGTCGAGTCCAGGAAGTTCTCTATCTCCGGTATCCAGCGACTCTCCCAGACCCAGGAGAAGTACATCATCGAGTCGGGAACCGGGTCCGGCTGGGCCGGGTCGTAGAGCGGGAAGTAGGCGTTGATGCCGACGTAGTCGAGCGAGTCCCAGAACGGGATGCTGCGGTAGGTCCGCCAGTCCGCGGCGTAGGTCACCGGACCGAGGTACACGCCTTTGACCCAATAGATGATCTGCGCCCACCGGTCCCGCTCCCAGGCGTCGTCGCAGGCGGAGTCCAACTCGCTGCCCACGCAGAACATCTGGCAGCCGCTGTCCTGGGCTATCAGGGCATAGTGCAGGATGAAGTCGCGGTAGGAATCAAACCAGGAAGAGCTGCGGGGATGGTGCCGGCCTATCCAGACTCCGGATGAGCAGCGAATCTGGGGTCTGAGCATGACCTTGAGCCCGTATTCCCTGGCCCAGCCGATGACGCTTCGTATCTCGTTGTCGCTCGGTGAGCTATCGCCCCACGGGTAGATAGCTGAGTACCCGGTATCCCGCATGAACCAGACCGGGTTGATCGTCACCCAGTTCGTCCCGTCCTGGGCCAGTTGCCAGAGCATGTCCACTGCTAGTTCGTGGTTGTACTGGTACTGGGCCGACACGCGCGTGAAGTCCACTCCCTTCATCATCACGTCCGGCCCAGCCACCTGCGCCGATGCAGAAACGGCGATGCCCAGGAGCATCGCCAGCACCGCAGAAGTCCTGTACTTCATCTCACTCTCCTTGGTCTAGTCCAGAACCACGACCTTCACACTCTGCTTCGTTTGCTCCGTCACCAGTCTGACGGTGTAGACTCCCGCCGGCACCGGGTGCCCATCAGAATCAGAGCCGTTCCAGCCAACGACATGAACCCCGGCTGTCAGCGGCCCGGCTACGAGGACCTTGACTAGTCGGCCTGCAACATCAAACACCAAGACGTTCGTCTCGCCGCCGGCAGGAGTCTGGAAGTTGATGGCCGTCCGCGCGCTGAATGGGTTTGGCCGGGCCTCGGGTGTGAGCAATGCGGATACCACTCTGGGCCGTGGTTGATCTGCCACCGCTCCGTCCTGGATGTACTTGATGGCCATGATATCCATGTTGAATCCTGTCCCGTCGCTGCTGCCCGCAACGAGCACCCACCCGACTTCGCTAACGGCAATGGCCCTGCCTACGTCGCTCCAATCACCTGGCCCATTGTAGAACGCACACCACAGGGACTCGCCGTTCGGGCTGTACGCAGCAGTGACACAGTCACCGCCGACTGCTTGCTCGACCCAGACACTGCCGGTCACGTAGCAGTTCCCCGTTCCGTCTCGGGCAACGGCCCTAGCTTGGTCCTGTCCGTATCCTGGTCCGCTGAGACGAGCAACCCAGAGTTGGTTGCCAGCGTGACCGTACTTGACGGTTGCCCAATCGTCGCCTGTGCTGACACCACGACTGTGGCCAGCTACGATGGCATTGCCGCTATCGTCCACGACCACCGCCTCTGCAACGTCCCGGCTATCACCAAGTCCGTTGTATCGTCGCGTCCAAAGCGTGTCTCCGGTTGGGCCACGTTTGACGGCCAGATAGTCATACGCCGTCGTGTAGCCGTTGTCACTGACTCCCGCTGCGATGCTATTGCCGTCGTCGTCGAGCGCGACATCATACGCCCGGTCATCGCCGTGGTTTGGGCCATCATAGCGAGCCGCCCAGCACTGCTGACCAGTGGAGTCGTACATAACCGTCGTGCAGTCGTAGTGCGTGCCGGCGCCAGCACCAAAGCCTGCGGTGGCGACGGAGCCATCTCTGCCAACAGCGACAGCGGTAGCGCCATCCTCACCTTCCGGGCTGCTGAAGGTACGCGCCCAGACCGTATCACCGTCCGGCCTTACCTTCATGGTTAGCGACTTCCATGGCACGTCCAGTAGTTGGCCGCACAAAAGCACGTTCCCCGCCGCGTCCAAGGCCAAGTCGCTGCCTCCGCCCTGAGAGCCGAACGGCAGCGACCAGAGGAGTTGACCGGTCGGGCTGTACTTGACCGTGCAGACCCGGTTGCTACCGGACCCGGTCACGTAGACGTTGCCTGCGGCGTCAACGCCCAGGCCGTAGGGGATGTCGTCACCGCCGAAGTCACGCCGACGTACCCAAGCGGTGTCGCCATTGGGGAAGTACTTGATGGTGACGTAGTCGAGATTCCGGTAGCCGGTGTCGGCCGCGCTGGCCCCGGCCACGTAGACGTTGCCCGCGGAGTCAACGGCAATCGCTGTCGCCCAGTCCTGGCCGTGCCTCGGCCCGTCATAGCGCCTTACCCAGGCCGTATCAACGGTCGCGGTCGCCAGCCGAGGGACCAGCAAAGACGCCGCCAGCAGCATCGGGAGTAACTTGAGTAGTCTAGTCTTCATCTAAACGTCCTTTCTCGCGTCAATAGCGTAAGACCGTTTCTCCACGCCGTCAAGCCGGCCCGAGCCGGGCCTGCCCGGGCTCCGGCAGGCTGAGGACGGGCCCAGCCCGAGATGAGGTCCGTTGCAGCCCAAGCCGTCGAATCCACCGGCCGCGTGAATCGGAACTCGAGTTGCTTGTTCCACGATGGACTCGGGGTAGGTCAGAACCGGCAGACAATAGGTGCTGTCGTTGTCCTGCCCAAACGCCGTCTCCGCTCACACGATCAACCCATGACATTTTCGCTGTGGTTCAGGTATGACATATTCGCGGTGGTTTGACATCTCGCGCGGCCGGCACGCATTCCGTCTCACCCAGCACCGGGACCAGGGCCATCGCACCAGCTTCGGCATACCCCGACCTGCCTTGACTTCTGCCCGGCCTTGTCTATCCTTTGCCCGTTCTCTTGGGGGATCGTCTAACTGGCAGGACGGCTGGCTCTGGACCAGCTAGTTGGGGTTCGAATCCCTATCCCCCAGTATGCTCGGGCCGTCAGTTGACGCTGTCGGCCCGAGCGGCGGTCGAGAGACCGCGCACCGCGTCCCCGGAATACTCAAGACGCGGTCGGTCGGCAACGGGTGATGACGGCCTGTTTCGTCGGTCAGGTACGATTGGGGGGACGGCTGGTTCGGCTGCGGCGGTGTGAGTTGTCCGACCCGCTGGTAAGCTCGCCCCAGAGTTTGACCGAGTCCGGCCCGAATACGTCGCGGAGTTCACCGATAAGCGCGTTGTTCAGTTCGACCTTCAGTTCGTCGAGGCGGAAAGTGCGGCTGTCGCCGTCTTTGCGGTTCAGGCGGAGTCGAACGAGCCCGCTGCCCGGGTGACGGCTGAGCCGTTCTTTGAGCTTGAGCATCGCCAGGTCGTCGAACTCTTGCTCGTTCACTTCGATGACCACGCCTTTGAGACAGCGCGCGCTGTCCGCGAATGCCATCACCCGCTCGGCCCACACCTGGGGCACGCCGGCCTGGGTTCCGCCTGAGTCTGCGGCGCGCACTTTGACCGTACCCCGCACTGCTACCAGGTTGTCAACTTTGAGCACGGTCCGGCAGGCCTCAAGCTGGTCGGAGAAGACGAGCACCTCGACCGTGCCGTCGAAGTCCTCAAGCGTGATAATCGCATACTCCCGGTCGCGTTTGTCCTTGCGTGCCCGGCGGGAAGTGATGACCCCGCCCAGTGAGACCGATGCGCCGTCTTTCATCGTCTCGATCTGGGCAATCGGCACGAGGTCCAGGGCTTCGTACTCGGCCCGGAAGGGTTCGAGCGGATGGGACGAGAAGTAGAACCCGAAGGCCTCTTTCTCGTAGGCAAGCAGGTCGTGGGTGTCGAACTTCTCCTCGGGTCCGGGACCGGGAGCGGTCGTTTCAACCGTGCCGAACATGTCGGTCTGCTTCTCGAGAAAGCGGAGCTTCTCCGACGCGGCTCGGCTCATCTCCTTGTCGAGCGACGCGAGCAGGCGCTTGCGATTGGGCTCGTGCCAGTCGAATGCCCCGGCCTTGATGAGCGACTCTGCGGCCTTGCGGTTGACCTGGCCTCGGGTGCGGACGAGGAAGTCGAGCAGGCTCTGATAGGGTCCGTTCGCGACCCGCTCGCGGACGATTGACTCGCTTGCACCGGTGCCCAGGTTCTTGACCCCGGCCAGGCCGAATCTGATGCTCTTCTCTTCGATAGAGAAAGTGACCAGGCTCAGGTTCATGTCCGGGCCCTTGACCGGCACGCCGGCCCGCCGGGACTCGTTCACGAACTTAGCCAGCTTCTTTGAATCGCCCAGTTCGCTTGTCAGCACGGCAGCCAGGAACTCAACCGGGAAGTTCGCCTTCAGATACGCCGTGATGTAGGAGAGGTGGGCGTACCCGGCCGCATGAGACTTGTTGAAGCCGTAGCCGGCGAACTTGGCCAGCAGGTTGAAGACGCGCTCGGCTTTCTCCTCCGGGATGCGGTTGTACTGCTGGCAGCCCTGGACAAACGTCTCGTGCTGGGCTGCCATCTCATCCGGTTTCTTCTTGCCCATGGCCCGGCGCAGCAGGTCGGCGCGGCCCAGGCTGTATCCGGCCAGGGCCTGGGCCGCCTGCATTACCTGTTCCTGGTAGATGAGGATTCCGTACGTCTCGCGAGCAATCGGCTCAAGCAGCGGATGTTCGTACTCAATCGGCTCGCTGCCGGCTTTGCGTGCCAGGTAGGTCGGAATCAGGTCCATCGGCCCGGGCCGATACAGGGCGATGAGCGCCACGACGTGCTCGAGCTTCTCCGGGCACATCCGGCGGCAAAGGTCGCGCATGCCCGCGCTTTCCAGCTGGAACACGCCTACCGTGTCGGCCCGCTGCAGCATCCGGAACGTCGCCGGGTCGTCAAGCGGCAGGTTCTCCAGGTCCAGGTGCCGGCCGCTGCCCCGGATAAGCCGGGTCGCTTCTTCGACCACGGTCAGGGTTCTGAGCCCCAGAATATCCATCTTCAGCAGGCCGACGTCCTCCAGCGAGTACATATCGAACTGGGTGCAGACGTCGCCGTCCGGTGACTTGTGCAAGGGGACCAGCTCAATCAGCGGACGGGGCGCAATCACGACCGCGGAAGCATGAATCGAGGCGTGCCGGTTCAGCCCTTCCAGCTTGCGGGCGATGGCTATGAGTTCTCCGTATTCCGGCTTCTCCTCGACGGCCTGTCGCAGTTCCGATACGGTCTCGAGGGCCGGTCCGAGCTCCATGTTCTGCGGCACGAGCTTGGCAATCCGGTCCACCTCGCCAATCGGCACGTCGAGCACCCGGCCGACGTCGCGCACCGCAGCCCGGGCCTGCATCGTGCCGAAGGTGATTATCTGCGCGACCGAGTTCTCGCCATAGCGCTGGCGGATGTAGTCAATTACCTCCTGGCGCCGGGCGTCGGAGAAGTCGATGTCCACGTCGGGCAGGGTGACGCGCTCGGTGGTCAGGAAACGTTCGAACAGCAGGCCGTAGCCCAGGGGTTCGATGTCGGTAATCCCCAGGCAGTAGAGCACCAGGCTGCCGGCAGCCGAGCCGCGGCCCGGCCCGACCGGAATGGACCGGCTCCGGGCGAAATCAATGATGTCCTTGACCACAAGGAAGTAGCCGGCAAACCCCGTCCGGTGAATCACGTCCAGTTCGTGGGCCAGCCGCTGCTCGAGGGCCGGGGTGAGGTGGTGGTAGCGGCGACGCAGACCCGCCTCGGCCAGGTGCTTCAGGTAGGCGGACGAGTCCTCGAATTCCGGCGGCGGCTGGTAGCTCGGCAGGTGGAACCGGATGTGCGAGAAGTCAAGCAGCAGGTTGCACCGGTCTGCGACCTCCCGCGTGCGGCGCACCGCGTCGGGCAGGTCGACGAAGAGCTCCCGCATCTCGTCCGGCGACCGGAAGTGGAGTCGGTTGGTAGTCATCTTCATCCGCGCCGTGTCGCTTATCCGCTTGCCGGTCTGGATGCAGACCAGCGCGTCGTGGGCTTTGGCGTCCTCCGGCTTCAGGTAGTGGCAGTCATTGGTGGCGACCAGCGGGATGTCAAGGGTGGAGCCGAGCTCCTGCAGACCCGCCGCGACCTTGTCCTGCTCGGGCAGGCCGCAGCGCATCACCTCGAGGTAGAAGTTCTCCGGTCCGAGTATCTCCTGATACCCGGCTGCAGCCTGCATCGCCTTGTCCGCATCTCCCCGGCGGAGGTAGTAGCTGACTTCGCCCTTGAGACAACCCGACAGAGCCAGCAGCCCGGCCGCATTCGCGGCCAGGAGTTCCTTGTCAATCCTCGGTTTGTAGTAGAACCCTTCAAGATAGGCAAGGGATGACAGCTTCATCAGGTTGTGGTAGCCGGTTTCATCCCGGGCGAGCAGGGTCAGGTGGAAAGAAGATTCCGGGATGTCGGCGTGAATCCTCCGCTCGCGGCGGTCGTGGGGTGCGACGTAAGCCTCGATGCCGATAATCGGCTTGACCCCGGCCTTCTGCGCCGCCTTGTAGAACTTCACCGCGCCGAACATGTTGCCGTGGTCGGTGATGGCCAAAGCCGGCATCCTGTACTCGACCGCGAGTTTCACCACGTCCTCGATGCGCGAGGCGCCATCGAGCAGGCTGTACTCGGTATGGTTATGCAGGTGGACGAAGTCGGCGGCGGCTTTGCGGGTCACGGGTCTATATTGCTTGGCCGTGCCGACAAGTCAACTTCGACGCGCCGCTTCATCTTCTGCTTCTCGGGCTTCGGCCAAGAACTTACCGATTACGGCGTGTGCTCGAACTCGAGGTGGAGCTTGAGGCGCGGACTCTTGAACTCGGGCGGCAGGGGCGGGAGCCGGTCGAGCACCTTGAGCGCCCGCTCGGCCGCGTTGTCGTAGACCTGGTCGCCCGAGCTCTTCTCGACCTGGATGTCGCGCAGGGTGCCGTCCCGCTCGATGACGAACACAATCGTGGTCGAGATTCGGCGCGGCTCGCCCAGGTAGGGGTCGAACCAGTTCTCGGCAATCCGGGCAAGAATCGCGTTCAGGTAATACGAGTAGCCGAGTGCGTCTGCTCCTTCGATTCGTGCGCCGAGGCCCATGCGCTTGACCTGGGAGCCACTGGTCGGCTTGGGCTTTGGTTCGGGCCTGGATTCGGTCTTTGGCCTGGGCTCTGACTTCGGCTTGGGTTCGACGAGTCTGGGTGCCTGGGTCTCGGTTCTGGGCAGGGGTGTGCCCGGGTTGATGACCTGGATGGAGAGGGTTATCGGCCGGCGCTGGTCTTTGATAACGCGGGTCGCGGTGAGCACGCCGACCAGCCCGAGCAGGACCGCGTGGCCGGCAAATGAGATGAGGAGTTCCCGCTTCACGGCGGAGAGAACCTGGGCCTAGCGCGGCAGAGCCACGAGCCCGATGTTGGTGATGCCCTGCTCGCGAACCTCGCCGAGCACGGCAATCACGGTACCGTAGTCAACCTTCTTGTCGGCCCGGAGGTAGACCCGGTCGAAGTTGCCGCTGGCCAGTTGGTCGCCGAGCGCACGCGCGAAGCCGGACAAAGAGACTGCCTTGCGGCCGACGAATATCGAGCCGTCGGCCTTGATGCTGACTTCCAGACCTTGTTTGGGCTGGGGCTGAACCGAGGTGGTGCGGGGCAGGTCCAGGTCAATCCCCTGCATACGGCTGAAGGCGGTGGAGACACCGGCAATCAGGAAGATGACCATCAGGGTGAAGCTGACGTCGGCCAGCGAGGTGATGTTCATCTCGGCAAGGAACTTGAGCCGGCGCTCGCGCGGTCTGGCCATCAGCGCGAGGAACGGTCGGACCGCTGGGAGAAGACCATCTCTCGCCGCAGGATTCCGGTCAGCTCAGAGGAGAACCGGTCCATCTCGGACTGAAGCAGACGAATCCGGCCCACGAAGTAGTTATAGAAGAAGGCGGCGGGGATGGCTACGACAAGACCCATCACCGTCGTGACCAGGGCGTCGGATATGCCCGGTGCAATGGTCTGCAGGGTCGGAATCTGAACTCCGCGCAATCCAAGAAAGGTGCTCAGTACACCCTGCACCGTGCCGAGCAGGCCGAGGAACGGTGCGACCATGGTCGTCACCGAGAGCACGGTCATCGAGCTTTCGAGTTTGTCGGTCTCGCGCGAGCCGGCCCGCTCCATCGCCTCGGTAATATTGGGCATCAGTTGCTGCATCAGCTCGGCTCCGGCCGCACTGTCACCGAATTCGCCCCGTACCGCGTTGAACTCCTTGACTCCGGCCAGCAGCAGGCTGGAGAGCGGTGTGCTTTTCAGCTCGGTGGCAACCCGCTCGTAGTCACCGAGCCGGGTGCGGAACCCGAAGACGTTGAGGAACTGCCGGGTCTGGTGGCTCGCCCGCCTCAGTTGGCGCGCCTTGCGGATAACCACGGCCCATGTAATGATGGAGAGCAGCAGCAGTAGTACGATGACAATCTGGGCGAACCAGCCGGCATGAATGAAGGGCCCGAAGAAACCGCCGGTCGCCTGGGCCGGTACCGGCATGACAGGTTACTCCAGAGACTGAAGCCGGTCCTGGGCAAGACGGGCTTCACTGGTCCCGGGGTAGTTCTTGATGACCTTGCGGAGCTGGCTCAAGGCCTCGGGCCTGCGCTTCTGAGCCAGGTAGACCAGGGCCAGTTTGTAGGCTGCGCCGGCCGCCTTGTTGCCGTCCGGCCAGGTGCTGAGCACCTGGCGGAACTCACGCTCGGCATCTTCGTATCGGCCCATCGAGTAGTAGCACTCGCCGATCCAGTACCGGGCGTTATCCGCGTTGTCGCTGTTGGGGAATCGGCGGATGAAGTCCTCGAACCCGGTGATGGCCAGTTCGTACTTGCCTTTCATGTAGTCGAGATAGGCCGTGCTGTACGCCTGCTCCTCGCGGCGGCCGGTTGTGTCTTCCGAAGGGGGCAGGTTATGACCGGGCAGGGACTCGGCCGCAGCAGGCAGGCGTGCCGGTCGCCGGCCGAGTCGGTCTACCTGCTGGGTCATGTCAATAATCTGGGCGTTGAGTTGCTGGAACCGTTCGTCGAGTGCGTCGAGCCGGGTCAGGAGGTCGGCCCGGAGCCGAGCCTGCTGTTGTTCCTGGTCGAGCTGGCGCTGTTCGATTCGGTCTACGCGCACGGCCATCGAATCGAGCAACCGCCCCCGGCGCACGTACTCCCGCTGCACGCTGCAGCCGGAGAGAACTGCCACGGCCAGCAGGCCCCGGCCCGCACCCAGTATCAATCTGGCGCGCAGCCGAGGCCTACCGGCCGTCATCAGTCACTAGACTAGACTAGTCGTCGGTTACTTCGTAACCTTGAACTCGCAGCGGCGGTTCAACTCGAACTGAGCCGGGTCCTGCGTCACCAGCCGTTCCTCGCCGTAGCTGATGGTCGCGAGCTGCCCGGCATCCGCGCCGAGCTTCACGAGATAGGACT
>CAZQFS010000097.1:0-11623 GCA_964592755.1 uncultured bacterium | reverse complement strand
AGGACTCCCTAAATCCAATGCCCGTTTTGTCTCATTTCTCGTGAAGCAGTACATGGGGAGTACCCAGAAGTTCGTCCATGTCGCACCATAGTCATCGGAATACGCGTAGTAGGTGCTCGCGCTGGCCTCGCAGACGGCGTGCAGCCACATGTCGCCAGTTGGCATTCCAGGCGGCGACTGTCCCAGCCTCAGCATACGGCCTTGGTTCGGGCCGGTGCCTTCGTTGAAGTCCATTCCCGGCCAAACCCGGTCTTGCGCCGCCCCTCCTGCACATATGAGCAGAAGGAGAAGCATCGTTGGTAGATTCCTGTTCACCTCAAACCTCATTTCTTGCATGTATTACCTTCGTCGCGTGAGCCGGCCACCGGCCGACTCTGACGCATGGCCCAATCGGGCCACGCGTCCTTCAAGTTCGAACCGGGCCAGACTCACCACTGCCTCGGAGCTTGCCCAAGGCCCCGAGGGCTGAATAACCTACCCGGAATTGACCCGACGGGTTGCAGGACAGGGAAAGGGCTGAGGTCTGGTACGAGCCACGGGGGGGGGCAGAAGGCAGCGGGCAGGATGCAGAATCGAGGATGCAGAGAGATGACGGGAAACCGGCGTGGCCGGACCAGTGCCGGCTCGGACAGAAGGGCGCAAGTCTGCCCCGGCTTCCGCTCTGACTGGAGCGGAAAGTCAGAGAGCGAGGGGGCAGGGCTTTGCCAAGTGCCCTGCCGAGCTTATAAGCAGTCATCGGTCAGAGCTTACTCAGTCGTTTTCTCCTTACCGGGCGATTTCACACCTTGCAGGCAATTCAGTATAGACCGGCACGGCCTGGTGTCAACAGCCCGGCGGCGTTGTTCTGTTCATTGCAACACGACCTTGACGACCCGCTGCTCCGCTCCAGCCTCCAGCCGCAGGAAGTACACGCCGGAGGAGAGCATACAGGGGCGGAGAGGAACAGCGTACCTCCCCGGCTCATGCCTGCCCGAGGCCAGGACCGCGACCTCGCGGCCGGTGGCGGTGGTTCTGCCAGCGCTGCGCAGCAGGCCGTTAGTTGTAAGCTCGCCCCCGCTTGACTCGGTGCCGGGCAGGATTGTGAGCACGAGTTTCCGATTCCCAGTTCGCAGGTTGGAGTTGGCAATGAAGAATGCGGGGCGGGAGAACGCGCTACTGGTGGACTTGGCGGTTCCCACCAGCCGGGCGAAGTCTGAGACGGTCTTTCACCCCAAGGCACCGAGA
This sequence comes from uncultured bacterium, assembly GCA_964592755.1. Classification (GTDB taxonomy): domain Bacteria; phylum Hydrothermota; class Tepidihabitantia; order Tepidihabitantales; family Tepidihabitantaceae; genus CAZQFS01. The sequence goes on along the minus strand of CAZQFS010000097.1, from coordinate 10,399 downwards.
CACAAAGCCTGCTCGGTGCGCGGCGGTGGGTGACTGCAGACGTTCTTCGGCCCGGGTTCAGTGTGCATCGCTGACCAGCGGTTGGGCAGCTCAGGCGTCAGGTCTAGGCGGGCGGTCCCGGGTTCGTGTGGCCTGACCTGTGCCGGCTGCGCCTTTGCCCACCGGGTGGCCCGGTGTCGAGTTCAGGAGTGCCGGCTTGACAGAGGCCGGCTGCGACAGTATGTTATCCTGGGTTCTTGAGGGCGTTGCACGGCCGTCTGCCCTGCCTGAACCTGAGTCCGCTTGGCGTGTTGCAAGATAATTCAGGAGGAATGATGTCTTTGACCAGGTTATGTCTGGTCGTGTTGATTGCTCCGGCACTCTCTTTGGCCGGCCGTGTGGACAGCCTCTGGTCTACGCACTACTTTGGAACTACCCGCTCCCAGTTCAACTCCGCGGCCGACATTCACGTTGACCCAGTCACGGGCCACGTCTACGTCTGCGGCTCGGGAGAGCGCGACTATGCGAACCAGACCGACATGCTGCTCGTTAAGTACAACGAGAACGGCGATACGCTCTGGTCTCGCGTCATCGGCGGCAACACGTGGAGTCAGGACGACATGGCGCACGCGATGGTCGCTGATTCGGCCGGAAACATCTTTGTCGCCGGCCTGACCGGCAATGTAGCGCCACGCGGGCTCGACGCCACCTGGGCCAAGTACGCGCCCGACGGGACGCTGCTCTGGATTAAGAAGAGCCTGTGGCGGGACGACGATGCTGCGTTCGATATCACGTTCGGCACGGGGACTGACCTTTACCTCTGCGGTACCCGCACCGACACCGCGCTTGGGCTGTCCGCGTTCATGGTCATGCGCGTCAGCCCGGACAGTGGCACGGTCCTCTGGACCCGTTCGTTCATTCTGGACACATTGGCCGATTCGCGCCGTAACCGGCCCCGCCGCGACCTGCACCCGGACTTCTTCGACGACTTCGACTACTGGGACAACTGTGCCACCTCTCTTGCCCCCACTCCGGGAGGCAGCATCGCGGTCACCGGGTTCGGCCTATCCTATGATTACGAACGTGAGTGGTGGACTATGACCTTGACTCCGGCCGGCGACACGCTTTGGGCAACGACTCATCATCACCCAAATACCATCGACCATGACGATGACGTCGCCTTTGACCTGGCGGTCTCGCGTACCGGCGAGACATACGTCTGCGGTTTTGACTTCTACCAGGCAGGGGTTAGTGAGCAGGGTTACAACTTCGCCATCGCGAAGTACGACGGCGACGGCAATGAGGTCGCCCAGCGGAGCATGAACGTCTCGGCCGAGAACGGCGACGACTATGCGTTCGGCCTTGCCTTGGACGACTCCGCGCCCCAGAATGTCTACGTAACCGGATTCCTCGCCTACCCGAGTCCGCTCGACGAGCAGAATACCACGTTCAAGATGAGCTCGGACCTGCAGAACCGGTGGGGTGCGCTCGGCGCGAGCTGCGGCGGCAGCGGCGACGAGCGCGGGCTGAAGGTCATCCACGTGCAGGACCGAATCTACGTGGCGGGCCGGCGCGACCTGGATATGTCACTGCTCTGCTACACCGCGGCCAATCCGGGAATCGGCCAGAGCAAAGATACCTTGTGGACCTTCACGAGCAGTGGCCCGGGCAGTCTTGAGGATATCGGCGCCGCGGTTGCCGTTTCCGACACCGACCACATCTATCTTGCCGGCCAGAACCTGCGCTACGATACCCAGTACTGGACCAGCATGGTGCTGAGTCGGCTGGTCTATGGCTGCCGCGACCTGAGCCTGTCCCGAATCATGGCGCCACCCCCCATGGTCAGCGAAGGCGACACGATTGTGCCCGAGGCCGTGGTAGTCAATCGCGGCAGCTTGCCGAGTCGTTTCGTCACGTTCATGCGCATCGGGTCCGGCTATGCCGACAGCATCCCTGCCGAGCTCGCCCCTGGCGAGAGCCTGACGGTCCGGTTCGGGGAATGGGTCGCGTACCCGACAGGTCTGTTCGCGGTCCGTTGCAGCGTCGGCGCCAGTTCCGACACCAACTTGTTGAACAATGTGCTGGTCGAATCGGTGCTTGTGACCGGTCACGATGTCGCCTGCACGCGCATCTTCGCGCCGACGGGCGTGCTCGAATCGGGCATGGTCGTCACCCCGAGGGCGTGGGTCCGCAGCTACAGCAGTACCCCGGAGACGTTCCCGGCTCGCCTGACCATCGGTGTCGGCTACGCCGATACGCAGATGGTCAACTTGGGTCCGTTCGACAGCATGCTGGTCGGGTTTTCCCCCTGGACTGCGCGTGACGTCGGCCGCTGGGAGGTCAGGTGCTCGACGATGCTTGACGGCGACGCGAACAACGCCAACGACCGGGCGACTGATTCGGTGCAGGTCGTGCGGCCCGAGGTTCGCGACGTCGGCGCGGTCCGCGTGGTGGTTCCGGCCGAGACCACCGAGCTCGGCGCAATCGTCTTCCCGAGTGCCGTGTTCCGCAACTTCGGGACCGTGTCCGCATCTTTCCCGGTGACGATGTCCATCGAGCCGGGCTATCAAGACATCCAGCACGTGTCTGAGCTGCAGCCGGGTGACAGCGTGCTGGTCGAGTTCCTGCCTTGGGCGGCGTCGCCGCCCGGTCCTCTGTCGACGTCGGCGCGTACCGAGCTGCCCGGCGACCAGAACCCGGACAATGACACTGCCTATGGCTCGGTGTTTGTCCGAACGCGCGATGCCGCGGTGCTCGCCATCGTCGCTCCGCGCGGCACAGTTGACTCGGGCACGGTCGTAACCCCTACGTCAACGGTCGTGAACCACGGCAATGCGACCGAGCGCATCCCGGTGCGGTTCAGAATCCACGGCTCGGCTGCCGCGCTGACTCTTCGTTCCTCACTCCTCCTTTCGCACTCCTCATTCCTCACTCCTCGCTCTTCATCCGTCATTCTTCATCCCTCATCCCTGCTGCCTGACGCTGCGGACCAGGTCTATGAGGATAGCATCTTCGTCGTACTTGCGCCGGGCGAGTCGCTGCTCGCGAGCTTCCGCCCCTGGGTGGCAACTCCATCCGGCGCATACCGGACCGAATCATTCTCGCTCCTCACTGGGGACCAGAGTCCGCGCAATGACACGGCCTCGGGAACGTTCACGGTGATAAGGCGAGTGCGCGACGTCGGGGTGGTGAGCATCATCGCTCCGCCGGACACGGTGGATACCGGTATGGTCGTGGTTCCCTCGGCTGTGATCCAGAACTGGGGCACGGACCCGGAGACGTTCCGTATCCAGTTTGCCATCGGGACGTTCTACATGGACGAGCAGGACATTCACCTCGAACCAGGGAGCCGTGATACCGTGGAGTTCAGCGGCTGGATTGCCGGGCCGGTCGGCGTTCACACGGCCAGGTGTTCTACCATGCTCCCGGGCGACATCAATCCGGACAACGATACGCTTGGCCGGATGGTGGTCGTGCTGCCGCCTCAGGGAACGCTGGAACCAGAGGCAGGGCTCGGTGTCCCTTCTGACTACGTGCTGGACCGGGTGGTTCCGAATCCGTCGCCAGGCCGGTCATCGGTCCGATTCGGGCTGCCCCAGGCCTCGGCCGTGACGCTGCAGGTTTACGCGTCGTCCGGCGCGCTGGTGAGGACACTGCTGCGCCAGGAGCGCCCAGCCGGCTACCATCGTGTCGTCTGGGACGGCAGAGACGAACGCGGGTTCAGGGTTGCGTCCGGCACCTACTTCTGGCGCATGCATGCTGCCGGCCGCCGCTGCGTGGCCGTATTGGTGAAGACGAAGTAGCCAGCTGCATATCAGTCCGCCGGCCGGCGTTCTGCTCGTGTCGGCTGCGGGCCGGTCGGACAGAATTGACAGCCCGGTCAGTTTCGCTATCTTCTAGCTGTAAAAGGAGTAACTGTTGGTAAAGATTCGACTCAGGCGTATGGGACATCGTAGCCGACCGAGCTATCGCGTGGTTGCCATCGACTCCCGGCGCGCCCGGGACGGTGAGTACCTTGAAGCGGTCGGTAGCTACGACCCGCGCACAAAGGCACTAAACCTGAACGGAGAGCGCGTGGACTTCTGGCTGGCCCGCGGCGCTCAGCCGTCCGAGACGGTCGGCCGGCTGATTCGGCGCTGGGCCCGACAGCACGCACCGGCGTCCCAGCCGCCTTCTCAGCCTGAGGCTGAGACTGCACCGGTCGGAGAGACGACCCCGGACGATTTCCCCCAAGATGCCAACCAAGGAGTGAGCCATGAAGGAACTGATTGAGTACATTGCCAAGGCACTGGTTGACCATCCGGACCAGGTCGTCGTAACCGAAGCCTCACTCGAACGTACGCTCATCTATGAGCTGAAAGTCGCTCCGGGCGACCAAGGCAAGGTCATTGGCAAAGAAGGCCGGACGGCCAAGGCAATCCGGGCAATCCTCGCGGCCGCGGCGATGAAGCTCGGAAAGCGGGCACAGCTCGAGATTCTCTAGCAGAGCCGCGGCCGCCGGTCAACTCAGGTTCTCAGGCTGATGCGCATAAGTATTGTCTCACTCTTCCCCGAGTACTTTGCCGGGCCGTTCGGATGCGGTCCGACCCGTGCTGCGCTCGACGCAGGAGCTTTGTCGGTCAGCCTGACTACCCCGCGTGACTTCACGACCGACGCCCATCGGACGGTTGATGACTACCCTTTTGGCGGCGGAGCCGGCATGATTCTGAAGCCGGAACCGGTCGTGCGGGCGGTTGAGTCTGTCCGTGGCCCTGACAGCCGCGTCGTGCTGCTTTCCGCGCGGGGACGGACGCTGGCGCAGTCGGTCGTTCGAGAGTACTGCACACGTCCTCACCTCGTGCTCGTGTGTGGCCGCTACAAGGGAGTGGACGAACGTGTGCTGGCAGTAGTCGACGAAGAGCTGTCACTCGGCGACTTCGTGCTTGCCGGCGGCGAGGCAGCCGCGGTCGTTGTTGTCGAGGCGATCGCCCGGCTGCTGCCGGGCGCAGTGGAGCACGAGGAGTCGGTAATGACCGATTCATTTTCCCCGGCGCTGCTGGATGCACCCTGGTACACGCGACCACGGGAGTTCCGCGGGGCCCGGGTACCGGAAGTCCTGGTGTCCGGGGACCACGTGGCCGTGGCAGCGTGGCGTCGGGAGAACGCGCTGCTCGTGACTGCCCGGCGCAGGCCTGAGCTGCTGCGTCATGAGGTTCTCACAGAGCGGGAACGCGAGTTGCTCTCCCGCGAAACCGGAAAGGAGATTCTCCATGGCAAAGACGAGTGAACCGAGGTCAACCGAGAAGAAGCCGTCCGTACCCCGTACCGCGGCCCAGATTCCTTTGCTGCGGCCGGGCGACACGGTGAACGTCCAGCTTCGCATTACCGAGGGTGACAAGGAGCGCGTGCAGGCGTTCCAAGGCACGGTCATTGCGATACGAGGTGCCGGCCGCAATCGGTCATTCACCGTGCGCAAGGTCAGTCGCGGTTTCGGCGTCGAGCGGATCTTCCCCTACACCACGCCCAGTATAGTCGCGGTGGAGGTAAAGCGTCATGCAAGTGTCCGCCGTGCCAAGCTCTACTACCTCAGGAACAAGAGCGGACGCGAGGCGATGCTCAAAGAACGCAAGATTGAGGGAGAATCTCGACCGAAAGCTGTGGAGGGCTGAGACCCTCTTCTGCGGCATCGATGAAGTCGGCCGAGGTGCGCTGGCCGGACCGGTTGTAGCGGCAGCGGTTGTGCTTGCACCTGGAACCGCTGTCCCCGGAGCTGACGATTCCAAAGTTCTCTCTGCCCGGCAGCGATTTCGTCTTGACCGGGTCATCCGGAGCCGCTGCTTATGCTGGGCAATTGGTGCGGCCAGTCACCGTCTGATTGACCGCCGCAACATTGCTCAGGCCACCTTTCACGCCATGCGTCTTGCAGTGGGCAGGCTCAGCGTCCGTCCTTCACTTGCGCTGGCTGATGGTTGGCCGGTCCCCGGACTCGGCATTCCGTGCAACGGTCTGGTCAGAGGCGACCGTCGCAGCCTTTCCATCGCATGTGCGTCGGTCGTCGCCAAGGTTTTTCGCGATCGGCTGATGGCCCGCGTCGCACTGCGCTATCCGGGCTACGGTTTCGAGCGTCACGTCGGCTATGGCACGGCCGAGCACATCGCCGCGCTCCGGCGGCTCGGGCCTTCTCCCATCCACCGCCGGACATTCGCTCCGGTCACGCGTTTCGTCCGGCTCGACGCAGGATGAACCGCGCCAGGGTCGGTCGCCGTGGAGAAGACGTCGCGGCCGCATACCTGCATCGGGCTGGATTCCGTGTTCTCGAACAGAACTACCGCTGCCACCTCGGTGAGATTGACATCGTCTGCCAGGACTCCGATACGCTCGTATTCGTCGAGGTGAAGGCCCGGACCCAGGCAGACTTCGCTGCTCCCTGGGCCTCGATTGGTCCGGCCAAGCAGCGGCGGCTCCGTCGTCTCGCGCAGCAGTACATGATCCGTCACGGCCTCGAATCCGTGCCGGTTCGTTTCGATGTGGTGTCAGTCGTGCTGGGTGACGGTCGGCCGGCCATCGAGCACATCACCGGAGCCTTCTAGTGTTGTCTCGAGTCCTGTCTGCCGCAGTCTACGGCGTCGATGGGTTCATCGTCTCGGTTGAGACCGACCTGGCCATGGGGCTGCCGGCATTCAACATCGTCGGGCTGCCTGATGCAGCGGTGAGGGAGTCCCAGCACCGGGTTCAGGCAGCGCTCAAGAACTCGGGATTCACCTTTCCCAACCGGCACATCACCGTCAATCTCGCGCCCGCCGACATCAAGAAGGAGGGCGCCGCCTTTGACCTGCCCATTGCCATTGGCATCCTGGCCGCGGCCGGCACGCTGCCACCGTCGGCTTTGCGCCGGACCATGCTCGTCGGCGAGCTGTCGCTTGATGGCTCGTTGCGCCCGGCCAAGGGCGCGGTCTCCATGGCGGTCGCGGCCCGGAGCAGCGGCCTTGCCGGTATGGTCGTGCCCCAGGCGAACACAACCGAGGCGGCGATGGTCGTTGACCTGCCGGTCTACGGCGCGGCCTCGCTCACCGAGGCCGTGAATTTCCTGAAAGGGACCACTCACCTTGAGCCGGCGAGAGCGAACGTGGACGATATCTTCCGTCGGGCGGCGACCCAGTCGGTTGACCTGTCGGATGTCCACGGCCACGAGCACGCCAAACGAGCACTGGAGATAGCCGCTGCCGGCAGTCACAACCTGCTGATGATTGGCCCACCCGGCTCGGGCAAGACAATGCTGGCGCGTCGACTGCCGACGATTCTGCCCCCGTTGACCCTGGAGGAGGCGCTGGAGACAACCCGGATACACTCGGTGGTCGGTGCGTTGAGCCCTGACCGTCCGCTGGTCGCCACGCGCCCGTTCCGCGCTCCTCACCACAACGTGTCTGAGTCCGGCATCATCGGCGGAGGCAGCGTTCCTCGGCCCGGGGAAGCCTCGCTGGCCCATAATGGCGTGCTCTTCCTTGATGAACTACCCGAGTTCAGGCGCGATGTCCTCGAGGCCCTGCGCCAGCCGCTCGAAGATGGACAGGTTACCATCGGCCGTGCCCGCTCAACCTTCACTTTTCCGGCCCGGTTCATGCTCGTCTGTGCCATGAACCCTTGCCCCTGCGGTTTCCACGGTGACGCGCACCATGCCTGCACCTGCTCGCCTCTGCGTATCCGGCACTACCGTGCTAAGATCTCCGGCCCTCTGCTTGATCGGATTGACATTCACGTCGAGGTGCCGGCCCTGCGTTACGACGACCTTGCTTCCCGACGGAGCGGCGAGGACTCGGCCGGCGTTGCCGACCGCGTTCTGCGCGCGCGTCGAACTCAGACCGAACGATTCGGGTCAGCCGGTCTGCGCCACCCGGTCTATGCCAACGCCCAGATGGGACCACAGCACGTCCGGAAGTTCTGTCCGGTGAGCAGTCAGTGTGACGAGATTCTGCGTGCGGCCATTGACCGGCTGGGCCTGTCGGCCCGGGCCTACCATCGGGTGCTCAAAGTTGCCCGCACGATCGCCGACTTGGAAAGTGAACCGGACATCAAGCCGTCCCACGTAACCGAGGCGGTCCAATACCGCAGCCTTGACCGCACCACGTGGTGACACCAACATAGAAGGGAGAATGCATGAATCCAGCTAAGAGGATAGTGAGCCGAAAGAGCCGTGTCGCCGTCATCGGAATCGGCTATGTCGGTCTGCCGTTGAGCGTCGAAATCGCCCGGGCCGGCTATTGCTGTACCGGCATTGACGTCGACGCGCGAAAGGTGACGGCGGTCAACCGGGGCAGGAGTTTCATCGGTGACGTGCCGTCGAGCGAGGTTGCCGAGATGGTACGCCTTGGCCGTTTCAGTGCGACCACCGACTTCGGCGCGCTCGAAGAATGCGATGTCATCAACATATGCGTCCCGACTCCGTTCACCGCGAGCAAGGACCCGGACGTCAGCTTCATCGAGAGCGCCGGGCACCGGGTCGCCGAGCATCTGAAGCCCGGCCGGCTTGTGGTTCTGCGGTCAACGACTTACCCTGAGACGACGGAGAAGGTCCTGCAGCCGATTCTCGACGAAACCGGGCTCAAGGTTGGTCGAGACTACTACCTTTCCTTTGTACCAGAGCGAATCGACCCGGGCAACCGACGCTTCAATACCAAGACCACGCCGGTTGTCGTGGGCGGCGTGACCCGGAGCTGCACTGAGCTGACTGCGCTGTTCTATCGCCAGTTTGTCGAGCAGGTCTTAACGGTGTCGTCCCCACGCGTCGCGGAGATGTCGAAGCTGTTGGAGAACATATTTCGCAGCGTCAATATCGCCCTGGTGAACGAGATGGCCGTGCTCTGCGAGCGGATGGGGAACATCGACATCTGGGAAGTCATCGCCGCGGCGGCGACCAAGCCGTTCGGGTTCATGCCCTTCTACCCTGGTCCGGGTATCGGCGGACACTGCATCCTGATCGACCCGTACTACCTGGCCTGGAAAGCACGCGAGTACGATTTCCACTCCAACTTCATCGAGCTTGCTGCCCAGACCAACGAGTCCATGCCGTTCTATGTCAGCGACCGGCTGCTTGAGCTCTTGGGCGTCCACGGCATTCCGTCTTCGCGGGCGAACGTGCTGGTCATGGGTGCGGCATTCAAACGCGACGTCGAGGACACGCGACATTCGCCGGCGCTCAAGGTCATGGAGTTGTTGCTCGACAAGGTGGGGCGCATAGCCTACCACGACCCTTATGTCCCGGAGGTTTCGGCGGGCGGGCGGCGGTTCCGGTCGCGGCCGTTGACCGCTGCGGCTTTGCGTCGTGCCGACTGCGTCGTCATCCTTACCGACCACTCCTGCTTCGACTACGACCTCATCTTCCGCGAGAGCCGGTTGATACTCGATGCCCGCAACGCAATAAGACGCCCGGGTTCCAAGAAGCTCTATCGCCTCGGCAACCGACCGGCCGTGCGCTAACCTGTAACCCAGCGCCGGACAAACTCGGCCAGCGCCGGCAGGGCAGCGCTGACCGGCGCGGACAGCTCGGTGCCGAACTCCATTGCCGCCGGCTGTACGCCCAACAGGAAGACCGCGGCGTCGGTCTCCTGGACTAGCATCTCGATCGTCAGACTGAGCGGCAGCGTGTGGGTTGACAGCAGACCATAGGTGAGTCGTTCGACCTGGCTCCGGTCGAAAAGCTCGAACTCGCCCGGCCGAGCGCCGAAGTCACAGGCATCGACCACGAGTATGCGTGCCGGCGCCAGTTGCGCAATGGGGAGGATGTAATTCTCGGGAGTGCTGCCGACGTCAAAGAGGCGAGCGCGGTCAAGTCCGGCAAGTGTGTCGAGCAGAATAGGTCCAACCGCATCATCACCCCGCAGCCGGTTACCCACGCCGACAACAACTGCCAGTCCGGGCTCCGTGGCTAGTGATCTCTTATCGTTCGGGCTTCGCGTAGGTAGGTCTTCAGCCACGGTACCTCGTCGGCCAGCGGCTCATGGGCAAGGACGCTATCGGCGTACTTCTTGGCACTGTCGGGAACGGCGAGTCCCTGCCAGGCTTTGGCCGTGACTGTCCAGTTTTCGCTCAGGCCGTAGAGGTTGTTCGGGAACGACGCACGAATGAGCCGGTCAACGGTGCGGCCGACCTTGATTGTCTCAGCGAAACGGCCGGCCTTCAGGTAGTTGTCCCGCATCGTCCGCAGGGCGGAGCGGTTGTCAGGGTAGTCTCGGAGCAGGCTTTGGCAGACCGACTCCGCCTGGGCGTGTTCCCGGTCTTCCTTCATCATGAATGCCAGCGAAAACCGGGCCGCGGTTGCGAACAGACCCTGGCCGTTGACCGCGCGCAGCACCATCTGTCGGGCCGACCGGCGCGAGCCGAGAACCGAGAAGCCCAGCGTGTACCGACTCGAAAGCGCCCGGAAGTACTCGACCATGCCCAGGCC
>CAZQFS010000096.1:0-11632 GCA_964592755.1 uncultured bacterium | reverse complement strand
GTCTCAAGTGAGACAGGGTCTTTCTAGCCTTTCGAGCGCGGCCGTGCTCTGCACGGCCGCGCTCGCCCCGCTCGCACTCGGCCAGAACTGGGCCGTTGAGGCCGTTGACAGTAGCAACTTCATTGAGGAGTGTCGGGTCCTGGCACTTAGCGAGACAGAAACCCACCTAGTCTACTCCTGCGACTACTCGGAGCTGCGACACGCCTACCGCTCAGGCTCGACGTGGTTGACCGAAGTCGTCGACAGCGCCAGATACCCATATCAGAGCCCTTACCCGTCCTGCGTTCACCTGGACCACATGCGCAGACCCGGCTTTGTCTACACCAGGCAGCTGGGGTCGCAATGCGACACGTGGCAGCTCCGGGCAGCCAGCTACGACGGCTCGGCATGGCAGTTTGCTCTTGTCGATTCCGGTCCGTGGTTCCGAAACGCCATCTACAGTTCCTTGGCACCCAGCTACGGCGTGAACAACATCGGGCTTGGTGTCGTGGCCTACGCTCGTGTTAGCAGCGATTCGACATATGAGGTTCGCGTAGCCGAGCAGGTCGGCGACACTTGGGTGAAGGAGGTCATCGGGTCCAGAACTGAGCACGGCGCATGGTTCTATGTGCCTACGCCTGTGCTGGCGGTCGGACCAGTCGGCCGCGTCTCGGTTTGGCTTGGAGTGCCGGACGAGGGCCCGACCGACACGGGCTTGCTGCTCTTAGCCTCCAAGGTGGCTGGCACCTGGCGATGGGATACGGTCGGGAGGCTATGGATGTCGGGCTACGCTCCTTACGCCGCCGAGATTGACTCGGATGGTCGTGACCATCTGGTGTACACCGCAGACTGGGGTCTTTACTACCGAGTTGGCCAGCCGGGCAGTTGGACCGTCGAGCTGGTGCGCGGTCCGTTTGGACGAGGAGAGGAAGCCGCGGACCTGGCATTCGTCGGAGGTGTTCCCCACATAGTCGCCAGTTCTACGATGGACCCGCTCTACAACTCATACCGCACCCCGCCCGGCTGGACGCACGAGACGATTCCATCACTGGGAGGGATAGGCCCATCGTTTTCGCAGGACCCGGCTGGGACTCTGTACGTGTGCTTTGTCGAGGACCTTCGCTATCTGCGACTGGCTCGCCGAACAGTTGCCCCTGGAATCATAGAAGAAAGTCACGGCCCATCGTGCGGATGTCAGCTCACCATTTCGCCGAGTGTGGCCGGCCGGCGAGCAACCGTCAGATATAGCCTTCCGGGTGAGTCTCAGGTAGCTCTGTGTGTGTACAACGCAGCCGGTAAGTACATCGCGGCCGTCTTTCGAGGCAGGCAGTCGCGGGGTCTGCACGCGGCAACTTGGGACGCCGGAAGCGCCTCGCTGGCAGCGCTTCCGGCAGGGACCTACTTCCTCCGGCTTGACGCCGGGAGGTGCTCGGCCATAACTAAGCTGGTGAAAACTGAGTAGCCGGCAGCAGACGACAGGGCCGGGTTACGGGGGCCGGTCAGGCTAGAACCGAGACACGGCAGAGTAAGCGACTTGAGCGGGGACGCCGGAGGGCGTCCCCGCATCCGGAATCCGGGTCAGGGCGCGGGCGGGGTGAAGAAGACGTCGTGCAGAATCGCGGCGAGCACGTCGGCCCGAAGGGACCGGCCCTGCCACTTGGTCGCGAGTACCTGCGCCGCTTCGTTGAAGCTCGTGCCGCTGATGCCCTTCTGCTTGAGCCGGTACAGCTTGCGTGCGTAGTCAAGGTAGGAGACGTAGAGGTTGGTCGGCACGCCGTGGCTGTTGAGCACGGTCCTCACCTGTTCTTCCAGCGAGCAGAGCGCGACCACCGCGGTCGTGTATCGGTCCAGCATCTGGTCGCGGAGCTTGTCCAGCGTCACCTTGACCTGGCCGGTATCGTACTTGGCGGCCCATCTCTGGACCCGCTTTGTCGCGTCAGACATGGTAACTCCTTCTGTCTTTGGGCTGGCGCAGCCCATCATTGTCGTAACCGAGGCCCAGGCCGGGTTTGGGTTCGCCACACCGGTTTCCGGTCGGGCCAGGGCAGGTTTGGTTCCTGCCCTCAACAACTATACCCCTCACCACCCGATAAGGTTACAGACTATCTGCAGCACCTCGCTGGCGACCCGCGAACCGAGATTCTTCTTGGCGTCCGGTCGGAGCCCACCATCGACCCAAGTGACTACGCTACGATAGGTTACCGTTGAGAGCGCAGCGGCAAGCCCCGGTTCCGCGGCCCGACCCGGCATTCGGACGAGCATTGGCGGCGTCAAGGAGGGAGTGACTCCCCGAGTGAGCCCGGCGATGACCCGCGAGAAGAGCCGCCGCGTGACAGGGCAACTAAGCTCCTGAATTATCAGCGGACAGACCAGGGAGTTGAGAGGATAGGTCATGTGCCTGGCCAAGTGGGCGTTCAGTCGCAGGTTAACATGCAGGCTCAGGCACAGGACGAACGGCCATATGAATCAGCAGTTCAGGCCCGGACCGAAGGGCCGACTGACCTTTGGACTCAGCCGCCAAGCGAACCCCTAGCGGAGAAGCCCGACCCTGAGTCGGATGCTGGAGCCGGCCGCGGGTTCCGGGCTTGGTTAAGGTCCTGTCCGGGGTCTCAGCCGCGCAAACGACAAGAGGCTGTGTTCCGCGGCCTTCTCGCGGGTTCTGGGGAAGGCTCACCCGGCCCAGGTCCAGCTCGTGCTCGCCGTCACGCTCCCGGACGCGGTCCTCGCGCTGTGCTCTGCTCAGCGTGCGGCCGAGCCAGCCTCTCACGACCGCGGCGTGTGCTTCGCTGTTCAACGCGCCTGGGTTCAGGTCCCGCATCGAGGAGTCGTGTGGGTGGTCGAACACAGGCCGGGAGGGTGTTGCTTGACTCTGTTGAGCACTAGTCTATACTCGGTCGTCTCCCATGACAGATTATGTGGCAGGTACGCACGGACCAGTGCGAAGCGACCGCGGGACGGGCAGGCTGAAGTGACCGGCATCGACTGGGCCGAGAGGGCGCTGCGCTCAGAGGTCGAGTACTCCAAGGCTCGCGGGGGCATCACGGTCGAGTATCCTGAGTTCACCCATATCTACAACCGGTTCGTACCCTGGGGCGGTGACTGGAACCGAGCGGTAAGGGTGAAGCTTGTGGACTTCGACTCCTTTGAACGGGTCGTCCGGAAGCTGCGTCAGGTTCACCTTGAGCACAAGCTGGACCCGCCCGACCGCCTGGATGTCCAGCCGCCGCCGCTTGACGAAGCCGACTGGAGCGAGTATCTGGCAGGGATGGACGGCCGGGTGCATACCGTGGTCTTCTTTGCCGCGGGTGCGCTGCCCGGGCCGATGCCTGATGGATTCGAGCTCTATCGGCCAAGCAAAGACGAATACTCGAAGTGGTATCGCCGGCAGGTGGAGGCGTTCGACTGGTTTGACGAGGAGTGGTTCGCCGTCTCAATGCCGCTGCAGTTGAACTTCATCAAGGTTTTCAGACCCTACTGGCTGCTCAAGGACGGACAGCGGGTGGGATGGGCGTACTGCGCCAATCTGGGCGACTTCTGTCGACTCTTTGAGGTCGAGATTGAAGAGAGCAGGCGCGGCCAGGGCCTGGGAACGCTCCTGATGCAGGCCATAAGAATCGAGGCCGGAAGGCTGGGCGTAGACTACGTGCTGCTTCAGGCGGGCGAGAAGCTGCGAAGCTTCTACGAGCAGGCCGGCTTCACGGAGTGTACCAGGAATTCGGTCATCCGGCTGGGGCAGCCGTGGTTGAAAAGGCCCGACCCGGGCAGGGAACCTGCTCCTGAGGGTGCGCCAGCCGCCATTCAGCGCGCCATGGATCTGTGATACCGTCTTCTTGACCCTCTAGCCCCCGCTTCTATACTCTCATTCTCCTATGACAGATGACGTGATTCGGATTCGCGGCGCGCGCGAGCATAACCTCAAGAACCTCGACGTCGTCATCCCGCGCAACAAGCTGGTGGTCATCACGGGCCTGTCCGGCTCGGGCAAGTCGTCGCTCGCGTTCGACACCATCTATGCCGAGGGCCAGCGCCGGTACATCGAGTCGCTCTCGGCCTACGCGCGGCAGTTCCTCGGCATGTTGGAGAAGCCGGACTGCGATTCCATCACCGGGCTTTCGCCGGCCATCGCGATTGAGCAACGGACTTCAGCCCGCAACCCGCGCTCGACCGTGGGCACGGTCACGGAAATCTACGACTACCTGCGCCTGCTCTTTGCCCGGGTGGGCAAGCCGTTCTGCCCGAAATGCGACAAGCCGATTTCGTCCCAGACCACAGACCAGATTGTCGATGCGCTGCTGGCCGAACCCGAGGGCACGAATCTGGTTGTGCTCGCGCCTTTGGTGCGGGACCGGAAAGGCGAGTACAAGGAGCTGATTTCTCAGGCGAAGCGCAGAGGGTTCATCCGCGTGCGCGTAGACCGAGAGATATGCGAAGTGGACGCGGTGCCGAACCTTGAGAAGTACAAGAAACACACCATCGAACTGGTTGTGGACCGGCTGAGCGTGAAGCCTGAGGCGCGCAAGCGGCTGGCCGACTCGGTGGAACTGGCGCTGAAGGAAGGGAACGGGCTTTGTGTGGTCACGCTTGATGCCCCACGCCCGGCACAAGACGCCGGGCCCCCGCGGGACTCGGGCGTGGAGCGCACCTTCTCTGCCGCGCTGGCATGTCCGGACTGCGGGTTCAGCTTCGAGGAGATTACGCCGAGGCTGTTCTCGTTCAACTCGCCGCACGGCGCGTGCCCTGTTTGCCACGGCCTGGGCACGATGATGGAAATTGACCCGGACCGAATCATCGCCGACCCGAACCTGTCGTTACTCGACGGCGCCTTGAAGCCGTGGGGCGCCCTCGCCGAACGGGGTGAGTGGTTTCTGACCAAGTTGCAGTCTCTTTCTCGGAAGTACAAGTTCAAGCTGACCACGCCATGGAAGGACCTTCCCGCGTCGGCGCGGCGAATCATCCTGCAGGGCTCGGACGAGGAGTTCCACTACAAGGTGTCGAATGAGAAGTGGGAGTGGGAATGGGACGGCAAGTACGAAGGTGCGGTGCCGTACCTGGAGCGCATCCACAAGCAGACCGAGTCTGAGGGCCGCCGGGAGTGGGTCGAGCGGTTCATGTCGGTGTTGCCCTGCCCGACCTGCGAAGGCAAGCGGCTGAAACCAGAGGCACTGGCGGTGCGCATCGGCGAGATGAACATCTCGGACCTGACCCGGATGTCCATCAAGGCCGCGAGCCGGTACTTCAACGAAGAGCTGAAGCTGTCCCCGCGTGAAGAGCAGATTGCCCGTGACGTCGTGAAGGAGCTGAAGCGACGGCTGGGGTTCCTGGTGTCGGTCGGTCTGGACTACCTGACCATCGACCGTACCGCCGAGACCCTGGGCGGCGGGGAGGCGCAGCGCGTGCGGCTGGCAACCCAGATTGGCTCGGGCCTCGTCGGCGTGCTCTACATCCTGGACGAGCCGTCCATCGGCCTGCACCAGCGCGACAACCGCAGGCTGCTCTCAACGCTCACCGGCCTGCGCGACCTGGGCAACACCGTGCTCGTGGTCGAGCATGACGAGGAGACGATACTCGAGGCCGACCACGTCATTGACCTGGGCCCGGGCGCGGGCGACGCAGGCGGCAGAATCGTGGCCCAGGGCACGCCCGAGGAAGTGAAGCAACACCCGCGCTCGCTCACCGGTGCGTATCTCTCAGGCAGGCGGAAGATAGAGCTGCCGGCCTCACGACGCAGTGCCGACCTGGGCTGGCTGACCGCGGTGCGCTGCCGCGAGAACAACCTGAAGAACGTGGATATCTCGGTGCCTTTGGGTCGATTCGTATGTGTCACCGGCGTGTCGGGCTCGGGCAAGAGCACGTTCCTTTCCGATATCCTCTACCGCGCCTTGGCGCGGCAGTTCTACGGCTCAAGCGAAAAGCCGGGGGCACACGACCGGATTACCGGAGTCGAGCGGATCGACAAGGTCGTGAACATCGACCAGTCGCCCATCGGCCGAACCCCGCGTTCCAACCCGGCAACCTACACCAACGCCTTCTCGCCCATCCGCGACCTGTTCGCCCGGACCAAAGACGCACGCATGCGCGGGTACAAGCCGGGCCGGTTCTCGTTCAACGTGCGCGGCGGCCGGTGCGAGGCGTGCGCCGGGGACGGCATCATCAAGGTCGAGATGCACTTCCTGCCCGACGTCTACGTCACCTGCGAGGTATGCAAGGGCAAGCGGTACAACCGCGAGACCCTGGACGTGAAGTACAAGATGAAGAACATCTCGGACGTGCTGGCGATGAGCGTGGACGAGGCGGCCGAGTTCTTTGCCAACGTGCCGGTGATTGCCCGCAAGGTGAAGCTGCTGAAAGACGTGGGTCTGGGCTATGTGAAACTCGGCCAGCCTGCGCCAACCCTTTCCGGCGGCGAGGCGCAACGCATCAAACTGGCCCGTGAGCTTTCCAAGGTCGCGACTGGACGGACCCTGTATCTGCTGGACGAGCCGACCACGGGTCTGCACTTCGAGGACGTGCGGCTGCTTCTGGGCGTCCTGGACCGGCTGGTCGAGCGCGGCAATACCGTTGTGGTGATTGAACATAACCTCGAAGTCATCAAGTGCGCGGACTGGATTGTAGACCTGGGGCCAGAGGGCGGCGACGAAGGCGGCCGCATCGTGGCCCAGGGCACGCCCGAAACCGTGGCCGCCACGTCCGGCTCCCACACCGGCCGCTACTTGAAGCCGCTGCTGAGAAGAGCGACTCAGGCCTGAGTCACGCCACGGTCCCTGATACTCCGCAGCAGCGGTAGGATGCTGGGCCGGCCAGCTACGTCTGGGGCAGGCCCCCGACCGCCTGGCAACGCCGCGGTGCAGGCCAGGGTCAACGCATACGGCTCAGGCCCGGTCATGCTTGACCCGGCCCAAGTCGCGGCTAGCCTTGCTCAAACCAAACCCGCAACGGAGGCAACATGGACGTCAAAGAGATACCGCTCGATAAGCTGAATCCGAAGCAGTTCATCGCCGACCAGGTCGAAAGCCTGAGGCAGACCGTGGGCAGCGGCCTGGCGGTGAATGCCCTTTCCGGTGGCGTGGATTCGTCGGTCGTGACGATGATTGGCCACCGTGCCCTGGGTGACCGGCTGAAGACCTTTTTCATCGCCAACGGCATCATGCGCGAAGCAGAGCCGGAGTACATCGTCGAGGTGTTCCGCAAGCTGGGCGTGAAGGTCGAACTGGTGCACGCGGAAGACGAGTTCTTCGCCGCGCTTGCGGGCCTGACCGACCCGGAGGAGAAGCGCGAGGCGATTACCCAGACCTTCTACAAGAAGGTGTTTGGCCGCCTCGTGAAAGAGAGCGGGGCCAGGTATCTCTTGCAGGGTACGAACTGGACCGACGTGGAAGAGACAGTCGCGGGCGTGAAGCGGCAGCACAACATCCTGGAGCAACTGGGCATCGATACGCAGGCCGCGTTCGGATACAAGGTGCTGGAGCCGGTGCTGCAACTGCGCAAGACCGGGATTCGCCGCGTGGGCAAAGAGCTTGGTCTGCCCGAGGAAATCTTTGCCCGGCCGCCTTTCCCGGGCCCGGCCCTGGCCGCGCGCGTGATCGGCGAAGTGACACCAGAGCGGGTGGCAGTCGTGCGCAAGGCGACCGCCATCGTGGAGCAGGAACTCAAGGACTCTGGAGCGTTCCAGTATCTGGCGATTCTGCATAACGACAAGGTCACTGGCATGCGAGCAGGCAAGCGGGACTTCGGGCAGCAAGTCGAGGTCCGCTGCTGGGAGAGCACAGACGCGGTGACCGCGACCGTGACACGCCTGCCGTTTGAGAAGCTGGAGAGGCTGGCCGCGAGAATCACGACCGAGGTGCCGGGTGTGGTCAGTGTGACCTACAATATCACGGCCAAGCCGCCCTCGACCATCGAAGCGGTGTAGACGGCCACTGCGGTCGGACAGGCCGAACCGTCGGCTGCGAGCCGAGCGAGCAGAGGCGTGCGGCAAGGTGTTCGGACTGCTGCGCGGCAAGCCCTGCGCGAAACTGAAGCCAGAGCCGCAACAAGAGCCGACGCCAGCGCTGAGGCGTGAGCCTCCTGCCTCGGGGCGGTGATTGGCGCAGGGCATTGCGTTGCGTACGGGGCAGGCCATGATGCGGGCTTAGTCGTACTGGACTGAGCGCTGGTCGTGCATCTTGGAACCGCAGCTAATGCCGCTGTGCCGGGTGCTCACAAAGCCCCTCCCCAAACCGCTCCCCCCTGGGGGTTCAGAAACAAAGCTCCCAGCACCTAAGTCGCGTAGAGCAGAGAAGTTGCCTCACCTGGCCGGCTGGCTGAGCGCATAGTCTTTCAGTATAACAACGTAGACACCCAGACAAGCCAGAGCGGGCGAAGCCGCGCTGGCCGCGTGGGAGAAGTACAAGGCGATAATACCGCCCGACCAGGGCGCTGCGGCTGCCCGGGCTTGGGACAATGTCCCGCGCCACCTTGCTGGATGCCACCGGCCGCGAGGTCATGTCGCTCCGCCCCGGCCCGAACGACGTGCGTGCCCTTGCGCCCGGAGTCTACTTCGTGCGCGAGGCTGACGGCGAAGGGCGAGTGGCAAATGCCAAGGTCGTCCTGACGCGGTGGGGCCGCACCCAGGCCCGCCCCGGGAACCTGTGCTCGCGTCCCCGGTTGTCAGTACTCAGCCGGGAGTTTCTTCAGTTCTGAGTAGGAGAAGACCGGGCCGTCTTTACAGACGTACTTTGGCCCGATGTTGCAGTGGCCGCACTTGCCGATGCCGCATTTCATCCGGTTCTCAAGCGACAGGAATACGTTGTCGGGCTTGAACCCGAGTTGTTCGAGCACCGGATGGGTGAAGCGAATCATGACCGGTGGGCCGCAGACCAGGGCTATCGCATTGGCGGCCGAGGGCGCGACCTGTTTGAGTACGTTGGGAACCAGGCCTTCGGTTGCGGGCCAGGCTGCGCCGTCGAGCCGGTCGACACAGAGGTGCAAATCAATGTCCGGGTTTTCCTCCCAGGCCTTGATTTCGTCTTTGTAGAGCAGCTCGCCCGTGGAGCGCGCGCCGTAGACCACGGTGAGCCTGCCGAACCGGGACCGGCGCGCAGGGTCGAGCAGATGGACGATGGTCGAGCGCAGGGTGGTGAAAGAGAAGCCGCCCGAGACGATGACGATGTCTTTGCCCTGCATCAGGTCAAAGGGGTAGGAGTTGCCCCAGGGCCCGCGCATGCCGATGACCGTGCCCGGCTCCAGTTCGTGCAGCGCGGTTGTGAACGTGCCGACCCGTTTGACCGTGTACTTGACCAGTTCTTCTGACGGAGCCGAGGCGATGCCGAACGGCGCTTCACCCACGCCGAAGATGGACAGGAACGCGAACTGGCCGGGAGTGAAGGAGAACGCCTTGCGCGCGGCGGCGTCAGCAAAGGAGAGGTCGAAGGTCTTGAGGTCGCGGGCCGTGTTTTCGACGGTGATGCGGGCGACGGTAACGGGGATGGGCAGGTACGGATTAGACATGGACCGCCATTTCAGATGTCAGATTGCAGATTTCAAATCTCAAACTCGTCGGACTCCCGACTTGGTGGTGATGACGGACTTCGCGAGAATCCTCACCAGTTGTCCGGCCTCGGCGAGCAAGGAAGACGTGACTGACTCGGGCAGCAGGCTGCCGCGGCCCATGAGCTTGAGCCAGTACTCTGACTCCCGGAGTTCCTTCAGCACGAGCTGCAGCTTGTGCACGAAGTCGGCCCTGCTTTCCGCCGCGCACGCTTCCTGATAGTTCGCACCGGCGGACGCGCTGGAGCGCATGAGTTGACTGACTACGTACCGTCCCTCTATTGTACGGCTCAGACGTCCTGTCAGCTTCATGCAGCCAGCGGCGAAAGACAGCAGTCGCTCCTCCAGCTCCTGCCTGAGCTTGAGTTTACGGTCTACAATCTGCAACCTGCAATCTGAAGTCAACCCGCTATCCTCGCAGTTGCTTTGAGAGTGTGGCGACCGTTTCCCTGATATCGATGCCGGCCGGACATTCGACGATGCACCGGCCGCAGCCGACACAGGATACTTCGCCAATCATGTCCACCGTGTACCTGAACTTGTCCATGGTCCGGTTGCGGAACCGGGCGGCCGGGGTCTGGCGCGGGTTGTGGCCCGAGGCGTGCTGAGAATAGGCGCATGACTGACAGGTATCCCAGACCCGGATGCGCGCGCCTTGGCCTTTGCGGGTTTCATCGGTGACATCGAAGCAGTGGCAGGTGGGGCAGACGAACGTACAGGCTCCGCAGTTGACACACGCCAGGCTCAACTCTTCCCAGACCGGGTGCTGGTCCGCTCCATCAAGGAGTTCTTTCAGCCGGGCAGTGTCGATGCGCGGGGTGATGGCGGCCGCGGCCTTATCGGCCAGTTCCTTCTTCTTCGCCAGGTCGGCAGCGGTGGCTTCGGGCAGTCCTTTGACCAGGGATGCGCCCTTGTCGGTCAGAGGTTCGGCCAGGTAGCGCCCGCCGAGGTCGGTGAGCAGCAGGTCGAGGCCGCGCGTGCCCGAGGGCGAGCCGCCGACAGCAGCACAGAAACAGGTGTCCGCCGGCGAGTTGCAGGCCAGGCCGACGAGCGTCGTCTTCTCGCGTCGGCGCTGGTAGTAAGTGTCAGACTCGCCCTGACCGCAGAAGAACTTGTCGAGCAGGGCGATGCCGGCCGCATCGCACGGACGGACGCCGAGGATGACCTGTTTCCCTGGCGCGGCCGGTGCTTCGGGGTTGGCCGGGTGGTCTATTCGGAACCGGAACATCGTCTCGCATTGGGGAAAAAGGAGGGCGCGGGCAGGCAGCTTGGTGTTCACCCCGGGGACATAACCGAGATTCGTCCTCGAATCTCGGATTGTGTCCCCCGGTCCCATGCGCCGGAACTCGGTCCAGTCTTTCACCTTGACCGGGGCGAAGACCGCGCTGCTGCCAGCCCACTCGGCCACGAGCCGGGCCAGTTCTTCCGCCGTGATGGTGCAAGGCTTCACTTGATGAACTCCTGCTTGTCGTTCGGGTCAAAGGCGGCGAGCGGGGGCGGTTCGTCCGGGCTCAGCCCGGCGACCGCACCGAACCGGTTCTTGACTATCCTCGCCACCTTGCGGTTGAACCTCATCAGGTCGATTCTCATGGGGCAGCCGCGGCTGCACGTGCCGCACTCGACGCAGCGGCCGGCCATGTGCATCGCCCGCATGAGATGAAACATCATGTTGTCGGAATCGGCCGTGGTCTTGCCGACCCACTGAGGGTTGCCGGAGTCAACAAAGCAGGTCGGGCAGTAGCAGTTGGGGCAGACCTGGCGGCAGGCGTAGCAGCGGATACAGCGGGAGACGTCTTCCATCAGGGTCTGCCAGCGCTCGTCAGGGGAGAGGCGCTCGAACTCGGCCAGGGCGAGCGCCTGGGGACACGATGCGGAATCGTGTCCCCGGCTGGGCTCACCGACCATTTCGTCGCATATGACCGGGTTGGGATACTCGCAGGTAGTGCAGGAATCGCTCAGCCTGCCGTTCTCTTTCACGCCTTCACAACCGACGCCGAGGATGTGGAGCCGGTCACGCTCAACCTGCTTCTCCTTGAGCAGGGTGACAATCGAACGGGAGTCACAGCCCTTGGCAACGATGGCGGCTTTCTTTCCCTTGACGCGCGGCAGGTACGCGGCCAGGTTCATG
>CAZQFS010000095.1:0-11822 GCA_964592755.1 uncultured bacterium | reverse complement strand
GCGACGCGGACCAGTACTACATCGGCGGCGTGCGGTTCCTGGAGTACGCACCCGGCCAAATGGTGGTGCGCGGATACCAGCCGGCCGAGTTTGCCGACGATTCTCTGCGCGGCCGCGGCGCGGGCCTATTCAGTTTCGAGCTGCGCTACCCGTTCATCGACCGGCTCAAGTTCGCGTTCCCGCTCCCGCTCGACATCCAGGGCATCAGAGGAGTGGCTTTTCTGGACGGCGGCCTGGTGCAGCGGCAGGGTATGTGCATCTGGAACAGCTCAAAGGGCGGGCTGCAGGACCTGAAACTGGGTGCGGGGTTTGGGATTAGAACCCAGGTCGCGTTCATCCCGCTCAAACTCGACCTGGCCTGGCCGCTGTCTGCCACTGACGACAAGAGCTGTAAGCTAATCTTCGGGCTTGGCCTCGGTTTCTAGGCTCTTGCGCCCCGCAGTCTGGGCCGTGGTCTGCCTGGCGTGTTCCTGCGCTCTATTCGTTCACCGGGCAGAACCGCTCTCACCTGAACAGGCCGCCCGCGAGTACGGTGAGCGACTGAAGGGTACAAGCTCATTCGCCTTCCGACTGAGCTATCACACCGACATACCGTTCCCGCTGGCGGCCGAGTTCACCGGCATCCGGGAGAACAGAGACCGAGAAGCGTGGGACGGCACCTGGCTTCGTGGCATCGAGAAGTCTCACCTGGCACTGCGTGCCGCAGGCCCGGTTCAGTATGAACGCGAAAGCGGGCAGTGGCGCCGGGCCCAGCGCGGGCTGGAGACGAGAATCCTCGACCAGCTTCAGCCTGTGGTCAAAGGCAGCCGGCTCACTCACATAAAGACCGAAGCCGGCCGGCACGTGTACCAGTTCGTCCCCGAGGTGCCCATCCTGGACCCGACCCAGACCCGTAAGCTGTCCGGACTCATTGAGATTGACGTTCGGACCGGCCTGCCCGTCCGGGTCTACTGCCGAGATTCAGCCCGGACTGCAGAATGGACCCTTTCGTTCAGTCGCTTCAACCGGGCGGGTCGCGTCCAGGTTCCGTTCGTCCCTGCTCAGATTATCGTTGTCGCGCCGAGCCGGCGGTTGACCGGGTCAGAGTCCGGCCGCGCCGAGCAGGTACTGGAGGCACGCCTGCGCAGCACTGACCCGGAGGCAGATGTCGAACGGGTGCGGGGCGGGCTCAGATTGCGCCTCTCGCGCCGTCTTTCCGACCGTCAGACCGAGCTTCTGCTTGGTCCGGGCAGGGCCGAATTGCGCTACGTCAGACCTGCGCAAGACACTGACACTGCCGGAACCGTCAAGGTTGGCACCGATGCTGCGTCAAGGGTGGTCCCGGGCAGCCCTGCTGCCGCGCCGGGCACGTTCCGCGCCGCGGTGACAACCAACGTGCCGGTTCAACCTGGCCTGGAGGTAACGCTTGTTCACCCAGACGCGCGCCTGGACCTGGACGCGGCTCTGGCTCTTGTACTCGACTCTGTCTTTCTGTCCACCGCACGGGTCCAGACCGACAACCGACTCGTGTTTCGCGACCTGGGCAGCGAGGAACTGGTTGCGACTCTCGCCGGGGTCGTGAACAGCGGACCTTTGCCAACCCGCTTCCGCGTCGCCGGCAGATAGGGCAAGATGCCCGGCTGGACTCAAGCCCGACCTGCACCTAGACTATCACCTGTGGCGAAGACGACCCTGCTCTGCCTGCTTCTGTGTCCGACCGCACTGCTGGCCGGCGTCCAGCTTCTCGCCTCAGGCCCGGACAGACTTTCCTTCAACTACGAACCAGGGCAGGCCGCGGTGGAGCTGACTGCCGACGGCACGCACCGGCTTGACCTGTCCGATGCAGACCATCTTGCCGAACCGGGCGAACTCGACCTGCCGTCAAAAATCTTCCTCATCGGCCTGCCCCAGACCGGCGGAGCATCAGTAAGCTATGTCACCGAGGCAGGGCCGACGTTTGCGGACGTACGCCTGAACACGGTCGTACGGATGAGCTACGAGCCGGACACGGCCTGGTTCGACCGTCCCGGCAAAGACGCCCCGGCCACGGTCGAAATCGGCCCGATTGAACAACTGCGCGGGGTCAGATTCCTGTCCGTCACGATTCATCCCGCGGACTACGATGCCGGTCAGCGCCGACTCTTGGTCTACAACTCGGTCAAGGTAACGGTGCGGTTCGACCATCGGGCAAGAGTCAGCCCCAGGCCCGACCCGTTGGACAACTGCCTCGCAACGATGCTGCTCAATGGTGAGCAGGCGCTCGACTGGAAGCTGGACCCACCCGGCACGCGACCCAACCCTTATGCCCGCTCGAGCTCCTGGCTCAGGATTCGGGTCGACTCAACTACGCTGTACCGCATAACTGGCTGCCGCCGGAGTACCGGTCTCCGGCCTCGACCCAGCCGGCATCGCGCTCTTCGGCATCGGCGAGCACGAACCGTGCCGAACCTATCCCGATTCACTCACCCCGGTACCGATACTGGTCACGGGCGAGGACGACGGCCGGCTTGACCCGGAAGACGAGGTCATCTTCTACGGCCTGGGTCCAAGCCGCTGGCTGGGCCGAGACTCAGTCTACCGCACCAACTTGTATACCCGCTACAGTGTCTACTGGCTTACCTGGGGCCACGGCCGTGGTGCCCGAATCAGGACCGGCCTGGCTCCAGACACGGCCGGGACGAGAATCGTCCGAACCGGCCGCGACGCGATTCGACTGGAGAAAGACCTTGACTGCCCGGCCCGAAGCGGCCTGCTCTGGATTTGGAGCATGTTCCTCAAGTCGGCCGAGCGCGAGGCCACGAGCCTGAGCATCCCGCTTGCGCTCGCCACCCCGACCGTATTCCGCCGTCTGCGCGGCCGGTTCATCGCCCCGGATACAGGCAGCTACCAGTTGCTGTTGCGGCTGTTCCTCAACGGCCGACCGGTCGGACCAGAGTACTCCTTTGGCCAGAGCCTGCCCAGCGCACCGTTTGAGTTCGCCCTCGACACCGTGCTGCCCCTCTCGTTTCACCAGAACACGCTCACCGTCGAGCTGGGCGGGACCTCAGGCAAACGGGCATACCTTGACTTCTTCGAGCTTGAGCACGAGAAACGCCTCTCGCTGGCCCTGGGCCAACTGCGCTTCTTCCACGACGACACCGGCACGTTCCGGTTCAGACTGACCGACGTTGCCACAACGCCGCTCGTGTTCGACGTCACCGACAACCACGCGCCCAGGCTCTGCCCGGTATCGCTCGAGTCCGGCGACAGCGCCACGGTCTGCCTGCGCCTCAGCCGACCGGCCGAATTCGCCGCCGCGGTCCCGGGCCGGATGCGCACGCCGGCCGAAATGACGCTGCGCCACCCGGGTCGCCTGCTCTCTGGTTTCAGCCAGGCCGACTACTGGATTGTCGCGCCCGGCTCGTTCCGCGCGCCGGCCCAGGTCCTGGCCCGCTACCGTACCGGCCGCATCTCCGGTCTCAGCCGCGCCCGGGCCGAGGTCGCCGAACTCGAGGACATCTACGACGACTACACATTCGGGATGGAGGAACCCGCGGCAGTCAAGCGCTTCTTCGCCGACAAACAGCCCGTCTACGCCCTGCTCGTCGGCGACGCAACCTGCGACTACCGGAACATCCTCGGTCAGAAAGTCGAGGGCGTACCGGCCTATGAGTACGGGCTCGGCCTGAACCCGGACGCGCTCGACCGCACCGCCGCGGCACTCGATGCGTGGTACGCCGACTTCGAAGGCGAAGGTGCCAGCCCGGACCTCGTTCTCGGCCGCGTGACTTCACGCACGCCGGAAACGTTCCGGCGCTTTGTCGACAAGGTCATCGCGTACGAAACAGGGCCGGTCGGGTTCTGGAACAAACGGTTCCTGCTGCTCGCCGATGACGAATTCCTGGGCGACCCGAACCGACCCGACCTTATCCGGTTCACCCACATCGACCAGTGCGAGGCAATGGCGGTTCTGCCCGACAACCTGCTCGAACCGGTCAAAGTCTACCTGACCGAGTACCCCTTTGCCGGCACCAGGAACAAACCGGGCGCGAACGAAGCCTTGATGCGCGAGCTCAACCGGGGCAGCCTGCTCTTCTTCTTCTTCGGTCACGGCTCCGGCTTCGACCTTACCCACGAAAGTGTGCTCAACATCAGCCGGGTCCCGCTCATCAGCAACCAGGGCCGCACCCCGTTCTGCTACTTTGGCAGTTGCTCGGTCGGCCGGTTTGAGGACACGCAGTTCGAGTGCATCGCCGAGGATATCGTCCGGATGGACGGCGGGGCAATCGCCTCGGTCGCTGCCACCAAGGCAACAACCTCGGCCTCCAACCTCGTCTTCGCCCGCAACCTGCTCACGCCGCTCCTCACCATGCCCGATTCCACAATCGGACTCAGCTTCTTCCGCGCCTGGCCCACTGACCGGCTCTATCACCTGTTCGGCGACCCGGCCCTGGTCCTGCGCCTTCCCCGCGCCTCGTCTCAGTCGCTCGCCGTCGTGCCGGATACTATTCAGCCAGGCAGCCGCCTCCGCGCCGCGGCGGTCGTCGAGTCGCCTCGGGGGCGCTACGACTGGGCGCTGTTCGGCCCGCGGCGCAGCCGCTCCTACCGCTCGTCTCTCCCCTCGATGGGAATCAAGGCTTATACCCTGCCCGGCATCGAGCTGGCCCGCGGCACCGGCACGCTCGACGAGGGCATGGTCGAGTTCCGGGCCACGGTCCCGGTCTGGTCCGGGTTCGACACGTTCTTCGTCGCGGACGGATACTACGCGCCGGTCACAAAGTCATGCCGGGTGAGCGCGTCGGTCTGGTCTGAGTCGACTGACCTGAGCCTGGTCGCCGACACCATCAACTTCACGAACGTACCGCTGGTGTCCGCCGACAGCTCCGGCCCCAAGGTCAGCTTCTTCGCCCGCGGTCAGCGCCTGCACGACAATGCACCGGTGCCAGACGACCTCGACCTGGAACTCGTCCTCGAAGACGAATCCGGCATCCTGATTGCGCCGGTCCCGGGCGCGACTCCGCTCTTCTTTGTCAACGACCCGCGAGCCGCGATTGACCTGACCGACAAGCTCGTCTTCGACGAAAACCGGAGCACGGCGGCCCGGTATCGCACGACGCTGGCGCTGGCCGGCCCGCTCGATTCGCTCTGCGTGCTCGCGGCGGACAACCAGCTCAACCGCACCGCGGCCCGGGTTCTGGTCCGGCCGGTCGGCTCGTCGGTACTGCACGTTGATTCGGTACTGGTCTACCCGAACCCGGTAAGGCGGGACGCGTGGTTCACGTTCCTTCTCAGCTCTGCCTCGGCCTGTCGCATCCGCCTCTACACTCTGGCCGGCCGGATGGTCCGTGACCTCGGGGGCTACGCGGGGACCCCAGGCTACAACGGGGTCCACTGGGACGGCCGGGATTGTGATGGCACACCCCTGCCCAACGGCGTCTACCTCTTCACGCTCGACTGCCGTACCTTCAGCCCGGACGGAGACCAGCGCGTCCTCGTGCGCGACCGCTTCCTGGTTCTGCGCGACCGTTAGCCGACGCCGGGTACGCCTTGCCGTGAATCACTGCCGGAGTC
Source organism: uncultured bacterium (assembly GCA_964592755.1). Lineage (GTDB taxonomy): Bacteria > Hydrothermota > Tepidihabitantia > Tepidihabitantales > Tepidihabitantaceae > CAZQFS01. Next base: position 6,293 of record CAZQFS010000095.1, on the reverse strand, counting down.
TGCCAAGAAGTATCCGGACAGCCCAGAATCCCGCGCGCAACCCGCCCGGCTTGACCATGTTTGCCCGGTCGCCTATAATCTCCTGTGCTCCAGAAAAGGAGGCATCTTCATGAGGCATAAAGCCTGCTGGCTTGTGCTGGTCGCCCTTGTCGGGATGGCCGGTGCGAGCCAAAACCCGGGTGCGGTCTTCCTGATGATCTGGCCCGGGGCTCGTCCCACTGCTCTTGCCGGAGCGTTCACCGCGATTGCCGATGACGCAAGCGCACTCTATTACAATCAAGGTGGTCTGGCCTTCATGGAACGGACCCACGCCACCCTGATGCACTCCAACTGGCTGCCCGGGCTGTATCCCGGCATGTACTACGAGTACGCCGCGCTGTCCCATCAGGTCAGCGGGTACGGCAACGTCGGTGCGAACGTCATTTACTTGACGACCGGCGAGACCGACGTCATCAACGAACGGGGCGAGTTCCTCGGCCGATACACCACCTTCGACGTCGCGGTCGGGGCCGGCTACGGGTATCCCGTGCTCCCCAACCTCGGCGTCGGGTTCGGTGCCAAGTTCATCTACTCGTTCCTTGTTCCGGAATGGGTCTGGAGGGTCATGCCCGAGCTCGGAATCGAGCGCGGCGGTACCGGCATCACCTGGGCGCTCGACGCCGGGGCCCTGTACAAGCCGTTCTCGTTCCTCAACGTCGGTGCGTCGGTATCCAACCTCGGTCCCAACATCTCATACACCTCTTCCGGCGAATCAGACCCGATTCCCCGCATGTTGCGCCTGGCCCTGGCCTACTACCCGGTGAAAACCGATATGTTCAAGGTCGGTATTACACCCGAAATCTCCAAGATCATCGTCGGCATGTTCTACGATACTACCGGCACCAAGCCGTTCAGCCGGAAGCTGTCCGAGGAGATGCGCGATGCGTGGAAGAGCTTCGGCGTCGAGGCATCCTTTGCCAACCTGCTCCATGCCCGCGTCGGGTACTTTGAAGACCTGACCGGTCAGCGCGGCGGCATCGTCCTCGAGAACGAATCGGGCCAGACCTATCACTACGGCCTGGGCGACGTCCTCACCCGCCCGGACCTGGGCAAGTTCAAGTCCCTGGGTCTCTGCTTTGGCGGCGGTCTTGAGTACGCCGGGTTCAAGTTCGACCTGAGCGTAGACAAACTCATCTACGACTTCTCCACCGACAACTACAAGTTCTCACTCTCCTACCGGTTCTAGCGAGGGAGAGCTTGAGACTGCCCCTACTGCCTGCGGCCCGAGGCGGCAATGCCTAATCTGGCCGTAGTCGGCGCGCAGTGGGGCGACGAAGGCAAGGGCAAGATGGCCGACTATCTTGCCCAGAGCGCCGATATGGTAGTCCGCTACCAGGGAGGCCCTAACGCAGGACACACTGTTTGCCTGAAAGACCGCGAGCTGACCTTTCACCAGATTCCTTCCGGCATCACCAGTCCCAAGGCGCAGTGCATCATCGGCTGCGGCTGCGTGGTTGACCCGCATGTGCTCAACCGCGAGCTGGCTGAGTTGCGCAAGAACAAGATTAGACCCGGCAGTCGTCTGGCCGTTGACCGCCGGGCCCACATGATTCTCCCCTATCACCGGCTGCTCGACAAGCTCCAGGACAGCGCCGGGACCATCGGCACAACCGGCCAGGGCATCGGCCCGGCCTACCGGGACAAGTTCAGCCGGACCGGAATCCGCGCCGTCGACCTTCTTTCGGAAGAGGTTTTTGCCGAGAAGCTAGTGCGAAACCTGGCCGCCGCCAACTTCCTGCTCATGGAGTTGCACAAAGCCGAACCCCTGAGCTTCAAGAAGGTGCTCAAGGAATACTGGCAGGCGACCCGGACAATCGCGCGGCTCGTGGCCGACGGCAGTTCCCTGATTGAAGCCGCCCTGCGTCGCAACGACCGCGTCCTCTTCGAAGGCGCTCAGGGCATGCACCTTGACATCGACCTGGGAACCTACCCTTACGTCACATCATCGTCGACCTGGGTCGGTGGCGTGGCTCCGGGCGCGGGCGTGAGTCCGCTCTGGCTCGAACAGGCGGTCGGCGTGGTCAAGGCATACACCACAAGGGTCGGCAAAGGCCCGTTCCCGACCGAACTCGACCCCGCTGACGCCGAGAACCTGCGCAAGCTCGGACACGAATACGGTGCGACCACGGGCCGGCCACGGCGCTGCGGGTGGTTCGACGCGCCCTTGGTTCGGGCCGCGGTGCGCTACAACCGGCTCAGCGCCATCATCATTACCAAGCTCGACGTCCTCGACTCGCTCGACACAATCAAAGTCTGCCACTCGTACCGACTCGGCAACCGGACCATCGACGAATTCGACCTGCTGGCCGCGTTTGACGTCGAGCCGCAGTACGAAGAACTGCCGGGCTGGAAAGCCTCCACCGCCTTCTGCCGGACCTGGCGTGACCTGCCTGTCCTGGCCCGCCGCTACGTGACCAGACTCGAAGAACTGGTCAACTGCCCGGTCGCCATCGTCTCCACCGGCAAAGACCGAGGTCAGACTATCCCGGTTCGGCCGGCAAAGCTCACGTGGCTGAAGTCACGCTGATGCGCCGGGTGCTGGCGAGCAACGACGCGCTCGCCGCACAGCAACTCGAACGACTCAGCCGACACCGAGTTCTTTCTGTCAATATCATGTCCGGACCGGGTGCGGGAAAGACCAGCCTGGTCGAACGCACGGTCGAGGCCCTGGGGCGCGAGCTGCGGATTCACGTCATCGAAGGCGACATACAAGGCGACTTGGACGCCCAGCGCGTCGTTGCCCGGGGCGCACCCTGCACCCAGTTGAACACCCAGGGCGCGTGCCACCTCGACGCCATGATGCTCGAACCGGCTCTCTCCGGCCTTGAACTTGCTGGCATTGACCTGCTGCTGATTGAGAATGTCGGCAACCTGGTCTGCCCGGCCGAGTTCACCATGCCGGCCCACCACAGCGTCACGCTCATCTCCACCCCTGAGGGCAGCGACAAGCCGGTCAAGTACCCGCTCATGTTCATGCGCTCCGACCTCGTGGTTATCAGCAAGACTGACCTCCTTCCTTATGTCGACTTCGACCTCAGCGCCATAAAAGACTCACTCCATCGCCTCAAGCCCGACCTGCCGATAATCGAGCTCTCCTGCCGGACCGGCGCCGGACTCGACAACTGGACCGGCTGGCTCAAAGACGCATATCGCAGACGGGTTGGGGCATGAGACGCACGCTGTCCCTCTCTGCCCTTGTCCTGCTCCTGGCCTCGTGCGACCGTGGGCCCTATCTCGATATCACCACCGCCGCGCTCAAGGAAGGCTCGGTCGGCGCTCCCTATGCCGACACCATCAAGACCACCGGTGGCACCGGTCTCGTCAGGGTCCGAGTACTCAGCGGCCAGTTGCCGCCCGGCATCGCGCTCCGGTCTCAGGACGACTTCGCGGTCCTGGACGGCACGCCGACGCTCGACGGTCAGTATCTGTTCACAGTCGAAGCACGCGACCGGTGCGAAGACACTCTCTCCTGGCACGGCCAGTTCGTGTCTCAGGGGTTCGCCCTCACCATCCTGCCCTGACCTGTCCGCCGCTCCCCGGCTGCAGCCTCTCGCGCCGCGCCGGTTGCCAGACTCTCCTGAACATCACCACGCAGGCACGACACAACCTGCTCAGGACTCTGTCTTAAGGTCTGGCCGCGCAAGCATCCGCAAGTCTGCATGTCTACCTGTCTGCGGCCGTGGCTTCTGACCTCTCCGTCAGCATGCGGTCTGGCGTGCATCTGGCTGTATCCGGTCAACTGCTGCCTGCCATGTAATCAGAAACACCTCGACAGCCAGTCTCCGACCTGGCTGCCGAGGCGCGGGGGGGAGTGACTCCCGGAGTCGCTCCCACAGCCACCCCTTCCTCTACGCCTCGCGCCACTGTCCCTGACCTAAGTTACGCAACTACGACTGATAGAATCGATTGGCAGGTCCCGCCCGGCAGGTTTGCCGGTTCGTCCGTGCCGGCTGCCAGCACCATGTGACCCACCTTGTGCGGCAACCTTGCACCAGGGCAACCCCGGCACCGCACCGGGACGAAGGCCTGCCTGTTGACTGGGCTTGGTCGTGCGGTATGATTCTGCTGGTCCGAATCGGTCCACTGGAAAAGGTTCATCCGAGGTGTTCGACATCGTGAACCGCAGCGGCTCACTCATTCCCAATGCCCATTTCGCCATCGCCATCGACCCGGACGTCGGCAACGCAGCCAATGACCGGGCGGGTCTCTTTCTGAATCGGCTGTTCCACATCGGGCCTGACACGATTCGCGTGCGAAACACCGGGTACTGCTACAGCAACGACGGTGTTCCGAGCGGTGCCGTGGCGGTGATACTGCTTGATGCGGCGAATGGCCTGGGCATGACCGCGTTCAAGCTGTTCACGCTGACTGACGCTGACCCTCGCAACGATTTCGAGCGGTACTTGGCGCTTTCCGGCCACAACTGGACCCCGCCCTACGCGTACGCGCCGTACGACTCGATTGACCCGGCACCTGCGGACAAGCGGTTCCTCTTGTCCACCGGGCCATTTGACCTTCAGCCCGACTCCTCGGGTAGCTTCGTCTATGCGGTTATCGGTACCCCGTTCTCCGGCTACGACACATCGAGCCTGGCCTGGCGCTGCCGGCGGGCAGAGCAGGCATGGCAGCGGATACTGGGCGTTGCGGAACGCGGGTCCGAATCGGCCGACTGGCTTACGACTGCAGGTCCGAGCGTGTTCAACCGCGCCACCGGGCTGCGACTCAACCTGCCGGCTGGTGAGAAGGCGATTGTGACCGTTTGCGATGCCTCAGGCCGTGCAGTCACGGCGCGGATGTCTCTTCTGGAGAAACCGACGGGTGCAGTCCGTCTGGAATTCGGCTCGCTGCCGCCCGGCGTCTATCTCGTGCAGACACGTTCGGCGGGAGATACTCGCACGCACAAGGTGCTCTATCTCGGGGAATAGGCAGGCCAACGGCGTGAAACGTCATAGGGCAGCAGCCACCAATGGCATCATGCCAAGAGAGCAAGACCGTGGTTCTTGGCGTCTTTCGGTCGGCGGCATAGGCATTCCGGCCTGAGCAGCAGGCGGGCCCTCGGGGTACTGAGGGCCCGCCTTAGGAGGCTGGGTTCGGATTCTACGCTACTTACTTGCCCGTGTTCGACAGGTTTTTCTGCCACTTGGGCCAGGGCGCAGAAGTATCAAGCAGGCGCTCCGGGTAGCCTTTCACCAGGTAGACCGCCTCTTTGCCTGCAACCACGATGTTGCCGTCCGCGGTGATGGTCGGATTGGCGTCGTAGTCGTACAGCTCCATCTTCCGCGCACGGGGAACCGGCCGGGGCAGCGCTCTGCGGCAATCACAGACCCAGACCGTGTCGCCGGTCGAACGGTCCGCGCAGTAGAGCACGTCGTCAACGTTCTGGGCATAGAGATACCCGCCCTGAACGACAATCGGCGTCGTATTGAACTCCGTGTTACCGTAGAAGTGGCGCCACATGGCCGTACCGTCATCTTTGTTGAACTTGTAGAACCGGCCGACCTGAGTCCCGAGGTAGATGTGTCCGTCTGCGTCAACCGCCGGCCGCGTCCCCAGACCGTAGGTTGTGACGTAGCCTGGTGACGGCCACTTCATGGTTCCATCAGCGTTGACAGCGTAGAGTCGGGCCGGGTCAGCAGGTTGCTCACCTTCCGAGGTGCAGTAGATGACCCCGTCCTTGCCGATGACCGCACCGTTGACCGACTTGTTGGCTATGAGCAACACCCTCCACTGGAAGTCGAGATTCGGGCCGAATTTGTACAGGTAGCCGGAATCGGTTCCAAAGTAGACGTTGCCCGCTGCGTCAATAACCGGCGCATCCACCATCGGCGAGTTGAGACCGTAGGCGGCAATCCGACTCACGGTCCCGCCGTTGTCGATGAAGAAGAAGACGCTGTCGGTCTCGTTGCCGATGTATATCTTGTTGCCGCTGATTGCCGGCGCGCCCCACGACTCACCGGTGAGTGAATCCTCCCTGGTCATGCCCGGGTAGCGCCACTCGACACTAAGGTTGGCCACCTTCAAAGCATAGAGCTCACCCTCGTCGCTGCCGACGATGATGTGCTGGGTCGCCTGACAGAACGCCGCATGGCCATTGAACACGAAGTCGGCGAACTTGGTCGAGGCCGAGGCATCAGACCGGTAAGGACGGAAGTCGCCGACCTTGATGCCGTAGAACCTCGGTGGCTCGGCGTCCTCGCAACCGCCGTAGATGCAGTCCACCGTGCCGTTCGAGGCGAGCACGAGCGAAGTGTTGA
>CAZQFS010000094.1:0-11907 GCA_964592755.1 uncultured bacterium | reverse complement strand
TGGGCTCGGCAGATGTGCATCGCGGCATGGCCCTTCGGCGCACGCGCGGGGCTGCCCACAACCCATGGCATGACGGCGGGAAGGTCATGCTCGAAGCAGTGAGTCTCCATCAGCAACGTAGCGAGATGTGTTTTGCCCTTCTCCGAGTGAATCGTACCCACCGTGATTGACACCTGTCTGCCATTTTCGGTGAGCTCGTACACGTTCTGCGCTCTCGGGGAAGCACCAGCCAATGCCTTGCGGCCGACCCGCGAAGAGGGCTCTCCTTCGAGGAATGCCCGTGCCGCTGAGTTCCAGTTGCCGTTTGCCAGTGAGGACAGGGCGCGACGCGCCCAGTCGCTCAGCTTACCCACGTCTACGCTCGGAATGCGCCCTGCAGCTCGGCAGCGCCGGTACATACCTTCCTTCATCTCCTCGAACTCGACCCCCTGTGTTTCTCGGAGGAAGTCAGTCAGGGACGCAGGTGTGAAACGTCTTCCTGTTGACGGGTGCGTCGTGTCGTTGCGGCGGAGGAGTTCAGCGACGCCTGCCATCGTTCTGCGCAACACATGCTCACAGTCACCATCGGCAAGCATCTCATCCTCGCCAGCCAGTACGTAGTCGCCAAGGCATGCCAGCCTCTCGGCTGGACCCTCCGTCTTGGGTTCGTACCCGCCCCAGTAGTCGCAGAGCGAGTACGGGAGTACGCTGTCGTTGCTTCTGCGACGCTGCACCGCTCCGATGGCCGCGACTCTGTTGTCCGGGTCACGCAGGACTTCGTCCGAGAATGACCTAAGTATCAGTCGCGCATACTCATCCAGCACACGCGAAATGCTGGACTTGTCGAACACAAACACCGTATGTGGAAGGTCGTCTCGTCTGCTGCCGCACCCGATGAGGTCGGCCTTCTTGACGGCTACGCTCTGCGCGAGCTTCGCGATGGAGCAGCTCAACCTGAGAGAGTAAGGCAAGGTCAGGTGACCGTCACGAGGAAAGGCTGTTCCGGACGTATCTTCGTCAAGGTCATCATCGTCTGCCAGAATCTGCTGGTTCGGGTCGCCCAGCCGTTGCACGACCACTTCGCCCGCGAACAGGGAATCCAGCAGTCTCCACTGTGCAGTCGAAGTGTCCTGCATCTCATCAATGAAGACGAGCGGGAATCGCCATCGCAGTAGTTCTGCGACCCGCGGGCAATCAGCGACATACTTCGTGGCCAGGGCGAACATGTCACGATAGCCCCATATACCACTTTGCACTGCCTCGGTCTTGATGTCGCAGAACTGCTGGTATGTGTTAGAACTGGTCTTGTAGTACGCCCGTCCGCCATTCGACCTCGATACGATAGGCAGCCACAGGTCTCCGTCCTTGTATTGATATTGTAGCTTGCGGAAGAACCTCTCCGTGTACAGCGGGTCCTTCTTGCAGCGCCGGCGCACGTGGTTCGCCGCAGCACCAAACTCAGCCTGACGTCGGCTGTAGATTCCTTGAAGTCTGCGGCACAGCTGGTCGTCATCAGGCAAGGGGCGGTGTCCGAAGTACTCGATGCAGGCCGGCATGGCGAGGAACTGGTCCACGAAACTCTGAATGGTGCCTACGAAGTGAGGATAGCTGGTCAGACTATGGGCCTCGGCCGCTGCAAGTTTGCTTTCCACTACCTCCCGCGCTGCGTTCGTGTGTGACAGAACCGCGATTCCTCGGTGTGAGAACGGCCACTTCTTGGCAAGTATACCCAGCTTTGCGGCCAGCAGGGTCGTCTTCCCACTCCCGGCGCAGGCTACGACGTCTTGGGTTTCCATGCATTGCAGGAAGGCTATGCGCTCACGCGTGCTGAAGTCGTAAGGTGACCCGAACTGGCGCTGGACGTGCTGGATGTCATCCGCTGTGACCCGCAGAGTCAGATCCCAGTTCTCGGCCGAGCAGCTGCCGAGTCGAGCAGGTGTTTCGGATGCAGTCGTGCTCAAGTGGTTGGTGCTTCGGCCTTAGGGACGCCCATAACTGCCCGCGTCACGTAGTCGATGGCGGCAGTCAGGTAAGCCGGGAGCTTTTGTCGCAGCCCACTTGCATCGAGTCGCGCGCCAGCCATCTCGTGCCGGAGAATCTGCACCAGACGTTCGGCCGTGACTGTCTTGGACACGTCGGAATCTAGCAGGTACTCGTAGACCTGACATGCGGCCCTATCGGAAGTAAGGCCGGCTTTCCGCCACTCGCCAAGCTTCGCATCCGCTTTCAGCAACGCCTGCTCCACTTGGGCTTTTCCGACCTCGGAGGCATTCTCACTGTCCCCAGCAAGCAGCACCGCAGCGTAGACTTCTCGTGCTAGGCCGTCCAAGGCTAGGTCGTGCTCCAGCGTCCAGCGCGTGGAAGGAAATGCAAGGACAGGACCACCGTTGTACCTCTTCTTCAGTTTCTCCTTCTTGGCTTCGACTACGTTCGTCTCAGTAGTCTTCGCAGGTCTGACGCAGGCAGGGCCAACGCCCTTCCAGTCCGAAGCGATGTCCGAGTCCATCACGCACGCCACGCGGATGTCGGGGGCTTCTCCCTGCTGGCGCTGGAATATCCTGGAATATCGGAACAGACCCTTGTGTCCCACGGTGACTACGCTGACCCCGAACTTGGCGAACGGGCGTCCCAGCATCTTAGCCAACTCAGGAATCAGGATCTGCTCCGACGTGCCCTCGACCAGCATTACGCCAGTCGCAAAGAAAAGGTTTGCCTTGGTGGTGTCCATGAAACGTCGGAGATGAGCGTAGTCGCCCTCTGCAAGCGCCGTCGCGCTGTGCCCCATCGGGAACGCGCTCCCGTGCTCAAACAGAATGAGACTCTCAACATCAGCAGCGGAGGCCAGATTCGGACTGTGCGTCGTCACGATCGCCTGTAGACAACGCTCCGTCCGCTTGTCGCTGCTACCCTGGCCGGGGCAGCAGCGCTCCTCCAGAAACTCCATCAGCCGGACCTGCAACTGAGGATGCAGGTGCGCCTCCGGCTCCTCAATCAAGACGAGAGGAATGGCCGGCGTGGTGCGCTTATCAAGTAGCAGGAGCTCCGCAGCCATGAATAGCAGATTGGTGTATCCCATTCCGCGCTCGATGTCGAAGCGCTGGTCGCTCATGTCGGGCATACCCTTCGGTGGCCGAAGCAGAAGCTCCATTCTCTCCAGGATATGCCGTATGTCTAGGGGCGACATGCGAACGTCCGCCTCGAGTGGATTCTGCTGGATGGACATTCGCGAAAGGTAATCCTCGTTGATGTTCTTGACGGCAGCCTTGACCGGGTCTACGTCGCGGACGTCCGAATCGGCCTTCTTCACGATTTCCTCAAGACGGTGAGGTGCTCCCGGAGCGCCCTTCTTGAAGTCTGGGTGGGCGGCCAGAATCTGGGATAGACGCGAGCCGCGACCGGCAGAGAGCTCGCGGTCAGCGTCACGGAGAGGTCGCAGGTAGGTTGCACGCAGCAACTCCCGCGCCTTGCCTTCCATACGCTTGCCGGTTTCGAACGTGGCTCCCGCCTTCACCTCAATTTCAATCTCCCTGTCCCACCGACTCGTCCGATCACTGAGCTCAGACCGGTGCGCGTGCATGGTCAGCCGCAACACGGGCTGCTTCTTGCCGTCGACGTCGGACAGACAGAGCCACTCGAGCAGGGCCGCTCCCTCATCATTGGCAAGGTCCCGGAACTCGCCCTGTATCCACAGGTCTCTCGCCGGTCCCTTGGAAGAGACGTGGAAGTCTTCGCGGGAAAGAGGGTACCACTCATCGCTTGTCATGCCCAGAAGGGCACGGATTGCATCAACAAGAGCGGTCTTCCCCGAGTCGTTCTCACCAACCAGAACATTCAATCCTGGACGGAGGTCAAGAGCCAGTCCAGGCTTCTCGACGGTCCCGTTCTTCCCGAGGGCGCCCGCGAAGACGCGGAAGTTGGTCACTTCGACGCGCGCTAGATACACCTACAGCGCCCTCCACCTTATCTCAAACACCTTCTTCATCTCGACCTTCTGGCCGGTCTGCGGGCCGGGCGGTCGGCGGCGATGAAGTCACGGCGGGTTTCGCGTCGGCGCGCGGGTTTTCGCGGCGCGGACCTGCGGCTCGGCTCGGCTTCTTCGCGGGGCAACATACGGATGGAGATGCGGGCATCGAGGGCGAGGGCGATTCTGGCCATGGTCTCCACCGACAGGTTGTACTCGGTGTTGAGTATCCGGGTGATGTATCCCCGGTTGGTACCGAGCTTCTCGGCGAGGTCGGTTCGCTTGAGACCCCGCACCTCAAGCAGCCGCACGAGGTCGTCGGCGAATTCGAGTTTCGCCAGTTCCGCAACAAACAGCGGGTCTTTCTCGACCTTCCGTGCCCATTCTCGATAGCGTTCGATACTGCTTGTGCTCATATGCACTCCTTCAGCCAGCGTTCGCGCAGGGCTTTGACCCCGGCCACGTGCACCGGCAACTCACGCGGGCCGGTGTGTAGTACTTCACGACTCAGCATCATGTTACCTTATAAGGAAGCGGAGTCAAGCACGGGTTCGCCCGCCACACGCTATGCCACCCTCTTCCCTGTCGCAAGCAGCTTCTTCATCCCGACCTTCTGCGCGAGTTGTGACTCGACGCGAACCGCGCGGCGGCGGGTCAGTTCGTGCGCCCGGTACTGCGCGTGGTAGTCGGTGCTCATCAGAGTGTCAGCACACCCGCACGGCGGAGCAGGTTCTGGGCTGGTTGACTCGGTAACTCACGCGGATGTTATAGCCGGAAACCCGAGCCAAGTCAAGCAGGCGCCCGTCTGTTCAGCGGGGTTCGGAGAAGCTCGGGGTACTGTCCGGAATGTCCGACATTCGAGTCATGTCCCTCGGTTCAGTCATGGCCCCTCGTCGGGCGAGCCTGCCTTCATTGTGCTCTGGCAAGGTATCGCTGTTCCTGCCGAAAAGACGCCGCTTTCGCGGGTCGTGGTCAGGACCCGGCGTCCGGGTCGGGCGGAATCATCACCTTGTACTTCTCCCACGCGGCGAGCGCGGCTTCGCCCGCCTTGATTGCCTGCTCGGGCCGGCTCTTCCACGTCGCGGCGTAGTCGGCAATCATGCGTCGCCTGAGTTCGAGGTCGAGCTCCGGCTCGGCCGCAATCGCCGCGATGATGCGCGCAGCGCCGCTCAGTCGCTTGAGCACGAACCCTTCTGCCACAAGCGGCTCGAGCGTCTCGTGCGCCGCACGCTGGACCTGCGACTGGACATATGCCTTCATCCGACGGGCGTGGTCGAGCCTGGTACGCCGCTCGTCCCACAGCTTCTCTTTTACGGTCGCTTTGCCCAGGCTGACCAGGGTCGCAGACCGGGAGTAGACGAGTGTATCCTCCAGCGCCTTGAGCACTTCGTATATCTCCTCGCCCAGGACCTGCACCTTGGCCGGGTCGATGCGCTTCTTCGCGCACGCCGCCACGCCTCTGTCCACCCGCCGCTCCCAGTGCCGCCGCTTACGTTTGGGCCAACGCCAGTGTGCCCGGCAGATGCCGCGGGCGGTCTTCACCAGCCACTTGCGCTGGGCAGGCTTCAGCTCCCAGCCGTGGCTGTCTACCAGTTGTTCCAGGGTCTCTTGCAGCGGCCTGCTTTCGAGGATGGCGTTCCTGAACGCCTCGAGCCGGTGCTGTCGAGCTTCAGGCTGCTCGGTCATGGCTATCTGGCTCGGCTGAACCGTCGGCCCCGGCTCAGGCGGAAGGGCCGTGAGCGGCTCAAGCAGGTCGAGCAGGTCAGAGAAGCCGGCCCCGCATCCACGCAGGTAGTCGGCAACAAACCCGAACGACGGATAGGGCACTCTGCCGCACTCCAACCGGCTGGCAAGAGCTGCTGCGCCTTTGCCGGTCCGGCCTGCCCGCGCCATCAACTGGGCCTGAGTCAGGCCTGCCCGCTCGCGCAAGGAGCGCAGCCGTGCGCCCAGCTCAGGCGTGAACCTGCCCGTATCAGCACAACGCTTCATGGCTGTTTGGCTCTTTCTGTCATTATACTGAAAGACTAAGTGGTCTGCAAGCCGGACAAGTTAGGCAACTACCCTACTCTACGCGACTTAGGCGATGGAAGTCGCGTTTCTGAACCCCCAGGGGGGAGCGGTCTGGAGAGGGGCTTCGCGAGCGCCCGACGCCGCGGCTTTGGCCGTGGTCCCAGGATGCACGACCGGTGCGCAATCCGGCGCGCCTGTGTCCGCATCAGGGCCTGCTCTGTACGCGAAGCAGTGCCCTGCGTCAATCCCTGCCCCGAGGCTGGAAGCTCGCGCCTCAGCACTGGCGTCGGCTCTTGTTGCGGCTCTGGCTTCAGTTTCGCGCAGGGCTTGTTGCACGGCAGTCAGAACACCTTGCCGCACGCCTCGTTTCGCTCGACCTGCACCGGGAGACTGCGCCCGCCTGACTGCTGGATGAAGCGTTCGATTCCGGGCGAACGCCGCGCCGGCTGCGCCGCTTCGACGGTCAGGAGCTCCGAAGACGCAGTCCGGGTCAGTTGTCCATCGCGACAGGCGACCAGTGATTCCATCCCTCTCTGTCCCGGCTTGACACCCGGCGTTGACCCCAACCGGCTGAGGGCTATAATTCGGTGCGTCGTCCTGCGACGTCACGATGACATCTCAGTCCCGACTGATGTTCTCCCGACCAACCCGGTCAGGAGCAATGGCCATGCAGTATTGCGGTGGTCTCTGTCGAAGGGACTCCGGTGAATCGGGCTTCGCAGGTTGTGGCCCGCAAAGCGACCCGGCAGCATCGAATCGGAATGATTCCACCGGCGGCAGGATGGTTGCCGGTCCGGCATGAACGCAGCATCCGACAACGAGCCCGGCAACAACCACCAGCTTGCGAAGGAGTTCAGCGGCCTTACGCGGGAAATCCTGCGCTCAGCAAATCAGGGCGTGCGGCGCATCGAGTTCGTGCGCGAAGTGCTGCATCTGCTCGTCGAGTTCTCCGAGGTTGACGAAATCGGCATCAGGGTCAATGACGGCAAGCGGTTTTTCTGTGGAACGCTGCGCCGCGGCGACCCGGCTTCATATCACTTCGACATGGTGACGAGGAAGCTGAGAGGCGAACCTGAGCCTGCCGCGTGTCCCGGTGACACCCCGGGCCTTTCACTACTGTGCCAGCGCGTCATGCTCGGGAACCTGGGCCTGCTGTCGCCCCAGTTCACCGCCAACGGCAGCTTCTGGACCGACGACACTTCGAAGCCCATCCTGCTCTCGTCGCCCGAGGGATGGGTCGAGACGAACATCGGCGCAACCCACCGGTCGCTCGCCATCGTCCGCTTCACGGTCAGCGAGGACAGCCACGGCCTGGTGTTGTTCTGGGCTCAGGAGCCGGCGGTTTTCCGCCGCTACGATATAGGCTTCTACGAAGGGGTGGTCCAGACCATCGGCGTTGCCCTGGCCGACCGGCGCGCGCAGGCGGCCCTGCGCGAACGGGTGAAGGAGCTGACCTGCCTCTACGGCATTGACCGGGTGCTGGAGCGGCCGGGCATGACCCTGGGCGAGAATCTGCAGGAGGTGGCCGCGCTTCTTCCCCCTGCCTGGCTCTATCCTGAGATTGCGTCGGCGCGGATAACGGTTGACGGCAGGAGCTATGTCGCGGGCGACTTCACCGACGGGTACGGCGTGCAGTCCTCTCCCATTGTCGTGCGCGGCCGTCTACGCGGAGCGGTCGAGGTCTGCTACTCCCGACCGATGCCGGAGCTGGACGAAGGGCCGTTCCTGAAAGAGGAACGGAGTCTGATTGACGCGGTGGCGAAGCAGCTTGCGCTTGTGCTCGAACATCAGCAGGTGGAGGAGGAACGCATCGGCCTCGAAGCGCAGTTGCGACACGCTGACCGGCTCGCGACCATCGGCCAACTGGCCGCGGGCGTGGCGCACGAGCTGAACGAACCGCTCAGCAGCGTGCTCGGGTTCGGCCAGCTCCTGCTGAAGACACCTGACCTGCCTTTGTCTGCGGCCCGTGACGTAGAGAAGGTCGTCAGCGCCGCGCTCCATGCGCGCGAGATAGTTTCCAAGTTGATGCTCTTCGCTCGTCAGAAGCCGCCGACCAAGACCCGCGTCGCGCTCAACGAGCTGATTCATGAGGGACTCTATTTCCTTGCCGCCCGCTGCGCCAGGTCGGGAATCGAGCTGGTCCGGGTCACGGCCGAGGATCTGCCCGATATTGTCGCCGACCCCGGACAGTTGCACCAGGTGCTTGTCAACCTCGTGGTCAACGCGATTCAGGCCATGCCCAATGGAGGCAGGCTGACGATACGCACGACCCACGAGGATGGCCATGTGGTGCTGGCGGTCGAGGATACCGGCATCGGTATGAGCGAGGAAGTCAGGCGTCAGATTTTCGTCCCGTTCTTCACCACCAAGGGTGTTGGCGAGGGAACCGGGCTCGGCCTGCCGGTCGTGCACGGCATCGTCACCGGCCATGCCGGCAGAATCGAGGTGAGCAGTGAGCCGGGCAGAGGGACGACCTTCCGGGTCCTGCTGCCGGTCAAGGGGTCAGAAGAGGAGAGCGAGCGCGATGGCCGGTGAACCGCAGACGCGACTTCTGGTCGTTGACGACGCCCCGACGATGCTGGAGCTGCTTCAGCGCAATCTGACCGCCCACGGGTATTGTGTCCTGACCGCGCCGAGCGTGGCCGAGGCGCTGAAGGTCCTTGCCGACACGCACGTTGACCTCGTGATTACCGACCTGAAGATGCCCGGCGTGAACGGGCTCGACCTTGTCCGTCATGTTCGGCAGAATCTGCACGACACCGAGGTGATGATGGTCACCGGCTACGCCACGGTCGAAGGTGCGGTGCAGGCGGTGAAGTCCGGGGCCGAGGAGTACCTGCCCAAGCCGTTCACCGAGGAAGAACTGCTGGCCGCGGTGCAGCGGGCGCTCAGGAAACTGAAGGTGAGACTGGCCAGCCGCGCGCTGGCACCGACCGGTGACGCGGTCCACCCCGGTCTGCTGGGCGAATCGGCGGCGATGCAGCGCGTCTTCTCCGCGATTACCAAGGCGGCAGCGACATCGGCAACGGTCCTGATTACCGGCGACAGCGGCACCGGCAAGGAACTCGTCGCGCGCGCGGTCCATTACTCCAGTCCCCGGGCGTCGGCCCCTTTCGTGCCGGTGAACTGCGGCGGCATACCCGAAGGTCTGCTCGAAAGCGAGCTGTTCGGCTACGTCAAAGGAGCTTTCACCGGTGCTCTCGAGACCCGGGCCGGGTTTTTCCAGACGGCCGAAGGTGGAACTATCTTCCTGGACGAAATCAGCGAGACGAGTGCCGCGATGCAGGTCAAGCTGCTGCGGGTCCTGCAGGACCGCGAGGTCTGCATGGTCGGCGACAACCGGGCGCGTAAGGTAGACGTGCGGATTATCGCCGCCACGAACAAGGACCTGCTGAGTCTGGTGGAGAAGCGGGCGTTTCGCGAGGACCTCTTTTTCCGGCTGAACGTGATAACCGTCGTCGTGCCGCCGTTGCGCGAGCGGGACCAGGACGTACTGCTGCTGGCCCGCCATTTCCTCACCAAGTTCGCGCGCGAGTACGGCAAGCCGGTTCCGACCCTGACACCAGGTGCGCTCGAGGTACTCACCGGCTACTACTGGCCCGGCAACGTGCGCGAGCTGGAGAATGTTATCCAGCGGCTGGTCGTGATGACCGACGCCCCTCAAATTGACGTCCCGGACCTGCCGGAACACATGCGGTTCTCCGCTGCCCGGGAGAGCGGGCGGCGCCGGACCCTGGCCGAGGTCGAGTTCGAGCACATCCGGAACGTGCTCGCCAGCGTCGGAGGCAACAAGACCCGCGCAGCAGAAATACTGGGCATTGACCGCAAGACATTGCGCGAGAAACTGACAAAGCTCAGCCCTCCATCATAGGCCCAATCGGGGAGAAGTTCCCCACTGGGGATTTATTCCCCGGCCTACGGCTCGCGCCCGCTATCCGAGTAGCTCCACGACGACTGTCTATCTCTCCTAGTTAGGCAACTTACAAAAGACGCAGCAAGCAACCCTCGTCCCGAACTGCTGGCACAGGTTCTGCTTCATAGGATACCGAGTGCCTGAGATCACTGAGAGAAATGAAGAACCAAACCCTGGCCGCACTAGCTGCCGGGGAGAAAGTGGAGGATTCTGATGTCAATAGCTACCACAAAGCGTCGAGCTGCAGTCAGGCCCAGCCTGCCCAAGCCCCATAGGCCGGCGGTTGAGGCGAAGCCGGTCCGTGGACTGTGCTCAACCTGCAATCATGTGCGCAACTGCTCGTATGTCAAGAACTCAGACCAGCCCGTGCTGTTCTGCGAAGAGTTCGACTGCTACACGCCGCCGGTTGTCGAGGTGCAGCCGACTGAGGTTCAGTCACCGACCCTTGAGGAGATGAACGAATGGGACAAGTACAAGGGTTTGTGTGTCAACTGCGACAACAGGGACAATTGCGCCATCCGTGACGTCGACACCGGCGTCTGGCATTGCGAGGAGTATCAGTAACCCGGCAGCGGCGACCGCAGGCGCAGCGGCGCTGAGCCGGCCCGGTCGCAGAGCCAACGGCAGCAAGAACGGAGGATAGATGAGTGTGACAACGGCAGTGGCCCGCAGCCGACGAGTTCGTGCATCGGGCGGCGGCGAGGGCCGAGAACGCAGTGTTTACGATGACGTGACGATTCAGTTCAATCGGGCCGCGGACCTGATGAAGCTCGACCCGAACATCCGCAAAATCCTGTCGAACACAATGAACGAGGTCGTGGTCCACTTTCCCGTGAAGATGGACGACGGCCGGATTGAAGTCTTCACCGGATACCGGGTGCAGCACAACAATGCCCTCGGCCCATTCAAGGGCGGTTTGAGATTCCATCCGGCCGTGGACATCGACGAGGTGCGCGCGCTGGCCACCTGGATGACGTGGAAGTCGGCTATTGCCGACATCCCGTTCGGCGGAGGCAAAGGCGGCATCCAGATGGACCCTTCGAAGTACTCTTTGACCGAGCTGGAGCGGATAACGCGCCGCTTCACCTTTGCCCTGGGCAACACCATCGGACCCGAGTACGACATTCCGGCCCCGGACGTGAACACTAATTCCCAGATAATGGCATGGATTCTCGATACCTATCAGTCGATGATGCCGGCGCATGAACGGCAGCGGATGCTGCACGTGGTTACCGGCAAGCCGATCGAGTCGGGCGGCAGCCTGGGACGAGAAAAGGCCACGGGCCAGGGTGTTGTCTTCATGATTCGCGAGTGGGCCAAAGACCGCAGTTTCGACCTGAAGGACGCGACCTACGTTGTGCAGGGATTCGGCAATGTCGGCTCGTGGGCTGCCCGCCTGCTCAAGCCATTCGGCTCACGGCTCATCGCCGTGGAGGACGTCACCGGGGTGATCGAGAACAGCTCCGGCATTGACCCCGACGACCTGGCCCGCTACGTAAGGAACAAGGGCGGTGTTGCCGGTTATCCCAGAGCCCGGGCTTCGACGCACCTTGCCTTCCTCAGGACCAAGGCTGACATCATGATTCCGGCCGCCCTCGAGAACCAGATCACCGGCGCGACCGCATCCCTGCTCAACGTCAAGCTTGTGGCCGAAGGGGCCAACGGGCCGACCGACCCGGACGGCGACCGGATCCTCAGGGAGCGGGGTATCGACCTGCTGCCCGACATCCTCTGCAACTCCGGCGGCGTCATCGTCAGCTACTTCGAATGGCTGCAGAACAAGCGCAGCGAATCCTGGGAGCTCCAGGAAGTTGACTGCAAGCTCTACAAGCGGATTGTCGCCGCCTACGGTCGCGTTCGCGAAACGGCCCGTCAGTATGACGTTGACTGGCGAACCGCGGCCTATGTCGTCGCCCTGGCGCGACTGGAGAAGGTCTACAAAGAACGCGGAATATTTCCGTGACGGTCTGTCCCTGGCGGGTCTGTCCTCCCGCAATCCGCGCCCGGCTCACATGCCGGGCGCGGACCTCTTCCATGCCCGGGC
>CAZQFS010000093.1:0-12126 GCA_964592755.1 uncultured bacterium | reverse complement strand
TGCGGCCATAGCTCAGGGGTAGAGCCCCGGCTTCCCAAGCCGGTTACACGGGTTCAATTCCCGTTGGCCGCTCTGCCGACTGTTTCTGGCGCCGATTGTCGGCGTCGGCAAAGGCTGCGCCCACGGGCGCGGGCTCGGACCGCAGGTAGTTGTCAGGAGGTACGTTGAGACTGTCCATTGCGCTGTTCGCTGTCGTTTGTCTGGTCTCGGCACGGGCTGATACACTCGACTACGTCCGTCAGACCATTGTAGTAACCAGCCTGGAGCCCGGCACAATCGGCCTGCAGGGGAGTCAGAGCCTGCAGCGCCGTGCCTTGGACATACTCGGTCAGGCTGCATACGACCGGAGCCGTTCGGTAGCCGAGTTCCTGGCGACCCATGCTCAGGCCGCACGCAAGCTCGACCGGATGGCTTGGGAGAGCCGCCGGGCGGCGACTCGTTTCCTGTCCGATGGCGCGGTGTCGGCCGAGCACGAGTTCCCGCTAACCGGCGCTGTATTGAACGTTATCCTGCCCGCGACCGGGGAAGGGCGGCTGCTGGGCAGAACCGCCTGTCCCTGCTGCGGTCAGGCCTGGCCAGAGGGCAAAGAGCCTTTGCCCGGAGTCAAGCTGGTTCCCTTTGAGTCTGGCAATGGGGTGGTTTTCTCCGGTATCCTGATTGACGCCAGCAACCTCGGACTGCGACCTGCGCTCTTCCCCAGGGTCGTTACCGAGGACGACGAGGAGGTAATCGGCCCGGGATTCGCGTCGGCCGAGCGGCTGGCCCAGCTCGGCCCGGTCGGCTGGTTCCGCGACCGAACTCAGGCGTTCATGAGCGAGCGCGTTGGGTCGAACCCGCTGGTGGTGCGAGCGCTGCGCGTTGCCGGCGCGAACTCGTGCGACCTGGTTATCAGTCACTACGACGCGGCTCGGATACACGGCTCGAGAGCCAACCTACAACTACTGTCCGACTGCCGGGTTGGCATACTGACCGACTAGTCATGCTATTCGTTGGCTGGGCCTCGAGCGCAGGGCTTCGCGAGTCGCACTGACATGCCCTGGTACGGTTTTGTCCATCCTCTTCTGGCTATCGGCACGCTCGCCTATGGAATCGTTGTCGGTCAGACCAGCCTGGCGCGCATCAACGACTGGAATTTTCCGTTACGCAGGCAGCGCTACCGGAGCGTCATCTTCATGATGATGGTCGTCGCCAACTTCGTCCTCGGCATGGTCGCCACTGCCTTGATTCGAGGGACCGGCCGTGCGCTCAAGCTGCCTGCCCACCGTCCTCTGGCCATCGTGGCGGTCATTCTGGCCGTGCTTGGTGCCGTGGTCACTTTTTCGCAGGGGCGCCGGGGGGAAGTTGCGTCTTTGATGCGCCTGCATCCAGTCATCATGGTTCTGGTGCTCGTGGTCCTGCTTACCATGGGCTTCGTTACTGCCCTTTCGGTCTTCGGTATCTGACCGGGATATCTCCTCGCAGACGCGCGGTTCGGATTGTCCGGGCCCTCCGGCGGGCGTTCCCGACGCTCAATGCGTCGGTGAGAATGATGCCCCGACGCGGTGCGTTTCGCATCCTCGTTTCCGCCGTGCTTTCCACCCGCACCCAAGACCAGGTCACTGCCGCAGCGACCGCACGGCTGTTCCGGCGTGCCTCGACACCACAGGCTCTGAGCAGGCTCGAGCCCGCCGACATCGAACCCCTCATCTACCCGGTCGGCTTCTACCGGACCAAGGCGCGGCTGCTGCCCGGCCTGGCCAGGGCGCTTGGTTCACACGTGCCCGATACAATGGAAGAGCTGCTCCAACTGCCCGGGGTCGGCCGCAAGGTGGCGAACATCGTCCTGAGTCAGGCTTTCGGTCGGCCAGCCATCGCGGTCGATACCCATGTTCAGCGCATCTCCAACCGGATGGGACTGGTGCGTGCCAAACGGCCTATTGAAACCGAGCGCGCACTTCTGCGGGTCCTGCCGGTCAGGTACCGTGCCGAGTGGAACCACCTGATTGTCGCTCTGGGGCAGACCGTCTGCCGGCCCGCAAGACCGCACTGCCCGGTCTGCCCGGTCCGACGTTGGTGCGCACGGCGCAACGTCGCCTGATTCGTCTGCCCGGACGGCAGGCGTGACCTTCTGCTGGGAAGGTGTCTTTCCGTCCGGTTCATTCAGGTCGTCTCCGCAGCGTCAGCGGTGCGCCTGCGGTCGGGGTCCTGCTGCGCTGCCAGAGGTCGAGCCGGACCACGCGATAGGCAGGATGGTAGTGCTCCACGTACTGGGGCGAATGATGACGGGCAGGGTAGCCGGCGCGTGTCGCTTCGGCGATGGTCGCGGCCAGAGCTTCGGCTTGTGCCGGCAGCTTGAGGCGGCACCAGGCAAGGACCGCATCGAGCCGCTCGCGCATCTGCTCCGTGCTGCCGTGAACGGCGGCCGCGGTCTCAACGAGGACGCCGGTGAGCCGCTCGACCACGCCGGGCCGGCCGAGCAATGGTCTCAGGTTCACGCGCACCAACCGGTTCTCACCGTCCAGCGGTTCGGTCGGCGCGTCTCCAGGGCCCGGTTCCAGGCCGGCCATTTCCTCGACGAGGTAGCGGCGGCAGGAGTCGGCGTCTTTGATGATGTGGCCGGGGCCGAAGACCGACTGGTGCACGAGCTTGTACATGTCAGCGGCCTGAAGCAGTGGATAGCGGGCAAGATGGTAGTCGAGGACGGCGTTCATGCGGAGCGGCCAGGTTGGAAGATAGGGCCGACGTGTTTGGAACCGTGACCGGAGGCGATGCAGCCGGCGGGGTTCATCGTATCCCGCGCGGCCTTTTTCACCGGCTACTCCTGGTGTCTTGCCCTGTACCGCGCCGCGATGATTTCCTCGGCGATGCTGAACGGCACCGCCTGGTAGTGCTCGAAGTGCATGGTGAAGCTCGCTTTTCCCTGGCTCATGCTGCGGAGCTCGGTGGCGTAGCCGAACATTGTCGCCAACGGGACCATCGCCCTAATGGCCTGGGCGTTGCCCTGCTGGTCCATGCCGGATATCGTGCCGCGGCGGTTGCAGAGTGATGCCATAACCGGGCCGGCGTAGTCGGCCGGCGTGACGACGTTCACGCTCATCAGTGGTTCAAGCAGGACCGGGTTTCCTTTGACAAAAGCCTCCCGGAATGCACGGGCGGCGCAGGTGCGGAAAGCGATGTCGGACGAGTCGACCTCGTGGAAGGAGCCGTCGAGCAGGGTGGCGCGTACGTCCACGACCGGGTAGCCCGCGACCACGCCTTTGTGCATCGCGTCGATGATGCCGCGCTCAATGGCGGGCACGTACTCCCGGGGCACGCGTCCGCTGACGACTTTGTTGACGAACTCGAAGCCCTCGCCCGGCCTCAGCGGTTCGATTCTCAGGATGATGTGGGCATACTGGCCGCGGCCACCGGTCTGCTTGACGTATCTTTCGTTGACATCGGCCGGGCCGGTTATCGTCTCGCGGAATGCGACCTGGGGCGCGCCGGTCTTGACTTCTACGCCGAACTCGCGCCGCAGACGGTCGACGATTATCTCGAGGTGTAACTCACCCATGCCGGAGATGACAGTCTCCTCGGTCTCGGGGTCACTCCGGACAATGAAGGTGGGGTCTTCCTCGGCCAGGCGCGCCAGGCTGCTGGAGAGTTTCTCTTCATCCTTGCGTTCCAAGGGACCGACCGACATCGACAGCACCGGCGCCGGGAACTCGATTGCCTCGAGCACGATGGGCGCTTCGCGGATGCAGACCGTGTCGCCGGTCACGGTGTCGGACAGCCCGACTACCGCACCGATTTCGCCGGAGTACAGCGCGTCGATCATTTCCTGTCGGTTCGCATGCATCCGGAGCAGGCGGCCGACCCGCTGGTCTTTCTGCTGGGTCGAATTGTACACATAGCTGCCTGCCTTGAGCGTGCCGGAGTAGACCCGGACGTAGACCAGCTTGCCGATGTGCTTGTCGGCGACGACCTTGAATGCAAGCGCGGCCAGCCGGCCGTCGTCCCACGGCACGCGGATGACCTCTTCGCCGCTCGGGTGTACGCCGACCGTCGGCAGCAGGTCGACCGGGCTCGGCAGGTATGCGACTACCGCATCGAGCAGTCGCTGGATGCCTTTGTTCTTGAACGCGCTGCCGCAGACGACCGGGCAGACCAGATGCTTGAGCGTGGCGCCACGGATGGCCGCGGAGAGTTCCCGATTGCCGATGGGCTGGTCCTGCATGAACTTGTCCAGCAGGTGGTCGTCGACCTCGCTGATCTTCTCAAGCAGGTGCTGCTTCCAATGCCGGGCTTCGTCCCTGATTGCATCCGGGACCGGCTCTTCGTGCCACGTGACGCCCTGGTCAGAATCGTCGTAGTAGACTGCGACTTCGTCGACGAGGTCAACGATGCCTCGGAAGTTCTCTTCTTGGCCGATGGGAATCGTCACCGGCACGGCGTTGGCGCCGAGCTCCTGCTGGATCTGCTCGACGACGGCGTAGAAGTCGGCGCCCGGCCGGTCCAGCTTGTTGACGAAGGCGACGCGCGGCACCGAGTACTTCTCGGCCTGGCGCCAGACCGTCTCGGACTGCGGCTCGACCCCGCCGACCGCACAGAACAGCGCGATGGCACCGTCGAGCACCCGCAGGCTGCGCTCGACTTCGACCGTGAAGTCGACGTGGCCGGGCGTGTCGATGAGGTTTATCTGGTGGTCTCGCCAGACCGTGGTTGTGGCAGCGCTCGTTATCGTGATGCCGCGTTCCTGCTCCTGCACCATCCAGTCCATCGTTGCCTCGCCGTCGTGGACCTCGCCGAGCCGGTGGGATTTGCCGGTGTAGAAGAGGATGCGCTCCGAAACCGTGGTCTTGCCCGCATCGATATGGGCCATGATGCCGATGTTGCGGACCCTGTCGATCGGGTAGAGCCGGGCCATGCAGACCTCTAGTGGGCGACGACTTTGCGACGGAACTCCTGTGCTTCTTCCGGCGTCGAGGCGACATGGTTCAGGAACGAGCCAATGCCGTCCCGGCGCAACAGATAGTTACCGTTGCTGATGACGATGAGGCCGCGGCGCACCCAGTCGCGGATGGTTCGCTCGTCTCGTGCCAGCTTGACGTAGGTCTGGTAGTCGTCCACCGGCTTGTGCGTGTCCTGGTCGAGTACGAAGGCGATGAGAACGAGCGGGAACGTCTGAACAGTGATTTTGAAGGCGGGCGGGAAACCGGGCCGGTCAGGAATGATATCGACGTCGGTGATGTTGCCGGGCCGCAGGATGCGCTCGAGGTCGAACTCGGGCGTGAACCCGAGCCGGTTGGCGATGACACCCATGCCCATGTTCTGCAGCTCCACATCCTTGTCGCCGGGCTTCAGGATGCGCACCATTCTTATGGCGAACGTGGCCTGCTGCTGGAGTTTCAGCAGCTCCCGGAAAACATGCACTGTCATGATTGATGCGAGCCCCTTGCGTCTGAGTTCCGGTCTGACGCCGACGTCCCAGAAGACGACGCCGCGACCGGGCGGGTCGCGCTCGACGTAGGTCTGGCCGACGCGCTGGCCGTAGTAGTACAGGAAGACCGAGGCGGCGTTGTCTTTGATGTCGGTCTCGAGTTCATACTCCTGGCCGGCGAGTTCGCCATCGAGGATGCGGATGTGGGCCGGGCTGAACCACTCGTACGCCGGGCCGATACGGGTGGGACTCCAAGTGAGATCCCCCTGTTTCGGACGCAGCAGGCTCCCGAGCGCCGCAGCGAAGCGGTGCTTCAGCCCGTGCACTGTGCGGACCTCCGTGGTCGGGAACGCGGACGGTACCAGGCCATCATCGTCCACAACTATGCCGGAATCCGTCCGGCAGTCAAGGCTGTCGGTCAGGCCTTCCGCGCTGCCTTCCCAACGTCGAGGCTGGTCAAGCAGGCGGCGTATCGATTTGACAACCACTGTCGGCATAATAAGATTAGCTGCCGGGCTCGTAGTGTAGCTTGGTTTAACACGTCGCCCTGTCACGGCGAAGATCGCCAGTTCAAATCTGGTCGAGCCCGTTTGGACTCCATGAGAGGCCGCGCCCACGTCGCACTGCTTGCACTGGGGGCGGTCTCTTTGTTGCTGAGCAACAACCCGATGGAGGACAACTATGAGCTCTCGCTCAGAGTCCAGGGATTCACTGAGGCCCTGGTGCGCCGTGATGCCCGGGCCGCGTACCGGTTTTTCAATTCCACGTTCCGGGACGAGATACCATTTGTTCGATTCGACTCCGCATTCCGAAACTGGTACGGAACCGGTCGCGTCGTCAAGGCTCAGCACAAGGTGGTGGACGTTCAGGGGTCTTCGGGGTCGGTTTCCACGTGGGTTGTCTTCGAAGGCGAGCGAGACGCTCGCTACTTGTTCCAGAGCTGGCTGCTCAGTAAGAACACCTGGGAGCTTGTCTGGGTTTCCCGAATCATTGACGAGTCGTTCCAGTACGGGCGGAGCGATACCGCGGAGCTGCGCCGTGTGGCGCAGACGGCCCTGCGTCACGCCCTGACCGCGCCGATTCTCGCCCGGCTCAGCGGTCGGCCCCGGCGGCCCGACACCGTCGTGCTCGTCAGACTCGGTCAGCCTGAGGAGGCGGAGGTGACCGTCGAAGGCGCGAAGACGGTCTGGCTCTCGCCGGCGCAGGTCGGAGACCTTGCCATTCTGCCCCGGGTTCCATTCTACGTCGGTTTTGGCATCGTCCGGGTCCTCGGTGAGATTGCCGAGGTGGCGGTTGACTTCTACCCGACTCCGTACGGCCGCCTGCCGCGACGGCAGTCGGTCAAGGTGCTGCTGCGCCGTGCGACCGACGGCTGGCGGTTCAGCAGCGCGACCCGTGTCTGGTAGCCAATGACCCGCCAACAGACGTTCGCGCTCGGCGCGGCTGCGTTCCTGGGGCTGATTCTTCTTCATCTTGGTGGCTGCCCGGGTGAGGACAAGACGCCGCCCTTGGTCGCGATTCTCGCACCCGTCGGCGGCGACACGGTCTCCGACGTCGTGTTGATTAGGGCACAGGCTACCGACAACCGCGGGGTCAGACTGGTTCAGTTCTCGGTCGATGGCAGTCTGCTCGGCGTTGACTCTTCGCCGGACCAGAACGTGTTCTCGCTGAGCTGGAATACAACCGGGCTGGCGCCCGGTTCGGCCCGCACGCTTGCGTGCGCAGCCTACGACCGCGCCGGCAATCGCGGCGCGGCAGAGGAAACGGTGTTTATCAGCTCCCGGGCCGGAACCCGCCACCGCGGTCCGATTACCGCGCCCGAGACCTGGGCCGCGGTCGGCAACCCGCACGTGGTCGAAGCTGACCTCGCGGTTGAGGCGCGGCTGGTCCTCGAGCCGGGCGTGGTCGTACTGGTGGCCGACGGTGCGGGTATTACCGTAGGGAGTCGGTACCCGGCCGCGCTTGTTTGCCGGGGCCGGGTCGATTCGACGATTGCCATCACCGCGCTTGCGACGAGTCCCGGCCCGGGTGCCTGGCGGGGTATCGAGCTGCTCGGCAACTGCTGGCCGGAAAGCTCGCACTTCGAGTACTGCACCATCGAGTACGGCGGCGGCGGTCGCGCTCTGCTGTACAGCGACGGCGCGCGGCCCGGCATCAATAGCTGCGTCCTGCGCCACAGTGGCGGGCAGGGCGTGGTCGCCGCCCGGCTTGGATTCAGCTCCTTCACCGGCAATGTCGTGAGCGACTGCGCCGGCTTCCCGGTGTCGGTGGATGCCGGTTCGGTTCCGGACCTGGGTTCAAGCAACAACCTCGGCGCCAACGTGCAACGAGGCATCGAGGTGACCGGCGGCAGGGTTGCGGCACCAGGGGTCTGGCCCAACCGGTTCCTGCCCTACTGCATCACCGCGACGGTGACGGTCGCCGATACAACGAACCCGTTGCTGACCATCGCGGCCGGGTGCTCGCTGCTCTTTGCCGACAGCGCGCGCCTGCGGGTCGGTGCGGGAGCCGCGGGCGGCCTGGTTGCCGACGGGTCGTACGGTCCGGTCTTCTTCGGCGCGTTGTCTTCGGCACCGGTTCCCGGTGCCTGGCGCGGCATCGAGTTCTGGGAAGGGACAGACGCGGTCCGCACCCAGCTCCGGTTCTGTCGCGTCGAGCGTGCCGGCCGGCCCGGCTCGGCCGCGGTCTCCTGTTATGCGGCTTCAGTCACGCTGACCGGTTGTCACATCAGCTTCAGCGCCGGTGACGGACTGCAATGCACTGACTGCGGGTTTGTCCGGTTCGAGCACGACACCGTGGTCAACTGCGCCGGCTATCCGCTGCGCATCGGCGCGGCCTTTGTCGGCTCGTTTGGCGCGGGCAACTCCTTTGTCGGCAACGGCCGTGACAGCATCCTGGTGTCGGGTGGTTCCATCACCCGCAACGCCCAGTGGCGTCGACAGAACGTCCCCTATCTTGTCAAGGGCATGATTGAAGTCGGCTCGGTCTATGAGCCGACGCTGACCATTGACCCCGGTTCAATCCTCTGCTTCGTCGATTCCGGACTCGCCGTGGGCCGTCGGCACCGCGCGACGCTGAACGCGGTCGGCCTGCCCGACTCGATTACCTTTTCCGGAGTCAACCAGGTTCCGGGTGCCTGGCTTGGCATCGAACTCCATGCGTACGCCGAAGGCCGCTCCCGTCTCGACCATTGCCGGATGCTGTACGGCGGCGGCAGCGGGACCGGCATCATCTACGTCGATAGCTGTGTGCCCACGATACGGGGCTGCGAAATCGGCTGGTCCGGAAGTCACTGCGCATATCTCTGGAACACGGACCTGGACGCGGATTCGCTCCTGGCCAACAACTGGCTGCACGACCCTGCCGAGGGCTACGAAACGGTTTTCGAGGGCGGACGTCGGCGGACCGACTACGGCATCAGACGCCGGAGCGACTAGAGCTCGGCGAGCAGGTCTTCGTAGACTCCCAGCAGGTCGGTTTCGATAAGCTCAATCTCCGTGAGCGCCAGGGCCAGCTTTTCCTGTTCCTCGACCGAACCTACTCGAACCCCGCTGCGGATGATGCCGTCCAGTTTGGCGATGATTGCCACGTTGTCGGCGACTGCTTCATCGAGCAGGCCGGCCAGGTCGGGCAGTGCCTCGCGCATATCGGCCAGAAAACGATTGGCGCTCTCCCGGTTCGCGCGCAGCGTCCAGACGAGACGCTCGAAGCATGCCTGGCTTGCAGTTGAGCACTCGGGGCAGAACGGTACTGAGCCGAGCGCAGCGATCAGCAGGTCGTATGCGGCGATGCCCGACTGCCATCCTGTGTCGGCGTAGGCCTGACCTGATTCCAGCGCGCGCACCAGCACGTCGGCCAGCAGCTCGGCCGGGTCCTGCACGGGCTGGCCGACGCGTCTCACTTCGTAGGCCTCGAGCACGGAGCCGGTCAGGGGCAGCTCGTCGGCCGAGCCCAGGGTGTAGCCGTAGACGAGGGAGTCGTCGTCGTCGTAGCGAGTCGCCACGCCCCAGTGCTCCGCCTTCTCATCGGGCCAGCCGCCGTGCACGAGCACGATGCGCCCGCGCCCCAGCGCCGTCTTGATGCCTGCCGTGCCATCTGCGCCCGGGTCCGACTCGCCGTGGTCGTAGAGCAACCCGAGCGACAGCCCGACCGACCGGGCCGCCTCGTACAGGTAGAGGTCGGACAGGCCACCCGGCCAACTTAAGGCGCAGGTGCCGGAGCGGGCGGTGAACGCGAACGACTCACCGGTCAGCGCCGACAGCCAATCATAGTCCGCGGTCGCACCCAGGTGGTTGAGGATGTCCTCCAGCGCAACCGCGAGGCTGCTGGGCGAGCGCCCGACATCCGGGATGAAGCCCAACTCACCCCGCTGCACCGAAATCGTCAATTCCTCGTCACCCCGCAGCAGCACAAGCGGGACCGCACCGCCGGGCTGGTTCAGTTCGACCACGAGCTGCCAGAGGTCGTCGTTGCTCTTGACGGCGATGTCGTTGTAGGAGACCACCACGTCTCCAGACTGGAATCCCAGTTTCTCGGCCTGGCTGCCGGGCAGCACCTGCCAGATTACCGGCCGTGCCACGCGCTCGTAGACCGAACCCAGCGGCGAACCGCTGTCAACCTCGCGGCAGACAACGCTCGCCCCAAGCAGGACGACGACCAGTGTGTAGAACAGCTTCCTCATCGGTAACTCCTTTTGGGCCGTGTGACCCACGCGGCGCACCCGGGGCAGCAGCTTGCCGCGTGGAGCGTCGGCCATCCGGCGTCCTGAGTCTCTGCTAATGCCATAACTGCAACTTGGTCATGCAATTATGCGTCCGGAATCGCCCAAAGGCAAGCGGAATCTTGCCCGCCCTGTCTGACTCCGACCTTCGCTGTCGGTCACCGCTCGCGCTGTCCGGTCGTGGCGTCGTTGCGCCGGCCAGACCGCGACTCCACCTCCGTTACGAAGGCCGGGTCGCTACTACCGGTTCGTTCACGCACGACGATGAGTCGAGCCGCAGGGCCAGGTCGGCCAGTCCCTGACAGAGCGCCTGAATCTGTTCGTCCGACATGCCGGTCTCGCGGACGCGGGGCCAGACCGTTCGGGCCAGGGTTGCGGCAGAATAGGCCACGCGGACGTTCACGAAGCCGGCATCCTCAAGCGCCTGCTTCATCGTCGCCGCGGTGAAATGCTCAAGCTCGTAGTACGACGCGCCGACAATCGCGCCCTGGTTACGCTCAAGGAACTGCAGCCCGACCTCGGGATTGGCCGAGGGACTGCGGCCGATGCGGTCCATCAGGTCCCTGAGCTTGGCAAAGGCCTCTTTCACCTCTGGCGTGGGGGCGAATTTGATAAGATAGCTTCGCTCCCAGGCGGGCCGGGCGTGTCTGATGAAGTAGTGATAGCCGAATGAATCTGCGGTCTCGGTCAGCAGCACGTCCTCGTCGAACCCGCGGTCTCGGCCTTCGTAAGATTCGAACTCGATCCGGAACTTCCCGCCCGGCTTCATCACCCGGAAGACCTCAATTAGTGCCTGCTGCGGGTCCGGTGTCTGTTCAATCGAACTCGCGGCGACAACGCCATCAAAGCTCCGGTCCGGGAAGTCGAGCTGGGTTGCCGACGCCTGCTTCACGGTTACGTTCTTCAGGCCCAGGCGCTCGGCATTGGCCTGAATCGTTGCCACCCGCTTCGGCGACGGGTCGACCCCGGTCACCGACTTGAACAGCGGCGCGAGCCGCAGCATCGGCCAGCCGTCGCCCGGTCCGATATCAAGGATGTCCTGTGCCAGCCCCATGTGCGCGGCAAAGTCGCGGACCCGCGCCTCGTCGAGGAAATGCTCCTCCAGATGGTAGTCGGGGACGACGTCGATGACCGGCAGTCGGCCTCCGCCCTGCCGCTCCATTCGGTCAAAGAGCTGCTCGGCGCTGGACGATTCGGTGGGGTTGGTTGTCTTGACAATCCACGTTTCCAGGACGGTGTACTTCTTCGCCATATTCGTCCGAATCATACCCGGTGCTGCCCCGAAGTCAAGGCAACACGGCCTCGGTTGCGGCTCTGGCCGCCCAGTCAGGAGCGCCGCCGGCCCGGGCCGTGCTCGCGGCCGGCACCGGCGCGAGGTTGTGCCCGACCACTGGCGCTTCTGTCTTCGCCGCGTGCTGTGCCCGGCGCTGCGCATTCCTCAGCGCTCCCCTTGTTGCTTCCAGCCAGGCTCCGGTCTGTTCGACCCGCGACTGCCGAACACGCGGCCGAAACCAAAGCCGCGACTGCCGCCACAACAGCCGCCGGCTGAAACGCGCAGATAACCGCCGGCGCAAGCGCTCGCGCAGTTGCTTCCGCACCTGCCTGAACTTGCGCTCAAGCCATCGCGCGCGCCGCCACTCGAAGCAAGACTCGGGGCAAAGCCGCGAAAGACACATGCGGTATCACCTGTGTCAAGGCCGCGTCAATCGCGGCTCCAAACGTGCTTCAGAATACCCCTTTGAACACGGCTCAGGGAACTGCTGGGGCTTGACACGCCGACTTCGGCCAAACCCTGACCCGCCCGCGACTTAGCTTCGGTTTCGAGCGGCGGGCAGATATTATCATTACGTAATATTCCCGAGCTAACAGACAGCGCCGGGCGACGGGCTCCTGCCCGCAACCCGGCCCTGTTCCGCTGTATTCTGTATCCTGTCTTCGTCCCTGGCCCTAACGCATCAGCACTGCCTTCTTCACGCTCCGGAATCCCGGCACGTCCAGGCGGTAGAAG
>CAZQFS010000092.1:0-12425 GCA_964592755.1 uncultured bacterium | reverse complement strand
GATGTCTGCCCGGAAGAAGTACATCCGTAACATGCCGGGCAGAATCGTCGCCCGCACCGCAGACGTCGAAGGCCGTCCCGGTTATGTGCTCGCGCTCCAGACCCGTGAGCAGCACATCCGGCGCGAACGGGCAAGCTCGAACATCTGCACGAACCAGGCGCTTTGTGCCCTGGCCGCAAATGTCTACCTCTGTGTGATGGGCCGAACCGGGATTGCCGAAGTGGCCCGCCAGTGCATGGCCAAGGCGCACTACCTGGCCGGGGCTGTCGCGCGAGTGCCCGGTTTCTATCCCGAGACCTCTGCCCCATTCTTCAAGGAGTTCGTCGTCCGCACGCCGGTGCCGGCCGCGCGCATCGTTGAAGCCGGCGTGCACCACGGCATCCTTGCCGGTGTTGACCTGGGCCGGTTCAACCCGGAATGGCAGAACCGGCTGCTCGTCGCCGTGACCGAGAAGCGCACCAAAGCCGAGATGGACAACTACTGCGCCTTCCTCGGCAGGGACTTCGGCGGCTGACATGGACTGCAACATCAAGGCGAACCGCGCGCGTTGCACCTGCACCTATGAACCATGCTCCCGCAAAGGCAAGTGCTGCGAGTGTATCGCCTACCACAAGGAGATGGACGAACTGCCCGGCTGCCTGTTCCCGCCCGAGGTCGAACGCACCTACGACCGCTCGGTCGCCCGATTCATCGCAGCGAGGAAACGCTGATGCCTGAAAAGACCGTCTTCGAGTTATCGTCTCCGGGTCGCCGGGCATGGTCCCTGCCTGACCTGGACGTGCCCGCAGTCGATGCCGGCGAGTACGCCCGCAAAGACAACCCGCTGCCTGAGCTGGCCGAGGTCGACGTCGCACGGCACTTCAACCGGCTGTCGGTAATGAACCATCATGTGGACCGAGGGTTCTACCCGCTCGGCTCGTGCACGATGAAGTACAACCCCAAGGTCAACGAACTGACCTGCCGTCTGGCAGGCTTTGCCGGCCTGCACCCGCTCCAGCCCGAGGCACTGACCCAGGGCGCACTGCGACTGATGTACGAGCTGCAGGGACTTTTGGCCGAGGTCACCGGGTTTGACGCGGTGTCGCTCCAGCCTGCGGCCGGCGCGCACGGCGAGCTGACCGGTATCATGATGGTGCGCAAGTACTTTGAGAAACGAGGCGAGAAGCGCGATATCGTGCTCGTGCCTGACTCGGCACACGGCACCAATCCCGCCTCGGTCACGCTCTCCGGGTTCAGGCCGGTGCAAATCAAGTCGAACGAGCTCGGCCAGGTCGACCCGGCCGAGCTGGCACGGGAGTGCTCGGCTGCCGGCTGTGTTGCCTGCCTGATGGTTACGAACCCGAACACGCTCGGCATCTTTGAGACCGAGGCCAAGGCAATCTGCGACGTCATGCACCAGCAGGGCGCACTCGTGTACCTCGACGGCGCGAACCTGAATGCCTGTGTCGGTGTGCACCGACCCGGCGATGCCGGCTTCGACGTGATGCACATCAACCTGCACAAGACTTTCTCAACCCCGCACGGCGGCGGCGGCCCGGGCTCCGGCCCGGTCGCGGTGAAGAAACACCTGGAGCCGTTCCTGCCCGTGCCGGTGGTTCGGAAGGAATCGAGTGGCCGAACCCTGGAATCCTCGAATCATGGAACCTGCGAATCCTTCTCCCTGGATTACGCCCGGCCAGACTCTATCGGCCGGGTCGCCGGGTTCCACGGCCAGTTCGGCGTTCTCGTGCGCGCATACACCTATATCCGTATGCTCGGCGCCGAAGGTCTTCGGGACGCAGCGGAGAATGCCGTGCTCAATGCCAACTACGTACGCGCCGGGCTCGAAGGAATCTACGACCTGCCCTACAAGGGCCGGTCCATGCACGAGGTCGTGTTCTCCGGCGCCAACCTGCGACCCCACGACGTGAAGACACTCGACGTAGCCAAGCGGCTGCTCGACTTCGGCCTGCATGCGCCGACCATCTACTTCCCGCTGATTGTACCCGAAGCCCTGATGATTGAGCCGACCGAAACCGAGTCGCTCGAATCGCTGGACGGCTTCATCGACGCGATGAAACGCATCGCCCGCGAGGCCGCCACCGAACCGGCCACGCTCCGGAACGCGCCGGTCACGACCCCGGTGCGCCGTCTGGACGAGGCCCGGGCCTCGCGTGAGCTCGACGTCGCCGACCTTGGACCGACTACCCGGAACGATGCCTGATGTTCGCCTCCGACGTTCCCGCCGAGCGCAGGACCGAAATCCTCGGCAGGATTGCCCAGAAAGTCGTGGACCTGCGGCTCTCGCCGGTGGCCATTGTGATACTGGAGTCGTCCAAGCCGCTCTCTTTTGTCGGCTCGCAGATGATGGTTTTCCTGCAGCCCATCATCACCGCGGTGTTCCCATTCCGTCAGTACGACGAAGTCACCGCCCTGCTCGAAGACCGGGCCAACGTCGAGGCCCTGATCCAGACCATCGAGAAACTGGAGGATGACAGGCGTGATAGAAAAGTCAAAGATAACCCGAATCCTCGCCACTGACTGCGGCTCGACCACAACCAAGGCGATTCTCATCGAGAAACGCGGGAATGAGTTTCGTCTGGCCACACGTGGTGAAGCACCGACCACGGTCGAAGCGCCGTTCGAAGACGTCACCCGCGGCGTGCTCAACTCCGTGATGGAGGTTGAAGAGCTCTCCGGCGTGAAGCTGCTCGACGGCGAGACGATTATCAAGCCCAAACGCGGCGACAAGGATGGCTCGGACACCTACATCTCGACGTCGTCGGCCGGCGGCGGACTGCAGATGATGGTCGCGGGCGTGGTGCTGACGATGTCGGGTGAGTCCGCGGCCCGGGCCGCGCTCGGCGCCGGCGCCATCGTGATGGACGTCATCGCCTCCAATGACGGACGGCTGCCGCACGAGAAGATAGAACGCATCCGCACGCTCCGACCGGACATGATTCTTTTGTCCGGCGGCATCGACGGCGGCACGGTCTCCCACGTCATCGAGCTGGCCGAACTCATCTCCGCGGCCGACCCCAAGCCGCGGTTCGGCATGGGCTACAGCCTGCCGGTCATCTTTGCCGGCAACAAAGATGCGCGCGAACTCGTGCTCAAAACCCTGCAAGACAAGAGCGCACTCGAAATCGTCGAGAACATCCGGCCCGTGCTCGAACGGGAGAACCTGCTCCCGGCCCGGAACAAGATTCACGACCTGTTCATGGAACATGTCATGGCCCATGCTCCGGGCTACGGCAAACTGATGAACTGGACCGATGTGCCCATCATGCCCACGCCGGGCGCGGTCGGGCTGCTGATTGAGAACATCGGCAAGACCCAGAAAATCGCCGTGCTCGGCGTCGACATCGGCGGCGCGACCACCGACGTCTTCAGCGTATTCCAGGGCGTGTTCAACCGCACGGTCTCGGCCAACCTCGGCATGTCCTATTCCATCTCCAACGTGCTGGCCGAAGCTGGCGAAGCCAACATCATGCGCTGGCTGCCCATGGAGATGGCCGGGGCCGAGGTACGCAACCGCATCCGCAACAAGATGATTCGGCCCACGACCATCCCGTCCACGCTCGAAGACCTCAAGCTCGAACAGGCCATCGCGCGCGAAGCCCTGCGCCTGGCGCTCGTACACCACAGGTCCATGGCCGTCGGTCTCAAAGGCGTGCAGCAGGAGCGGACCATCTCCGACGCCTTTGCCCAGACCCGCACCGGCGAAACCTTAGTCAGCATGATGGACCTGAACCTCGTGGTCGGCTCGGGCGGAGCCCTCTCCCATGCACCGCGCCGGGTCCAGTCTGCGATGATGCTGCTTGACGCGTTCCAGCCCGAGGGCGTCACCCGCCTGACCGTGGATTCCATCTTCATGATGCCGCATCTCGGCGTGCTGACCGAGGTCCATCCTGAGGCCGCCTACGAGGTCTTCGAGAAGGACTGCCTGATTCACCTCGGCACGGCCATCGTCCCGGTCGGTACGGGCAAGGAAGGCCAGAAGTGCGTGCACGTAAAAGTGACAAAGCCCGGCGGCGAAGAGATGGAGGCGCGCGTCAACTTCGGCGACATCGCCTTGCTGCCTCTGCCGGTCGGCGCATCTGCCCCGGCGGTCATCAACCCCGAACGGGGCTTTGACGTCGGCGCCGGGCCGGGCAAGACGCTGGAATCAAAGGTCGAGGGCGGTCTGTCCGGCGTGATTATCGACTGCCGCGGCCGGCCCCTTGCCCTGCCCGAGGCCGACAACCAGCGCCGCGAAGCACTGCGCAAGTGGGCAGTGCAGCTCGGCGCCTACCCGGCCTGAAGCCGGCTCTGTCTCGCCCCGGCAGCACCAACTGCGTCTTCCCGGTCGCAGCGCTAACCGCTTCACGCTGCTTCACTTAGCCCCGGGCAGCCGCACCGGATACACTCAGCCGCATCCCCGACGCCTGCAACTGTGCGTCCTAACCTACTGACTTACAATAACTTGGCGCACAATGCGTAACCAGATGCTCCGGTATGGATATTGCTCATCCTGCTGGCGGGGAGTCATGATAGTCACACACCGTTCGCCGCTCACCGTTCGCCGTTCCGCGCTCAGCGCTCCTCGTTCCTCGCCATGAGCACTAGTCGCGTGGGTCACAACGGACTGACTCTGCCCGCACCAGGACGCGATACGCGCCTGCTGGGCGGAATCAAGACCCTGTCAGGCGAGCTCCAGGCCGCATTCGGCCGATTCCTCCGCATCACCGGCTCCCGCCGCGAAGCCTTCTTCATCATCGGAGATGGCCTCGTCACTGTGCTGGCTACGGTGCTCACGTTCCGGCTTGCTATGAGTCGAACGCAGTTTGTGCCCGCCAATGCCCTGCTCCTCGGTGCTGTGCTTTCGGTCCTGGTGATTGCTGCCAATGTCGCCTTCCGCAACTACCGCCTTGCCTGGGTCACGTTCTCGCTTGCCGACCTCCGGCGCCTTGCCGGCGCAATCAGTCTGGTTGTATTCCTCTTCTACGGGCTCGTGCTCTTCACTCCGCTCGGTGAGGTAGACATGCCTCATCCCCTGCTCTGGGGCATGGCACTCTTCCTTGCGCTCGCCACCTTCCGGGGCTCCCGTCGCCTTCTGCTCGAGCCGCTCTTCCGTCCGGCCGAAGGGAAGCGGACCCTGGTCGTGATGTCGTCCAAACACGCCTATTTCTTGCCCAACCTGCTCCGCCGGGTCGGGGAGTTCGACTACTACATCACCGGCATCATTGACCCTGACCCGAACCAGGTCGGCAACTACGAACAGGGCATCGAGGTACTGGGCACGACCGACGAACTCGAAGCCATTATCGAACGCTACCAGATACAGGTCGTGCTCGTGCTGCTCGAAACCAATCCGCGCTTCAGCCTCGGCGACCTGTATGCCCGGCTGCACCGGCTGGGCACGGTCGAAGTCAAGACCATGCCGTCGCTCGTGGACGTCATCGAGGACCGGTCTGACCTTGGCGCGCTGGAGAAACTCTGCATCCACGAACTCACCGGCCGTCCCCCGGTGCCGATTGACGTCAGCCGGATGCGTCAGGTCTTCGGTGGTCGGCGCATCCTTGTAACCGGAGCCGGCGGCTCGATCGGCTCCGAGCTCTGCCGGCAACTGGCCCGGTTCGAACCGGCGGCCCTGATTCTCTTTGAGCGGGACGACTCGAATCTGTTCTACGTTGACCGGGAAGTCCGCCAGAACCACCCCGGGCTGGAGCTGATTCCGGTGCTCGGCGACATCACCCACGAGCAGGATGTGGCCGCCGCGTTCGAGCGCTACCGGCCCGAGGTGGTTTTCCATGCCGCGGCGTACAAGCATGTGCCGATTCTCGAGTTCCATCCGGAAGACGCTGTCCGGGTCAACGTCCTCGGCACACATCTGCTGTCCCGCACCGCGGTCCGCTGCGGGACCGAGTGCTTCGTCTACATCTCGACCGACAAGGCGGTCAACCCGACGAGCACGATGGGCGCGTCCAAGCGCCTGGGTGAGATGCTGGCGGTTTCCATGAACGGTCTCTCTGACATGCGGGTGATGGCGGTCCGCTTCGGCAACGTCCTCGACAGCCGGGGCAGCGTCACGACCATCTTCCGCGACGCCATCGCCCGACGCCAGCCGATTACCGTGACCGACCCGGAGATGAGGCGCTACTTCATGCTCACCAGTGAGGCGGTGCTCCTCGTGCTCCAGGCCGCGGCCCAGGGCCGCGGTGGCGAAGTCTTCGTCCTTGACATGGGTGAGCCGGTCCGAATCTGGGACCTCGCCCACCGGATGGTCGAGCTGGCCGGCCTGACCCCCAACACCGACATACCGGTTATCGTCACCGGAATGCGGCCGGGCGAGAAGCTCTTTGAGGAACTGCTGACTGCGGAAGAAGGCACGGTTGCCACCGAGAACGACCGGGTCTTCCAGGCCCGCATTTCACGCCGGGTCAGCTACCCGGACCTGGCTGCCGCGCTTCAAGGGCTGGAGCATTCCCTTGCCCGACTCGACCGTCTGGCTGTCAAGCAGCAGCTTGCCCAACTGGTGCCGAACTACCGACCCGACCCCTGCGCCGGTCTGAGACCGTCCTGCCACCTCTCGGTATCGCGCGTCGCGTAGGCTCAACGCCGCCGCACGAGCTTGACCAGCTCGACGGACCAGAACACAACCGTGCTCACCGCCAGGCTGACGCCAAGCTCGAACGGCGACAGCGGCAAGGTGTGAAAGACCCGCTGCAGGAACGGCACATAGGTGACCGCAAGCTGCAGGCCCAGCGTCAGCAGGACCGCACCGTAGAGCAGGTAGTTCGCCCGGCGACCAGACGAGAACAGCGAGTCGCACTCGGACCGGGTCGCCAGAGCATTGCCCATCTGCCCCATGGTCAAAGTCGTGAAGACCATGGTCTGCCAGGGCCCCTGGGCACGCAGCGGGTGCGCAAGGAACGAAGCCAACCCGACCCCGAGCGACGTCAGGCCCATCACCAGGCCGACCCAGACCACGTCGAGCGCGAGCCCGCGACCGAAGATGTTGTCGGACGGATGGTACGGTCTGCGTCGCATCGTATTCCGCTCGGCCGGCTCCGCGGTCAGGGCCAGACCGGGAAGACCGTCAGTCACAAGATTCACCCAGAGAATCTGCACCGGCAGCAGAGCCATCGGCATGCCCAGGAAAGGTGCGAGCAGCATCACCCAGATTTCGCCCGCGTTTGAGCTCAGAGTGTACCGGAGGAACTTGCGGATGTTGTCGTAGATGACCCGACCTTCCTCCACCGCGGCGACAATCGTGGCGAAGTTGTCGTCGAGCAGCACCATGTCTGCCGCCTCCTTTGAGACGTCGGTGCCGGTGATACCCATGGCCACGCCGATGTCTGCCCGCTTCAGTGCGGGCGCGTCGTTCACTCCATCGCCGGTCATTGCTACAACGTGTCCGTTCCTCTGCAGCGCCTCGACAATCGCCAGTTTGTGCTCCGGTGCAACCCGGGCATAGACGCCCGCCTGCTCGACCAGCTTGTCGAGCTCACCTCTTCCGATACGGCTCAACTCCGTGCCGGTAACCACCGGCTGACCCGGGTCGGTCATATCGAGCTCGGCTGCAATGTAGCGCGCCGTCAGCGGGTGGTCCCCGGTAATCATTACCGGCCTGACCCCGGCGGTTCGGCACGTCGCCACTGCGTCCTTGACTTCGGCTCGCGCCGGGTCAATCATCGCCACCATGCCGACAAAGACCATCTCCCTTTCAACTGCCGCCTCCTCCATGGTCGCAGGCAGCTCAGGGCACGCCCGCGCGGCCAGCCCGAGCACGCGCATTCCCCTCTGTGCCAGTTGGTCGTGCGCGGCATCAATCCGGCTCCGCAGTTCAGGCCCGAGCGTCTCGATGCGCGAACCAACCAGAACCCCGGTCGAACCGGAGATTATCACATCCACCGCACCCTTGGTCAGCACGACGTACTCGCTGACAAGCCCGACCGCAGCGAACACCGCCCCAGGTCTTTCGTGCTTGACCCGGTGGATTGTCGTCATCCGCTTCCGCTCCGCACTGAAGGGGATTTCGGCAACGCGCGGCATGGCCCGCTCCAGGTCCGCCTTATCAAGACCGAAACGCCGTGCCGCAAGAACCAGCGCCCCCTCAGTCGGGTCACCAATGACCCGGTGCCTGCCGTCCGCGCCGGTCTCCAGCGCAGCGTCATTGCAGAGCACGTTGCCGACCAGCAGCAGTTCAACCGCGGGCGTGCACGACTCGTTGCCGGTCTGGTCCGGCCCGATCTCCAGCCGATGCCCGGCCACGTCGAGGATTGTCACCGTCATGCGGTTCTCGGTCAGGGTCCCGGTCTTGTCCGAGCAGATGACGTCAACCGAGCCCAGGGTCTCGACCGCGGGCAGCTTCCTGATCAGCGCGTGCCGGGCAAGCATCCGCTGAGCCCCGAGTGCCAGCGCGATGGTCACGACCGCGGGCAGCGCCTCAGGTACTGCGGCCACTGCCATGCTGATTGCCGTCAGTATCAACACCCGGATGTCTGCCCTGTGCGTGACCAGACCGACCAGGAAAACGAGCACCACGAGCCCGGCCACGGCAATCAGCAGACCGCGACTGAGCTGAGCCATCCGGCGTTGCAGCGGTGTCGGCTCACGCTCCACCGACTGAAGCATATCGGCGATGCGGCCGAGCTCGGTGGACATTCCGGTACTGGTGATGACGACGGTTCCCCGGCCGGCGACGACTGCCGTGCCCATGTAGGCCATGTTGCGCCGGTCTCCGAGCGCCCGGTCGCCGGACGGCAGAGCTTCCACGGTCTTCTCCACCGGCTCGGACTCGCCGGTCAGTGTCGCCTCCTGCATCCGCAGGTTCACCGCCTCAATCAACCGGCCATCGGCCGGCACGTGGCTGCCCGCCTCGAGCAGCACCACGTCACCCGGCACCAGTTCCCGGGCCGAAATCTCGAGCACGTGACCTTCGCGCCGCACGCGCACGCTCGGCACCGCGAGCGACTTCAGCGCCTGCATCGCCCGCTCGGCCCGGTACTCCTGCACAAACCCGAGCACCGCGTTCAACACGACAATCGCCAGTATCGCGGCCGCGTCGGTGTGCTCACCGAGCGCGAGCGAGACCACCCCCGCGCCGATGAGCAGCAGGACCATGACCGAGACAAACTGGTCCTTCAGTATCGCCAGCGGATGTCTGGCCCCGCGCTCCACCAGCGCGTTCCTACCGCACCGGGCCAGCCTGCTTTGAACCTCGACTGCAGACAAGCCGCGGTCCGGGTCGGTACCAAGCCGACCCGCGACCTCAGCCGGCGCCAGCAGGTGCCAGTCGTTCACACTGTCAGAACGGTCGGGAATGGACAAAAGCCCGGGGCTAGGTCTCCTTCGTGCTTTCTGCCTTCTGCTCCTTGAGCACGTCGGCAATCATGCTCACCGCGCCGATGACGCCCGACGCCTCATAGGGTACGAAGAGCTTGGTCGCTTTGCCGTCCGCCATCCTGGCCAGCGCCTCGAGGTACTTGATGGTAATCAGGTCCTTGGTCGGGTTACCCTTGTGGATTGCCGCGTAGACGCGCTCGATTGCCTGGGCCTCACCCTCGGCCACGGTCAGCAGCTTGAACTTGTCCGCGGTGGCCACGCGCTCGATTGCCGCGGCCTGGCCCTCGGCCTGAAGTATCCGGGCCTGCTTCTCACCGTCGGCCTTCAGGATGGCGGCCTGCTTGAACCCTTCGGCCTCGAGCACCGAGGCTCGGCGGTCGCGCTCGGCTTTCATCTGCCGGTGCATCGCCTCGGTCACATCCGATGGCGGCTCGATGCGCTGAAGCTCAACCCGGGTCACTTTGGCGCCCCACTTGTCGGTCGCCTCATCCAGAACATCGCGCAGCTTGGCGTTTATCCGCTCGCGCGAGGTAAGCGACTCATCAAGGCTCAGGTCGCCGACCACATTACGCAGGTTGGTCTGGGCCAGCTTGATGGTCGCCAGTCGGAACTGCGCGACGTTGTAGAGCACCTTGACCGGGTCGGTTACTTCGTAGTAGATAATCGCGTCAACCGTGACCGTCGCATTGTCCTTGGTAATGACCTCCTGCGGCGGCACATCCACAACCTGCTCGCGCATGTCTACCTTGAGCAGGCGCTCGATAAACGGGATAATGAAGTTAAGCCCGGGACTAACCGTCCGCTGGTAGCGCCCCAGCCGCTCAACGCATGCCCGCTGGTAGGGCCGCACGGTCTTGATGCCGATAAGCCCGACCAGGAAAATCAGGAAGATGACTGCAATTAGAAGGCCAACCATCACTCGCTCCTTTCTTCGACCGGCTCGACAAATACCCGCGTGCCGTCCACCCTCAGCACCCTGACCCTGGTGCCGACATTCAATGGCACGTCTGCTTCTGCCCGCCACTCGTCGCCCGCTATCTTGATGCGGCCGACCTCAGGTGGCTTGATTTCCCGGCACACGACCCCGACTGCTCCGGCCATGCGGTTCGCGCCGACCGGCTCCGGCTCGGGTCTGGTTATCCGGCGGGCGATGCGCTGAGCAAAGAGCACCAGCGCGGCCGACAGGACGATGAAAACCCCGAACTGAATGTACTGATTGTGCACGAAGAACGCCAGGACGCCGGTTGCGACTGCGGCGATGCCGAACCAGATGACGACCAGGCCCGGTATCAGTATCTCAAGTGCCGCGAGAATCACGCCACAGATAATCCAGATTATCGGCTTCAGCTCAAACAC
The DNA here is from genome assembly GCA_964592755.1 of uncultured bacterium. Taxonomy (GTDB): domain Bacteria; phylum Hydrothermota; class Tepidihabitantia; order Tepidihabitantales; family Tepidihabitantaceae; genus CAZQFS01. Next base: position 1,760 of record CAZQFS010000092.1, on the reverse strand, counting down.
GACTACCTCCTGCAATCTGAGGAACCTGCTCCGCCGACTTTCACGACTACATGATGACCGACCTGCCTCACAAAGTCAAGCGGGCCGGTTGAGCTGTCCGGTGAGCCTGCTGGTTTGTTCTCTCTGCTCTTGGACGGAATCGGATGACAGCGCTGGCCTAAGGCCCGCGGCCCAGTCGACTCAGGTCTGTCCCCAGTGCGGTCTTCAGCAATTGCTGGATGCGCGGGCTTCTGAATGCGCTGTCGGCTTTCTCAAGGAACTCCCAGTCCTCGTACTCCCCGCTGAAACCGGCCCCGGCTCGTTCGTCGCCGAATGGACCGATTTCTCCGCCTGACATGAGCCCGAGCAACTGCACAATCGGCAGCCCGTTCAACTGGTCCTCAGCATCGTTCGCTTCATCCCCGTCCGCCGGTTCGATACCGTCAGCGTACTGCCCGTCACCGGTCAGAGCCCTGCCCAGGCGGCGCGCCTGCTCCAGCACCCGGCCCGAACTCCCGCCTGAGGCACGTGACTGCCTGATGCGCGCCTGCGTGACCAGCATCGGTTCGTCATCGGCCGCACCGCTGTCCTGGATGAACACTCCAACAACCATGCCGGCCAGCACGACCGCGACCAGGACCTGTCCCTTGGTACTCAATTCTCTCCTTCCCAGACTAATTATAGCACAGGACGAACGTCCTTGCCAGCACGGCAGTCAGGGCCTAGAATCAGCCTTGAACCCATGAACACCGAACGGTTCGACGTGCTTGTGGTCGGTGCCGGCCATGCCGGATGCGAGGCTGCGCTCGCCGCGGCGCGGATGGGATGCCGCACTCTGCTCGTCACCCAGAACCTCGACACTATCGGCCAGCTCTCCTGCAACCCCGCGGTCGGCGGCGTCGGCAAGGGACAGCTCGTGCGCGAACTTGACGCCCTTGGTGGTGCGATGGCGCGTCTGGCCGACTGTGCCGGCATCCATTTCCGCCGGTTGAACACAAGCAAAGGCCGGGCCCTGCGTTCCTCCCGGGCCCAGGTTGACCGCCAGCGTTACCGGCAGTTGATGAAGGCGGAACTCGAAACATGTCCCGGACTCTGCCTGCACCAGGGCACCGCGGCCCGCATCCTGCTCCGCGGCCGCACCTGCACCGGCATCGAGACCGAACTCGGTGAGAGAATCCCAGGCCGCACCGTGGTGCTCGCCCCAGGGACGTTCCTCAGCGGCCTGGTTCACATCGGCATGACGAGTTTTCCGGCCGGTCGGCTCGGTGAAGCTCCTGCCTGCCAACTGAGCCGCAGCCTGAAACAGCTCGGGTTCAAGCTCGGCCGGTTCAAGACCGGCACGCCGCCCCGTCTCGACATCCGTACCCTTGACCTGGCAAGACTCGACCGCCAGTCCGGCGACGAACCGGCCATCCCCTTCTCGTTCTGGGCTGAGGCACGACCCGAGAACCAGGTCGACTGCTACATCACCTATACGAACGCCCGGACCCACCGGCTGGTCCGCGCAAACCTCGCCCACTCGCCGCTCTACGCCGGGGTCATCAAAGGCAAAGGCGTGCGCTACTGCCCGTCGATCGAAGACAAGGTTGTCCGGTTCGCGGAACGAGAACGGCACCATGTCTTCATCGAGCCTGAGGGGCTTCAAACGACCGAGTGCTATCCCAACGGCATCTCGACCAGCCTGCCGATTCCGATACAACTCAAGATGCTCCACTCCATCGCAGGACTTGAGGCCTGCCGGATGACCCGGCCCGGCTACGCGATTGAACACGACTACTCAG
>CAZQFS010000091.1:0-12528 GCA_964592755.1 uncultured bacterium | reverse complement strand
GCGGACATTGCCCGGAAAGGGTAGGCTTGTCAGGAAATCAACTGCCTCCCGGCTCAGATGTCGGGCCGGCATGCCGTTCTCGCGGCAGTAGGCGTCGAGCAGGTGCAGGGCGAGCATCGGGATGTCCTCCGGGTGTTCGCGGAGCGGCGGCACGTGCAGCGTGAAGCCGTTCAGCCGATGGTACAGGTCATCCCGAAACCGCCCGGCCTCGATTGCGGCCGGGATGTCTTTGTTGGTCGCGGCAATAATCCGGACGTCAACTTTCAGAGAGCGCGTCGCGCCCAGTCGCTCGAACTCGCCGCTCTCCAGCACCCGCAGCAGCTTGGCTTGAAGCGCCGGGTCCATGTCGCCGATTTCGTCCAGCAGCATCGTCCCGGTGTCGGCCAGTTCAAACCGACCCGGCTTGGCCGCGCTCGCGCCGGAAAACGCCCCTTTCTCGTAGCCGAACAGCTCGCTTTCCAGCAGGTCGCGGGGAATCGCGGCGCAGTTCAGCCTGACAAACGGCCGGTCCTGCCGGGGCGAGTTGCGGTGCAGCCACCAGGCGACCAGTTCTTTGCCCGTACCCGACTCGCCCGTAATCAGCACCCGGACGTTCGTCGGCGCTGCCTTGGCGAGCTGCTCCCTGACCCGTCTCATCGCCGGCGAGTCGCCGACGATGCGGTACCGTTCCTCCTCGGCCCGCAGCCGAGACTCTTTGTCTCGGGCCAGGTTCTGCCGCTCCAGGGCGCGGGCCACGGTCGCCAGCACACGCTTCATCGAAAGCGGCTTCTCGATGAAATCGTACGCCCCGGCCCGAATCGCCTCCACTGCCATGTCCACGGTCGCATGACCCGAGATGACCACGACCTCCACTTCGGGCCGAACCTCCTTGACCGCACGCAGCAGGTCAAGTCCGGAGCTGTCCGGCAGCAGCACATCCAGCAGCAGCAACGCCGGTGCCTCGGTCTCAAGCAGCTCGAGAACCGGACCGGCGCGCGCGGCCGTAATCACCTCGTAGCCCTCATCGCCGAGGATGTCACTCAAAGCGGCAACGATGTTCGGCTCGTCGTCAACTACCAGTAGTTTCGCTCTCATCGCACGCTCCTTGGGGTAGCGAAATCACAAACGCAGTCCCGGTCCCATCGAGGCCGGGCTCGACCCGCACCTCTCCGCCATGGGCTTCGGCCACCTGCCGCACGACCGCCAGTCCGAGCCCGGTACCCTTGGCCTTGGTCGTCACGTACGGCTCGAACAGCCGCGCTTTCACTTCAGACGCAAGGCCCGGGCCGTTGTCGGCAACCATGACTTCACACCGGCCGCGCGCAATCGTGGCGGCAACCAGCACCGCGGGAACACGCGGACAGCTCGCGTCGCTCCTCTCGGTGAGGGCTTCGATGCTGTTCTTGAGCAGGTTGGCCAGCGCCCGCCGCATCAGCACCGGGTCCAGCACCCAGTCGTCTGCTGCCGGGTCAAACCTGGTCTCGACTCGGACCTGGGACCCAGCCGAGTACTCGGCGACCGCATCGGCCAGCAGACGATTGAGCTTCACCCGCCGCAGCCGGGGCGCAGGCAGGCGGGCGAAATCGGCAAACTCGTTGACGGTCCGGTCGAGGGCCTCGGTCTCGGCCAGCACCGTGCGGCAGGTTCGGTCAATGACCGCGACGATGTCCGGGTCGCCCGAGAGCGCAGGAACCGAGCCGCGCAGTTTCGCTCCCAGGTTCTGCAGCCGCTCGACCGACAGCCGGATAGGCGTCAGCGGGTTGCGCACCTCATGGCACAGCACGCGCGCCACATCGCGCCATGCTGCCAGCCGCTCGGCCCGACGCAGTTCTTCCTGGATTGCCCGCAGTTGTCCCGCGGTACGGTTGAAGGCCGCGGCCACCGCCCCGATCTCGCTCTCTGGCTCGGCCCGAACCCTCACATTCAGGTCGCCTCTGCCTGCTTGCTCAATCGCCCGGGTCAGTTCCTCCAGTGGCCGCGTGATGCGCATCAGGAAGTACGAACCGACCGCCAGCGCGAGGAGCAAGGCCACCAGCCCGAAACCAAGACCCGCCACCAGCACGCGCTGCTCAATCAGACTCCGGACCGCCTGCAACTGGTGGTAGGCCACAAATGCGCTCCGGGCAGTCTGCTGCTCGTCCGGAGTCCGTGCCGCAGCCACCGCGACTTCAATGCCGCGTTCGACCGCGCGGTTCTGCCACGTGCCCAGGCTGGAGCGGACGACAACGAGCAGAACCGCGGAAAACAGCGCGGCAAGGACAAACGAAACCAGCCCGGTCGTCACCATGGTCCGCGCTCGCAGGCTCATCGCTCCTCCAGTCTCAGCCAGGCCGTGGCAGCGCGGGGATAGCGGAAATGCCAGAACGCATTCAGGTCAAGCTCTTGTCGGTTCATCGCCTCCAGCTCGATTGTGTTGAGTGCGGCTTCGATTCGGGCCGAGACGGCCCGCTGCCCGCGATACCGACCCAGCGGGCCAAGCGCGACCTTGACCCGGACCAGCTTTTCGAGCGCCGCCTGCCGGGTAAGCCCGACGCGAAGACTGCCGCCGGGAAGACACGAAGACTCCAAGCTCCCGGACCCGAACCCCCTTGTGCTCTGGTGACTCTGTGGTGAACATTCTCCGGCCGTGTCGGTCCGCGGCTCCTGCTCGGAGCAGTACGTCGTGAAGCTGTGCACGCTCGGCTCGTAGACCGCCGAGTGAAAAAACCCGACCGTATCCCGAGCCGAGACCCGGCCGTCCTGGCCGTGGGTCAACACAATCACGGTATAGGAAACCGCAACCATTGAACCGGACTCAAGAATCTGGACCAGCGGCCGGTCGAAACCGCGCACCAGCTCGGTTTCCAGCCACACTGAGTCCCCGCGCACCGTCAATACCGGACCGGCAAAACCCGGCCCGGCGCGGGTCGCAAGCAGCAAAGTACCGAGCAGGGCACTGACTCCGCGTGCTGCCAGCAGACCGAGCAGGAACGACATCGAGTCCTAAGAATCAGGCTACCGGAGTCGAAAGTCAAGCTGTGCGTGCTCCTCGTCTCTGCCCGCTCACCTCACTGCTCAGTTTCTCGGCCTCTTGCGTCTGCTTCCCAGTGTTTGCTCAATGCGGGCGACCCTGGTTCTTGTATCCAATATTGGATACAAGCGGCCGGGCCTGTTCTCGAGCCGAACTGGCTGACAGTCCAGGAGTTAAACGCAGACCGCGAGGTCTGTAACCCCGCAGGGGGGACGGTTCCCCAAACTCTTCCTGCAACTGCTGTCCCGCGCGTCTCGCAAGTTGCTGTCGTCGCGCTCTGGCTCTGGGTCCGGCCTGGGGCCTGACCGACCCCTGGCGATGGTGCACTCCTCGCTGTTTGCACCGGCGCCGGTCTCGCAGCTCTCATCGCGGTTCGTTACGCGGTTAGTGCGGGCGCCGTAGAAGTCGTTGTTCCTGCTGCTTCCGGCAGGGTCTGTCCAAGCGCGGTGGAGAGAGTTTGGTCAACTGATGCCTTGAGACGTCCTCGTGCTGTCTGCTTCGCGGCGGGTTCACCCGGGTGTCCGGCAGGCTGATGCTGGCAGCAAACCGTGGTATCGCCTTGGTCGGCCGCGGCCCCTGCTCAAGCGCTGCCGCCTCGCGGACGGGGTGGACTTTTGCCCGCACTTCCGAGCAAAGCAGGCACGTCGTTTGACATCCTGCATGGACGGGCTAGCCTGAGTTGCTTCAAATCACACCAAGGAGGCCTGATGGACCGCATGAGCGTCAGAGTACCTGTCATGGTGCTGCTGCTGGCGGGCAGCATGTCCGCTCTGGAGTGGACGACGCTGGCTCCGCCGGCGCGCTGCGCTGCCAAAGCCGCGGTGGACAGCGCCAATCAAAGGGCAGTTCTGTTCGGCGGCACGACCGTGTACGCCAACGGGGCGTACCTCAACGACGTCTGGGAACTCGGCTTCAACAACGTCGGCCGCCACGAATGGCATCGTCTGAACCCGACCGGCACACCGCCTTCGGGCCGGGCCGACCACGTCATGGTCTACGACCCGCACGGTGAACGGATGGTCGTGTTCGGAGGGTCGCCGCAACGCTATGTGCATGTTAACGACGTCTGGATGCTCAGCCTGACGCCTCGTGCCGAGGCTTGGCAGCAACTCAGTCCAGCCGGAGCTCCGCCCGGCGGCCGCGGCTATGCTTTCGGCATCTACCACCCGGGCCGGCGTTCGGATGTCGTTTTCGGCGGCTATTCGTCGAGCACGCTGTACGATGACGTCTGGGAGCTCAAGCTCGACAGCATGGTCTGGCGTCGGTTGGTCGTGTCCGGCACTCCGCCATCGGCACGCTACGACGGTGCCGCGGTGTACGACGCTGCGCGCGACCGGATGCTGGTCTTCGGCGGCCGGACACAGAGCGGCTTCGTGAAAGAGCTCTGGGCCTTGAGCCTCACGCCGGGCAGCGAGTCATGGACCCGGCTGAACCAGGCCGGTTCGGTTCCTTCGGGGCGGGCCGGCTTCGCTTGGGCGGCCGCGCCCGGCGGGTCAGGGCTGTGCATCTGCGCCGGCTGGGATGGAGACCAGCTTTTCAACGACCTCTACATGCTTGACGTCGCGACCCTGACCTGGACCGCGTTGTACCCGACCGGCGAATTGCCGCCCGGCCGCAGGAACTGCTCGGGGTTCGCCGACTGGGTCAACGGCAACTTCTTTGTCTTTGGCGGCGAGGGCGAGGTGGGCTACTTGGGTGACACCCATTTTGCCGGCTGTGCCGTGGTTGGCGCGAGTCAATGGATGAGACCGGCGGGCCCGGGGGCGGATTTGGTCCTGCGCATCGCTTCGGTCACGGCTGGCAGCGTGCGGTGCCATTGCGCCGTCACCCGGCCGTGCGAGGTCAGGGCGGACGTTGTTGACGTTGCCGGCAAAACGGTGCGCGAGCTATTCCGGGAACAGGTCGAGCCGCCGGGCCGGTGGTTCATCTGGGACGGCCGCGACGCGCAGGGCGAACGTGCGCCGACCGGGAACTACTACTGCCGGGTCGAGTCGGGCAGCTCGGTCGTGGCCGAGAAGTTCGCGCTGGTGCGCTAGTCCGGAGCGGTCCGGGGCAGCTCGTACACGGTCAGCAGCAGTCCGCGCGGGTGGTACTGCCGGAACACGAGCGCACGCTGCATCAGTCCTGGATACAGGCGACCGAAAAGGGATATGTCAAGTCCGTTGATGGGTGAGACCATGTGGGTGACGCCGAACCGGCCGACCGGGTCGTCGGCATTGGCCCAGTCGGTGACGCACACCGCGCGCTTCCGCGAGTTCACGAGCAGGGCTGGCGCCCAACTGCCGGCGAGAACCGCGTCCTCCGGCAGGGCCCGGTCCAGGTCGGCGGAATACGCCACCATCTCGTGCGTGCGGTCGCCGAACCAGGCGAAGTACTGGGACAGGTCCAGGCGAAGGCTAAGCGCAAGCAGGACCAGCGCCAGCACGGCCCTGAGCGCCGGCGAGCTCAGCGTGATGCCTCGGCGAAGCAGCCGGGTGAGGCCGAAACATGCGAGCCCGGCCACAACGGCGAGGAGCAGTGTTCTGGTCACCAGACCTCCCGGTGTCGTGTTGCGCAGCGTGTTCTCCAGCCCGCCGAGGTGAATCACGAGCTGCCCGGCCGGGATTAGCAGCCACAGAGAGTAGAGCACGGCTTTGGTGACGCCTGGCCGCGAGGGAGGCAGCAAGGTGCCCTTCTCAAGCAGGCGGGACACGGCGGCTGCGAAGCCGGCGACGAGCGCAGGGATGAGCACCAGTTCATAACGGTCGGGCCGGTAGTTCATGTATCCGAGCATCAGGAAGCTCAGCACGAAAGAGCACCACAGGAAGCGCATCGACGGCCGGCGCGACAGGGCGAGGCCGGGCATGACCAACACCCCGACCAGCCCCACCCAGGCGATGCGCGGTACGAGGCGCGACTTGGCCCCAATCGTCAGGGCGTTGTAAATATATGCGACAAGTCCCTGCGGGTGGCCGGCAGGCGACTCGAGCGAGTGGCGCAGGACGTACTGCAAGTACTCGCCCCGGTGCGGCAGGAATACCAGCACCAGCCACACGGTCGATGCAGCCACCGTGCCGATAAACCAGGGCAGGATGCCTTTGAGTAACGTACGGCGACGTGAGGCGTCGGAGCGAGAGGAAACGAACTCCCACAGGAAGGCCAGCAGCAGCGCGGGCAGGACGAAACCGGCCGATATCTTGACGAGCAGCACGCAGGACACGGCGGCGAGCCCACACCACACCATCTGCCACGGTCGCTCCAGGCCGCGAACATAGAGCAGCCCGGCCAGAAGCAGAAATAGAATCTGCACCGACTCAACCAGGCCGAGTCGGCCGTACATCACCAAGGGAAACGAGACCGCCATCCCCAGCGCGGCCAGGAGCCCGGCAAGCGGTTCGAAGTCACGGCGTACCAGGAGGAACATGACCGGGACCGCAGCAACCCCGGCGAGCAGCGAGACGAGCTTGACTTGGACAAAGCCCATCCCGAAGAGTTTGAATACAACAAAGACCTGCAGGTTGACCAGCGGGTAGACGACAAAGGGGAAGAAGTCATCCACCTTCCATGTGCCGTAGAGCAGCATGTTGCGGGCGGAGTAGGTGTTGTACGTCTCGTCGGTGAACGGCCCGAAGCTCCAGCTCAGGTCAGGCGGAGGGTCGGCGCGCAGGTCCGACGCACGCAGGGCCAGGGCGAGCAGGACAAGGAGCAGGAGAACAGGCCACTGCCAGCGGACGGCAAACCGGACGAGAGCGGACGGCTCTCCGGCCGAGTGCTGCTTTTGTCTTGGGTGTTTCACGTCGCGCTAGCCGGTCCAGCGGCCGAGTTCTTCCTGGGCCTTCTTCAGTATCTGGGACTGCTCGGCAAGGAGGCGGTCGAATGCCTCGCGGCGGCGGGTGAGTTCCTGCTGGGCGCGGACGCGCTGGGTGATGTCGTAGCAGATGTCAAGGACACCCGCGACTTCGCCCGAAGCCGAGCGCCAGGGGTGTTTGGTGATGTGATACCAGGTCGGGTTGGGGGCCGAGCCGTCGGGCAGAGCAAGTTCGAGTTCGACCGGCGTGCCCGAGTCGAGGACTTTGCGGTCGTGTGAGGTGAGGAGCGCCGAGACCCGGGCGTTGAAGAGTTCAGGGTCGGTCTTGCCGACCGCGTTTCCGCCTGCTCCGGAGAACACGGTCCTGGCCGCTACGGGGTTGGCGAGGAGGTAGCGGAGGTTCCGGTCTTTGAGCGCGAAGGCGACGCCGGGCTGGTCGAGCAGGGTCTTCAACTTGGAGTCGGCCTCCTGCCAGGCGAGCTCGGCCCTTCGGCGCGCACTGACATTGCGGATGATGGCAAGGGTGCCGGCACCGTAGGGGTAGACCGACACGTGGAACCAGCCGGCGTACTTCTCCCGGCCGTCCTGGTAGAACCCTTCGAAGAACTGAGGTTTCTTCTCCGTGAGCGCTTTCTTGAACGGAGCGGCGAAACCGCTTTTCTCAAGGTCAGGATAGATTTCCCAGAGCCGCCTGCCCAGCGCCTCTGAGGCGTTGACCCGGGTTTCCTTCTCGGCCGCCGGGCTCCAGCTCTTGACGACCCAGTCCACGTCGAGCACGAAGACTCCGTCACCCGGGCTGACAAGCAGGGGGGCCAGTTTGCGCTCCCGGTCCGCGAGTTCGGACTCGAGGTTCTTGCGCGCGGTGATGTCCACGATGACCGCGTCAAGGGTACGACGGCCGGCCCAGGAGCAGGCAGCACCTCGGGCCTCGAGCCAGAAGACCGCATTGCTGGTCATGTTGACCACACGGAACTGGTAGTCGTCGGGATAGGTGCCGGAGCGACGGGCCTCGGCTTCGGTCTTCTTGACCCGGTCCAGGTCTTCGGGATGAATCCGGCTGAACCAGGCCGCGTTGTCCAGAAGGATTGTGTCGCGTCTGATGCCCCAGAAGGTCTCGACCGACGGACTGAGGGCGACTATGTGACCGTCTTCTGAGAAGCGAACGATGACCGTTCCCCGGGCCGACTCGACAAAGGAGCGGTAGCGTTCCTCGGATTCGCGCAGGGCCGATTCGAGTTTGCGGCGCTGGAACTCAATGTCGCGGGCATCGACATCAACGGCCGGGCCGCTCACGGGCGCTTCGGTTACCTCCCGCGGCGGTGCGGCGCGCAGGCGGTCTTCGGCTTCTTTGGCTGTTTGTTCGAGCTTCTTGACTTCGGTCAGGTCTTCGTAGAGCACGCCGATTCGGGTGACGGTTCCTTCGTGGTCGAACAGGGGGAAGACCGTGGCGCGGAAGCAGACTTTGGTGCCGGGGATGCCGGGCAGACCGATTTCGGTCGGGTCGTACCAGGTCGGCGGAGTCTCCACCCGGGTGCCGGCCAGAACGCGCTTAAGCTGGGGCTCGAGCAGGCCGGCGCGGCGAAGCCCGCGTGGGTCGGTCAGGGGAATGCCGGGCGGCGGGATTTTGCCGAGCAGACGCTCGGCGGCTTTGTTGCTCTTGACCGGGTTGCCTCGGGCGTCGAACAGCTCGATGCCGACCGGACTTGCGTCGATGAAGTTGTCGAACAGCGCACCGGCGCGGCGTTCGGCCCGGTGGCGTTCGGCTTCTTCGAACGCGGCCTGGAGCTCGGCCTCGCGCTTCGGGTCACGACTTCGGGTAAGCACAGGCTACTGCGAGGAACGCCAGACGCCTGATGCCAGATGCGCGACGTTGGCACCAAGGCTTGTTCTGAGCGAAGCCGAAGGGCCCTGGTCCGTGCTTCTGGCCTCTGGCATCTGATATCTGGCCTCTAGCATCTTGCAAAAGAGCCGGTGGTCGGAATCGAACCGACGACCTGCGGTTTACGAAACCGCTGCTCTACCGACTGAGCTACGCCGGCATGGCGCCAATTCTAGCCGGCAAGGCGTCGGTGGTCAAATGCCGGATGGCGGCGGGGCAGAGCTGTCCGCGAGGGCCGGCCTGGCGTCAGTACCCGCTGGGGACCACGGTCTCGTCGCCGGTTACGGGTCGGCAGTCGTAGATTGCCGCGGTACCGTCGCTCGTGACGTAGAGGAGGGTGAACTTGAGTTCGCCGGCGACAAAGCTCTCAAGGTCGTCCATGTAGGAGAATATCTGCAGGTGCTCGCGGCTGTCTTTGAGCACCCAGCAGGCCAGAGCCGGCGTGTAGTCCTCCAGCTTGTGCCGGCCGGTGAAGAGCTCGCGCGACACTTCGCGGAAGTCGGCCAGCCGCTCTTCGAGCAGGGCCGGGTCGAGCCCGGTCGGCGCGAGGTCGCGGAACGGCCACATCAGGGTCCGGTAGGCGGCGAGGATGCTGTCCGACAGGACCCACGACATCTCGTCCAGCGCGCGCTTCAGCGCCGAGCGCGGGTACTCGACGTCTTCCAGTTCCTTGAGCGTGTCGCCGCTCACGTAGTAGCAGGTTCGGCCCGGATAGGCGGTGGTCAGGGCCGCGTTGAGGATGCCGCAGTGTCGCGCATAGATGACGTCGCCTTCAAGGCCGATGGGGTTGGCGGTGAACCCTGCGCCGTAGTGGAAGCAGAAGACCAGGGCGTTGTGGACATTGTTGCGTTTGATGTTGCGCAGGTACTTGCCGTTGACCCAGCCGTAGGAGCTGTAGCTCTTGAGCAGCGGGGGAAGTCCGATGCCGAGCATCAGGATGATGAGCACGGCTGTTGCCCGGCCGACGAATCGCCGGACCGACCGTTCCTCGGTCGGAGTGTCGAAGGTGCTGCGCACGAGCCGAGGCAGGGCGAGTCCTCCGCGCACGGTCAGAAGAACCAGGGCCGGGCTGGATTCGTACAGAAAGCGCGGGCCGAAGCAGACGTTGTGGAACCAGTAGAGGAAGTAGGCGCCGGCCAGCGACAGGGGGAGCGAAAGCATGAGCCAGTCGCGCCGGTCGCGCGTGCCGGCGGCAAAGAGCACCGCGATGGGCACGAGCGCGGGCAGGGGCCACTCAAACAGGAACTTGTTGAGGAGGTTGGCGTCGTGCCCGGCATGAATGAGACCGCGCAGCGGCGTGTGCTGGTCACCCCAGCCGCTCTTGCCGAACCCGATTTCGTGCCCGGCGCCCCACTTGACGACATAGCCGAAAAGCAGCGGGTGGCCGTTGGTCAGCCAGTTGTAGACCAGGGCCAGGCTTGTTACCGCGCCTGCGGCAACGACCATGAGCGTGAACCGGGGCAGGAAGTGCCCGGGTCGGCGGACGACAAGCCAGAGCCCGTGAAGGGCAAACGGGGCGGCAATCCCGAGGGCAGACAGGGAGCGGATGTTGGCCACGAGTCCCAGGAGCAGGCCGGCGAGCAGGGCCTGATGCCACCGGCCGTGTTTCACGGTGCGGAAGTAGAAGAGCAGGAACAGCGTGGTGAAGAGGAGGGCCGAGGCGTGGTTCATGTACTCGGACGACATGTTGAGGATGAACGGCGTCAAGGCGGCGAGCGCCGCACCAAGCCGGCCGGTCTTCTCGTCGTAGAGCTCGCGTCCGAGGAAGTAGATGGCACCGACCGACAGGCTGCCGAACAGCGGGTTGACAATCCACGGCATGCCCACGAGCACGCCGAGCATGATGAAGAACGAATGGAGAAACGGGTACTGCGAGTACCAGCGGCCTTCGGGACCGGGCCAGTTCTCGACCGCAAAACCGGAGGCCGGGTGTCCGGTCTGGGCCGGGATGTTGATGATGTGGGTGTAGTCGAAGAAGTCGGGAAAGGCCGGAGCAGGCAGATACAGCCGGCCGGAGGCGAAAATCCGGGCCTGGAAGAGTTGGGCGATTGAATCCTGGATGTGGGGCAGGTGCTCGAACACGAAGAACGAAATCAGGTTGGTGACGACAAACGTGAACCCGACACAGAGCCCCAGGAACTGCCACCGGGGCAGAGCCATCAGTCTGTCGTAGGCCTGCTGCATCGGTGCATCGAGGAAGCGCAGGTGTCGGTACGCGCCGGCCATGAGCAGGGAGAATCCGGTTCCGGCCACGACCACATAGAAGACCATGTTCGTGCCGGAGTCTTCTGGTTTCAAGTTGCCCGGCTCCCAGGGGAAGATCGACAGCAGCAGAAGGAACAGGACTACGAGGAGCGGCGCGGCGAATCTGGTCTCGCGCCAGGGCCGGGTGAGTGCGCGGCGGAACTGCGGGAAGAGAAGCATCACGGTCAGGAGGAGCGCGGGCAGGCCGAGAATTACGAACAGGGCCGGGAAGTAGTGGTACAGGTAGCTGGGCATGCCCGGCAGGTGGACATAGACCTTCCAGCGGGCGGCGCGGATGAAGGTGTTGGAGTAGTTGGCGTGCGCGGCGAAGAAGAGGAGCAGGAGCCCGGCTCCGGTCAGGATGGTCTGTGCGACCGGACTGACGCCGGCCGGTCGGGGACGGAACTCAGGGGGCGCGGGGTGGGACTTCCTCACAACGCGCTACGCTCTACGCATCACGCCCTACGCTGCTGCGTCGTGCGTCTGGCACCAGGCGTCTGGCGTTCTTCTGTGCCTGAATGCGGTTGAGGGCGATGCCTGACCCGACCAGTCCGAGCAGGCCGCCGAGCGCGACGTTGGCCGCGAGAATCGCGGGAGCCGGGAAGACCGGGGTCGGAACCGCGGCGCTGAGCAGACGAATGAGCAGGAGCAGAAGCAGGAATGAGACGAAACCGCCCGCCAGACCCTGGGTCGTGCCTTCGATGATGAACGGCGTCCGAACCGCAGTGTCAGACGCGCCGACCAGCTCCATGATTTCGACCTCGCGGCGGCGTGCGATGATTGAAGACTCCACGGTCTGGAACACGATGAACGCGACCGCGGCCGAGACGATGACGAGGACAAGGACGTCGAGCAGGAGCAGGGTGCGGATGATGCGGTTGAGCTGGGCGACGAATTCCTTGCCGGACCAGACCTCGGTCACACCGGGCAGCAGCAGCAGCTTCTGTTCAATCTGCTCGACCTGGGAGGCCGAGGCATAGTCCGGCGCGACCGTGACCCGCACCGAAGGCGGGAGCGGGTTCTCACTCAGCACGTCCACCAGCATGCTGTCGGCGCCCAGGTCTGCGCGCAGCTCGGCCAGCGCCTCGGACTTGGCGACGTAGCGTGCCCGGACGATGCCGGTAATCGCGCCGGCGCGCGACGTGGCCAGTTCCGGGTCGGCGTCCTCGGCCAGGAAGGCGTAGAGCTCGACTCTGGTGCCGGCCACATGCGACAGGGCGAGGACGTTGAGCGTCAGCACGAGAAAGATTGAGAAGAGAAGCAGACAGATGGCCTGAACCGATGCCGAGAGCGCGTAGCCTGAGCGATTGCGCGCTATTGAGCGCAACGCCTCCTGGACGATGTGGCTAGCCCTCATCGCGCACAATCCTGCCGGCATCGAGCGTGACGCGGCGGCGACGGGTTCTTTCGGCCAGGTCGGCGTCGTGGGTCGCCATGATGACCGTGGCCCCCTGGTAGTTGATGTCTTTCAGAACGTTCAGAATGTCGGCCGAGGCCTGGGGGTCGATGTTGCCGGTGGGTTCATCGGCCAGGAGCAGCTCCGGCTCCTTGACCAGGGCGCGAGCGATGGAGGTCTTCTGCTGCTCGCCGCCGGACAACTGGTGAGGATAGGAGTCCTTCTTGTGGATG
>CAZQFS010000090.1:0-12565 GCA_964592755.1 uncultured bacterium | reverse complement strand
GGCCGGTGTGGTCAAAGTCTGCCTCCAGGGCCGAAACCTTGTTGTTGCCACGCTTTGTATTCGGAATGTCCAGAAAGGCGAACGAGTTGTTGTAGTCGTCGTCAAAGGCGATATACCCATTGGAGCCGATGAACACCTCGGCATAACGATGCCAATAGAACCGGAAGTCAAAGCCAATAGGGACCGGGCCGACTACGTTATCGTCGTAGAGACCAGTGACCCTGGTGCCGACCGACCGGATGTCACGCCAGGCAAAGGTCGGCGCTTCCGGGCAGCTTGTGTCGCTGTCGAGCCACGTATAGCCCCAAGCGTCAGGCCCGCCTCTGCCATCGGCCGGCTCAACGGGTGATGGCCAGGTGTGGCCAATAACCGCGCCCAGAACCAGACTCGTGGCCAATTGTGCAAAGAGCAACGGCAGCAACCTCCGACCCATATCCCTCCTTAAAAAACATAAACGGCAGGGACTCTGCCCTGCCATCTCAGTTCTCAGGCCCGGTTGCCTCTACTCCTCAAACCCACTATATTGTACCAAGACCGGGGCCGAATGTCAAAAGCGACGGGCCTACAGGTCAACTGATGAGTTACGGGCAGGCCATGCATTCCGCCTGAAACCTGCGGCGCAGACCGGAGCACCTCCGAGAGTGGCGTCTTGCGTATCCGGCCGCCTGCCTTCCGACCCTTACTTCGCCGTGGCCCAACGACCATGGGATGCTCTACCGCTCCGGGCATCTCTGTCTCTGTCCCTGAGCCTGTCCGAACAAGCGGAGTCAGAAGTACCTTGGAACCTGCCTTCTTGCGCGGGGTTCTGAATGCCGGGGGGAGTGGCTCCCGGAGTCACTCCCAGGAGCAGCCATGCAGGCACGCCCAGACACGGTTCATCATGGTTAAGTATCGCATCTAGGCAAGATAGCAGCATCCGAGGCTGAAGCGTACACCTTCAAACCATCGGCATACAAACCAACAACGACGGGCAGCGCGGTCCGAGCGGTCGTGTAGATGACTCAGGCCGACTCCGGTCTTCGACCACGCGGGCGTGCAGCCCGGTCTCTCTATCTGTCCGGAACTAGAAGCAGCCCGCTCCGCCCGCCCTGCGCCGCCTGGCCACGAACATCTGATACAAACCTGGACTGAGTTGACAGACATGACGGCTACGAACAATCCCTGGGGCAGAAGGTCGGCAGCGTCATGCGGCAGGACTTAGACCGCTTTCGGGAACTGGCCGGCGAGCATCATCATGTTGTAGCGGTCCTCGCCGACCTCATGGATGCGCCGGGCAGCTCGGTCGAGCGCGCCGACCACGTATCGAGACTGCTTTGAGAAGTGCAGGTACATCGCCGCCAGGTTGACTACAACATCTATTGCGGCTGGGTTGCGAGCAAGCACTTGAAGCAGCGTGCGCCAGTAGTGCAGACCGGTCCGGCGCTCCGAGCCCGCCTTGGCACACACGATCAGGAAACCGCGTGCCAGCTTCGGCATTTCACAGAGGCCGGCACGTGCTTGTAGGCCGTTTTCAGGGTGGTAGCCGTGAGCAGAACCTTCTCGTAGTAGCGGGCCGGGTTGTAGATGTGACGGAGCACCGCGGCCTGGTCTTCGAGAATCGTGCAGCGCGGACGGCCGGTTACGAAGTTCAACCCGCTGGTGGTCTGGTCGATGTCCACGCCGGCCGCGATCGTCCGCCGCCCGCTGTCGAACAGCCGGCCTTCTCTTTGCAGCCGGCGCGAGAGCTGAGTTGAAGGCAGGGCGTAAAGCGTGCCGACCATCGCGAGGCAGATGCCGGCGTCCTCAATCAGGTCGATGATCGCGCTCGCCGTATCCGCAGGCTCGGCGTCGAACCCGAGGATGAAGCCGCCGTTGACGATGAGCCCGTAGGAGGCCAGGGTCCGAACCGCCTCGGTAACCGGTACGTTACGGTTCTGGTTCTTCTGGGTCTGGGCGAGGACCATGTCGTTGGCACTCTCGATGCCGACGAAGACGTAGCGGAAGTCGCACTCCTGCATCAGGTGGAGCAGTTCCGGTTCGCGGGCCAGGTTGATGGACGCCTCGGTGCTGAAATAGAACGGGTAGTGGTGGCTGCGGTTCCACCCGGCAATCGCCGTAAGGAGTTCCATCGCCCTGGACTTGATACCGATGAGGTTATCATCGACCAGGTCGATGTGACCGCGGTGGCCCAAGTCGTACAGGGTCTGCAGTTCGGTCAGCATATGCTCCGGGGTCTTGGTCCTCGGGCGGCGACCGAACAGCTCGATGATATCACAGAACTCGCAGCTGAACGGGCAGCCGCGTGAGAACTGGATACCTACCTGGAGGTAGTCCCGGAACCGTATCAGGTCGAACCGCGGCACCACCGCGCGGGCCATATCGGCCTGCTCGGCGCAACGATAGACACCGGATGTGGCGCCGCGGGCAAGGTCATCAAGAAACAGAGGCACAGTCGATTCGCCCTCGCCCAGCACAAGGAAGTCAGCCTCCTCGTAGAGCGCAGGCTGCTCCGACGGGTCAGGCCCGCCGAGCACGACCGGCCGGCCCAGGCCGTGGGCCCGCCTGACAATCGAGAGCGCAGCAGCCTGCTGGGGCAGCATACCGCCGGTGAACACAAGGTCGGCCCAGGCGATGTCGCGGTCGCGCAACGGCCGGACATTCTCGTCCACGACCCTCAGTTTCCAGTGCCGGGGAAGGAGCGCGGCAACGGTCAGGAGGCCAAGCGGCGGGGCTGGGTACTTGGCGCCAGTCAGCCGGCATACTTCGACATAGTTCCAGAAGCTGTTGCCGGAGAAACGCGGCTGGACCAGCAACACACGGGGCGGATTCGAACGCCAGGCCTTCATCGGTTGGCCTCAGTGTTGTCGGTCAGGAACGCGGCTCTGCCGGGCATCATCTCCGCACATATGGTAGGCATGCGGCCGACCTTGTCAATGTGAAACGCCGGGCGCGGAACGCGAGAACGGCGGAGCGATGGTCTTGACGACAGAACTTCTCGCTGCCGGTATGGTTCGTCGGTTGTTGACAGGAAGCAGAACCAGAGCTAGGCTGAGTCGATGAAAAAGGTGCCCTTGTCTTGCTCGCTTCTTGCCGTACTGCTTTCGGTCAGTTGCGGGACCCGGGTTCCAAAGCCGGTCCGCACTGCCTCCTCCGAAGTCTGGCTCGCCAACTACATCGGGGACCAGCGCGTCGGATACTCAGTCTATCGGATGGACCAGACGCCGAGCGGGTACCGCTTCGCGAGCTCGGTTCGAATGACCTTGGCGATGGCTGGCAAGACTCAGCGGGTGCAATCGAACTCAGAAACACACACCGGGCCGGACCTGGCGCTGCAGGACTTCGAGTTCTCGTTCGGCTCGCAGGAGCGGTCGTTCAAAGTCTCCGGTCTGGTGGCGAATGGCGAGCTGAGAATCGTCCCGGCTGAAGGCAAACCAAGGGTTATCAAGATTGAAAGGCAGGTCTTTCCGGTCGCGGCGCTGGGGCGGCTGGTGCTGGCACGCAAGCTCTCGGCCGACTCGGTCTACCGGGTGCCGGTTTTCGATGCGGCGGTGCTCGACGTGGTGCCGGCCGAGGTCCGAGTCATGGGCCGCGAGAAGAAGACAGTCGCGGGCAGGGAGTACGAATGCACCAAAGTCGTAACCAAGATGGCGCGGCTGGATGTGACGAGCTGGATTGACGAACAGGGGATGGTGGTGATTGAGACCTCACCGCCCAACATGCGTTCGGAGCGCGTGGACCCGAAGGCGGCGATGACCGAGGAGACAAACGAGACTCGGGTGGACGTGCTGAAGATGTTCCGCGTGCCAGTAGACACAACCATCGGCGACCCCAGCATGGTCACTCGGCTCAGGATTGAGGTTGCCGGCATCGACCCGAAGGAGTACGCGCTGTCCGGTCCCGGACAGACGGTGTTGACCGAGAAACCGCTCGTGATCGAGGTCTCGACTGTGGCCGTGCCGGACACTCCGGTTGTACTCCCGCTGACCGACCAGCCGGAGTTCCTCAAGCCGACCGTTTCCATGCCATGTGATGACAAGATGCTCAGGGCCAAGGCCGATGAAGCGGTTGGCGCTGAGCGCAACGCTGCCGCGGCCGCGCGCAAGCTGGTATCATGGGTCTTCACCGTGGTCGAGAAGCAGGCAACGGCGAGCTTCCCGACCGCGCTCGACGTACTCAGGACCATGAAAGGTGACTGCAATGAACACGCGGTCCTGTTCGGTGCGCTGGCGCGGGCTGCGGGCATACCGGCCAAGATTGCGGTCGGGCTCGTGTACATGGAAGGCGCCTTCTACTACCACGCTTGGAACGAAATCTGGCTCGGCCGATGGGTACCGGTCGACCCGACGTTCGGCGAGTTCCCGGCATCGGCCGCCCACCTGAAGCTGGCTGAAGGTGAGCTGAACAAGCAGGCCGAAATCCTCGGTGTGGTCGGCAACGTCACGATAAGAGTACTTGAGTTCGACCGCGTGAAGCGACCCTGACCGGTTCCTGAGCACCGCAGGGCCGCCCGAGGACCGCAGTGAAGGCCTGGTCACCGCACCCTTCCGTCCAAGTTGACCCCTTGACGGTATCGTAGTATAATATTCCAGTTCAAATCAATGCGGGAAGGAATGGGCCGTAAGGGTAGTGACGACTGCCGGCCAGACGGCCGCATGCCGTTCGAGCAATGCGAGTCCTTTCCTTTGCCTGAACAACCTGGAGGAAAAGAATGCACAAAGACACCTACTCGAGCAGGCTGCTGACGCTCGGCATCTGGTTCTTCGGGCTGGCGACAGTCGCATTCATGGTCGCTGACGTCATGACCCGACCGCCGGCATTCTGGCTGACACTGATGCCGGTCTACTGCCTGGCCGCCTTCGCGCTGCTCCACAGCTTCACCTTTCTCGGACCCCGGCGGGCCCTTTGGTTCCTTGCCCTGGGGCTCATCCTGCCGTTCATCGCTGAGTACCTGGGGGCCAACTTCGGCGCCATCTTCGGGAGCCACTGGTTCAGCCGCGCACGTGTCCTCAGGATCCCGGTGGACGTGATGCTGCCGGGGCGGATTGCACTGGGTGCGGTACTCACCTGGTACGGCCTGCTCTACGTCGTGTTCCTCTCCTCGGTTTACCTGCTCCGGGCCCGAACCTCGGATGTCAGCTCGTTCGCAACCGTGCCGCTGGTCGGGGCGCTGCTCATCGCGCTCTGGCAACTTGCCGCCGGCCCGGCGACCGTCGGCCGCTCGATGATGGGATTCTCGCAGAACGGCTTCTACCACCACATCCCGCTCTCCAGCTTCGTCGGCTGGTTCACGACCGCGATGTTCATCATCCTCTTCTTCCAGATAATCGAACCAGGCGCAGTCGATGTTGACCGATTCGGCGAACCAGAGCAGCGTCTTGCTCCACTGGCCTTCGCCATGTACGGTGGGGTCGTGCTCTACGCGAGCGCAGTCTGTCTGCGCATGAACGCGACCGGAGCAGGATGGCTGGGGGTAATCGTCTTCGTGCTCTACATGCTGACCATGGCCGCCCGAACCAGAACCCCTTTGCCGGCCCCCGGACTCGAGCAGGCCCCAAGCGCGAGCTCCTGACCGAGGAGCAGCTAATCGCTACTGCCCGGCCGCAAGGCCGGGCAGCTCTCTTTCCGGGCTGCACCGACCTGCGGGCCGGGGCAACGCGTGGCAATCATTGACAAACGTACGCCCGTGAATAGAATATAGTGACACGAGCGGTTACCTCCGGCCAGGTGAGAGGCCCTGGCGGACTGATGGTAAAGAGAAACAAGAGTCACCGGTCCGGGCCCGAACCACGCCGGGACCGCAAAGAAGATGAGGCTGAGCGAAAGGAGAAGGCCGTGCTGCGCAGACTGGCAATCCTGACAACTGCGACCTTGGTTGCCCAGGCGTGGGGACAATGGACTCCACGCGGTGGTGGCGACCACAACGGCGCTGATTGGACCCCTCAGGACAGCGAGGTCATCTCCGGCTTTCACTACAACATCGGCAGATTCCATGTGCCGGCCGGCCGGGTCTGCTTCGTCCTGAGCTGGCAGGGTTCCGGGGCCGACACCTCGGGCCAGTTGCAGCTTCGCTGCCGCAAGCTGGACATCGAAGGCACCCTGGACGCGAGCGGCCGGGGCTACGGCGGTGGCGGCGGCGGCCAGAACGACAGCGTCGTGGCACCCGGCGGGCTCGGCGGCGGCGGCGGCATCGGTGGAGGCGGTCAGAACGGAACCTGGGGTGGACCAGATTCGATTCGTTACGGTGGTGGCGGTGGCGGGGGCAGTCCTCTTGGCCCGGGCGGAACCGCCCGTGCACCGGCCCAGGCAGGCTATCCAGGGACGTTGGTCGCGGGTGGCCGTGGTGGTAACGGCCGAACCGGCGCCGCCGGTGGAGTCGGCGGCAGCGGCTACGGTGGTGGGGGAGGTGGTGGCGGCGGAGGCGCAGCCGGCGGTGGTGGCGGCGGAGGAGGAGGCATCGGCGGTCTCTCTGCCACCGGAACGTCGGGGGCGAACGGAGCCGGCCCCTACCGCGGCACCGGCGGAGCTGGCACCACCGGCAGCAATCCCGGCTCTGGCCAGAACGGCGGCTACCGCAGCTTCGGTCTCAACGGCGACAACACGACCGATTCCTCAGTCTATCTTGGCTCGGGCGGTGGCGGCGCGGGCACGAGCTCAAGCGGCAGCTACGGCGGCGGCGGTGCCGGAGGCGGCGCCGGTGGCGGCGCAGTGAGACTGGAAGCAACCGAGAGCCTCTCTGTCTCGGGTACGATTCTGGCACGGGGTGCGGGCGGCGGCCGTAACGGTGGCCCTACATTCACGAGCGTCCGCGGCGGGGGTGGTGCCGGTGGTGGCGTCGCGCTCTGTTGCGGGGGCGCCGTGAACGTATCCGGCACGATTGACTGCCGTGGCTTCAACCGCGACACAATCTGGGACACTAATGGTGGAACGATAAAAATCTTCTACGGTACACGCGACGACGGAAACGCAACCTACCAGAGCGGCCGGTTCTACACCCAGCAGTTGACCCTCGTGGACGTCGGCTGCACGCAGCTCGTCTCTCCGACAGGAACGCTCGACTCCGGCGTAACGCTCACACCTGCCTGCTCGACCTACAACTACGGAACGCAATCCGCCTCCTACACCGTGAGGATGCGCATCGGTTCTGACTACAACGCCGGGGCATCGGTCCCGAACCACCCGATGCGCACTTGGCGACTGGTGACGTTCCCGTCATGGATGGCACGGAATCGTGGAACCCTGGCGGTCTCCTGCTCGACCGAGCTGGCCGGCGACGCGATTGAACAGAACGACTGCCTCCGTGACTCAGTGAACATCAGAGTCATCGATGTCGGAACCAAGGTCATCGTCGCTCCGGTCGGTGCTGCCGACTCTGGCACGGTCATCGTCCCGGCCTGTTCGGTCGCCAACTACGGCAATGCGACCACCGAATCCTATCAGGTCCGGATGAGAATCGGACCGGCCTACAGCCGACTGCGTACCCTGCCGCCTCACGAACCAGGACAGGTGTTGTACGTCACGTTTCCGGCCTGGACCGTCACCGGTCGCGGAACCATCGGCGTGAGCTGCTCAACCGAGCTGTGGAATGATATGGCACGAGCCAATGACAAGGCGACCAGCTCGGTCACGGTCAGCCTGACCGATGCGGGCGCGACATTAATCAGTGCACCGGCCGGCAACGTTGTTCTGGGTCGAACTGTGGCCCCCCGAACCAAGGTAAAGAACTTCGGCAGCGTACCGGCCATCGTCAACGTCAGGTTCGAGATTGTTGACAGCATGATGCAGGCGGTCTACGACACCACCGAGGAAGGCGTTGCGCTGGCCCCGGGCGAATCGCTCTCCCGCACTTTCACAAAGACCTGGACCGCTGCGCCGGCCGGACCCTACTTTGCTCGGGCCTGGACTGTGCTTGCCGGTGACGGAAACCCGGCCAACGACACCGCCCGAGGCTCGTTCCGAGTAGGCGGCACGGCCGGCACGCCGTGGACCGCGCTGCGTCCGATGCCGGAACAACCTTCGAACCAAAAAGGCAAGGACGGTGCCTGGATTGTCGCCGACGTCGCGCGCGGCCTGGCCTGTGCGGCCAAGGGCAACAAGACATGTGACTTCTACGTCTACGACCTGGCCCGCGACACATGGCTTGTCCGTTCCCCGATACCAATGGGCCAGGAGAACAAGCGCCCCTCCAAAGGCGCGGCGGCATGCTCCGACGGATACGGCACGGTCTACGCAACAAAAGGCAACAACACACAGGGATTCTACAGCTACTCAGTGGCCGGCGATACCTGGCGGCAGCTCGCACCTGTCCCGCTCGGCACGACAAACAAACGGCTCAAGGGCGGCACCGACCTGGTCTTCGCCTCGAATGGACTGGTCTATCTGCTCAAAGGGTACAAGAACGAGTTCTGGTGCTACAACCCGGCCGCCGACACGTGGCTCGGCCTGCCCGACGCGCCGGGCACGGTCAAGTGGGACAAAGGCTCATGGCTCGTGCACGACAACGACCGGACCATCTACGCACACAAAGCCAAGAACCACGAGTTCTTCGCGTTCGACATCGTTGAAGGACGCTGGACATCCCCGCTCGCCGGGATGCCGTTCCAGAGCCGTATTGGAACGAACAAGAAATCAAAGGACGGCGGCTGCGGAACCTGGTTTGACGTCGCCGTCTACGCCCTGAAAGGCGGCAACACCCAGGAGTTCTGGAAGTACACACCGACCGGCGACTCCTGGTCTGAGGCGGACACGATGCCCTTGTTCGGCACGGCGCTCAAGAAGAAGAAGGTCAAAGCGGGCGCCGACATTACCACAGTGTACAACCAGATGTACGCACTCAAGGGCAACAAGACCAACGAGCTCTGGCAGTACACGCCGGACATGACTCAGGTGCAAGCGCAGCCGAGTTCTGGGGTCCAGGCCCAGTTGACCGCTGGTCACCGCGCAGGGTTCATGGTCACAGCCAATCCGCTCCGTGCCGGCTTCGTCACGGCCAGACTGAACGAGCCGAAAAGTCGGTGGTCAAGCGGGCCGGTGACGGTTAGCGTGCACGACGCTGCCGGCCGGCTGGTTCGGCGCTCGGCATCAAGCGTTCGGCACTCGGCCGTCGTGCTCGACCTGCGCGGCCTGCCGCCCGGCGTATATCTTGCACGGGCCGAGTGGGACAGACAGACCGACTTGGTCAAACTCGTAGTTGAGCAGTGAGTTTCGCGGCAACACGGGCATGCCTCTTGACCCGCTGCAGTTTGCGTCTACAATAGCGCAGGCACGCGCGGTAACTCGAGCGCGTTTCTGCACGAACCAAACGGGTTACTGGGGCTCGCCTCCCAACGGCGGGGAAGTCGAGCTTGAACTATATGGAAACGCCGGGTAGCAGGAGGTTAGACTGATGCGAATCAAAACGATACTGGTCTTCGGGTTCATTCTAGGCAGCGCCTGGGCGACGCCGCCCTTTGACTGGCCGACTTACAACCACGACAGCGTCCATTCCGGGCAGATTCCGGTTGTGCCGATGGGCCCTTGCTCGCTTGCCTGGACCTACAACCCCGGCCTCACCTCATTCAACGGCAGCGACAACGGTAGCCCGGTGGCCAACGAAAGCACGGTCGTGTACGCCACGAGTGACGGCCGGCTGCGCGCCATCAATGCCCAGACCGGTACTCAGCGCTGGATATCCTCGGTCTACGGCCCGGTTGGCCAGCAGGCCGGGACGCCTGTTATCTTCGCCGACAGTGTGGTCGCGTGGCCGTACGGCGTGTCCTCCAGTATGAGCGTCCGGTGCTTGCGTATGAGCAACGGCACGTCGAAATGGTCACGGGCCTTGGACGGCTCGGGTGTCGAGTCCGACCCTATCATAATCAACACCGGAGGTATCCCCACGCTGTACATCGGGCAGGCCAACGGCAAGGTCGCGGCCATCAACATGCTGACCGGCCTCCAGCGCTACGTATGGCAGGTTTCATCCGGGGCTGTCCGCGGCGCAATCGCAACCGACGGCACCAACCTCTATGTGGTCTCTTCTGATTCGGGCCTGAGTAAGTGGACCCCCACCGGCACTCTGGTCTGGCGCATGGCCAGAAACCCGACGTTCAACTACAACTGCCGTTCCGGCGCGACATACTGCAACGGCCGCGTGTTCTTCGGCACGGATTCTGGGGCCGGTCGGCTGTTCGCGGTCCGGGCCAGCGATGGAGGCCGCGCATGGACCAGTGGCCAGATTGGCTCAATGGCCTTCGGCATCCCCAGCCTTTTCGACACCACTCTCGTCTTCGTGGGAACCCAGACGTGCTCGCTGCTCGCCTACCGCCAGAGCAACGGCAGCCGCGCAGCTCCAGGTTGGGGCAGGAGGCTCCAGTTCGGCGGAATCGGGCGAGCGGTAAGCGGCGGCATTGCCGTGACGACGCTGGACAGCGGCAGGGTCTATATCGCTGCCAACTACCCCCGTGGTTGTGTCTTTGTGCTCGACCGCACGACCGGCGTCATCCGCGAGACCATCCCGCACCCGGAAGACACCGTCGGCATGTTGAACTCGGTTGCCCGCATCCGCAACTGGCTATACGTCAAGGACTTCCGTGAAAACATCCTGGCGTACTATATCAATGACTTTGTACCTGACCGCGACGTAGGCTGCTCGTTCATCGCGGCCCCGAAAGGCGGCATTGACTCAGGCACGGTCGTCACTCCGGCCTGCTCGCTCTTCAACTACGGCAACACGACTGAGTCCTACACGGTCCGTATGCGCATCGGCACGAGCTACAACAACCAAGCCAACGTGCTGGCACACGCTCCCGGAACCTCGGTCTACGTCACGTTTCCCAACTGGGTCGCGGCGACCCCGGGCACTCATGCCGTGCGCTGCTCAACCCAGCTCCCGACCGACATGGAACAAACGAACGACGCTCTGTCCGACTCGGTCATCGTCTACCCGCTCCACGACGTCGGTTGCACCCGGCTCATTTCGCCCTCAGGCCCGCTCGATTCTGGCACAACGGTTACTCCGGCCTGCTCGCTCTTCAACTATGGCATTGACGACCCTATCTACACTGTGCGCATGAGAATTGGGTCTGGCTATGACCAGACCGCGCAGGTTTCCGGTCACATCAACAAGACCTATGTCTATCTGACGTTCCCGGCGTGGACTGCGACCGGCCGGGGCCCGTTTGCCGCGTCATGTTCCACCGAGTTGAACCTCGACGGCAACCCGGCCAACGATAAGGCCACCTCCTCGGGCACGATACGTGTACGTGACGTCGGCGCGAGCGGTATCATTGCTCCGGCCGGCTGGGTCGATTCGGGCAGCACAGTCACGCCCGCCTGCTCGGTCTACAATCACGGCACTGAGGTCGAGACCTACGAAGTGCGGATGAGAATCGGTGCGGACTACAACACAACCCGCACCGCAGCCAACCACGCGCCAGGTTCATTCGTCTATCTCACATTCCCGAACTGGACCGCCTCTCAGCGCGGCACTTTCACCGTCTCCTGCTCCACTGAGCTTTCAACTGATGTAGACAACTCGAACGACCGCGTGACCGGTTCGGTTCTCGTTCGGCTGCTCGACGTCGGCGTCACGCAGATTACTGCCCCGGCTGCACTCGTTGACTCCGGCCGTGCCGTAACGCCCCGGGTCCAGCTCCGTAACTTCGGCAATGTCGAGGCGAATCTCGGCCTGCGCCTCACTATCACCGACACGAACGGCGTCCTCGTCTACGACACCACCGAATCAGACATCGTGTTGCCCGGCGGGCAGAGCACCTCCCGAGTACTAACCAAGCTCTGGCTCCCGACGGTGCTCGGTCGCTATTCGCTCCTCTCCTACACCATTCTCGCCCAGGACGCCAACCCGGCCAACGACACCGCGCGCGACTCATGCACCGTGACGCCGCCGCAGCCGGTCGGCTGGACCGAAAAGAAGTCTATCCCCTCACTGCCGTCAAACAGCCCGGTGAAGGACGGCGGCTGGCTGGCCTTCGACGCCGGCACGAACCTTGTCTACGCTGCCAAAGGGAACAAACGAAGCGACTTCTACTCCTACGACCCTGGTCTTGACACCTGGTACGTGCTCGCCGGCATCCCCCAGGGGACCGAAGGCAAGATGCCGGGCAAGGGCGCGGCCGGATGTGCCGACGGCAGCGGACGCCTCTACGCCCTCAAAGGCAACAACACTCTCGGCTTCTTCCGCTACGACGCCGCATCCGACTCCTGGCAGCAGTTGGTCGATGTGCCGCTCGGTACGTCGAAGAAGAAGGTGAAAGGCGGAGGCGGACTCACCTATGCCGAACACGAAGGCTCAAGCTTTGTCTTCATGATCAAAGGCCAGAAGAGCGAGTTCCTGCGGTGGCAGATACCAGCGGTCGGCGAACCCGATACCACGACCTGGCACGTCCGGGCCGACGCGCCGGGGGCATCGAAGTGGGACAAGGGTTCGTGGCTGGTCTGGGACCAGTCGGGCCGCATCTACGCGCACAAAGCCAAGTACCACGAGTTCTACGCCTACGACATAGCCCGCGACTCGTGGTCTTCGCAACTCAGCGGCATGCCGCTGCTGGGCCGGGCCGGCAAGAGCAAGAAGTCCAAGGACGGCGGCTGCGCG
>CAZQFS010000089.1:0-12742 GCA_964592755.1 uncultured bacterium | reverse complement strand
CAGTGGTGCGCGTGTATGACGCGACCGGCCGTGCGGTGCTGGTGCGTGGGCTGGCACTTTCGCGTTCGGGCCGCATTGCCCTGGACCTGCGCTGCCTCAACGCGGGCGTCTATCTTGTCCGACTCGAATCCGGCGATTACGCGACCACGCGCAAGCTGGTTGTTGAACGCTAGTCAGAGAAACCGGAGCGGAAGAGTCAACCGCTTCAGCCATACCTGCGACAGGGGCGGCACATGCCGCCCCTGTCGCCAGTCTTGTGACCGCGCCGGACTGTCTCTCAGGCCCTACCAGCTTCGGGACAAACCCGCGGTCAGGCGGAACTCGTTGTACTCGTCACGGCCGTTGTTCTGCCTCGGGTCAGCCGTACCGCGGTACATGCTATAGCCCAGGCTGGCGTTGCCATCACAGACCTTCCAGACCGGAAAGCCGGTGCCGTAGCGCGCATCATACCGCTTCCCCTGCCGCTCGAACGAGCCTCCAAGCGTCAGGGTGTTATTCCATTGCTCGAACAATGTGTAGCCCGGCGAGACATCAACGTGGAACGTGCCTTCAGCCGGGGTCGTGTCCTGATAGGTGGTCCGCGAGAAGCCCATTCCCGCACCGATGGTCAGGGGTGAACTGAAGCTCAGGTCGTGGGTCAAGCCCAAGTCCCATGCGCTGTAGTCGCTCTCACCTGGCTGCACCTGGCAGTTCTGAAGAGAAAGCGACAGGCCTGGAGAGTGAAACAGGTCGCCGGTCTGGAAGCTGTACCCGGTGCTGAAGCTGACGATGCTTGTACTCACTTCGAGGCTCTCGTTCGTCTCCATGTGCGGGGCATAGTTGATCTGGAAGCTGGGAGCCCGGTCGAAGTTCAACCCCAAGGCGAAGTTGTACGACGTGTAGAACGTGGTAAGCAGCTTGGAGCGAATCGGCTGGCCCGCTGAGTCGTGCGCGACCACCAGATTGTCGTGCTCGCGTGTGAGCGAAACCGAGCCGGTAACGCGGCGGTCCAGGAACGCCCGCTCCACGGTCACGCCATAGCTCAGGTTGTCTTTGCGCAGGCTGGGTGCGCCCAGTGACTGGTAACCGGGCCCGACCATCCTGATCTCTCCCTCCAGGTTGGTGTCGAACAGCTTGAGCATCGGCTTCACGGTATAGGCCAGGTCGAACGAGCTCGACAGCGTCGGATGGAGCTTCTCGGCCACGCCCTTGGCCCAGCCCGGCACCTGACTTGCTCCCTGAACGTCCAGGGTCGGCAGCCGGTGGTCACGGGTGAACTCGACTGCCGAGACCTCGGATAGAACCCGGAACGCGTCGCCAGCAAGGTTCAGATTGAACTCTGCCCCGAGCAGGAAGTTCTCGTTGGGAGTTATGCTCTCGTGCGTATCCGGCGGGACCACGGTTGTATCCAACCAGACCGGCCGCGCGATTGAGTTGGCGTCGTCCCGGGCGTGGAGCACGGTGAAGTAGAAGTGCGTGCCCTCTTTCTTGCCGCCACCCAGCTTGGCCGCGTAGAGCATCCGGCTGAACGCGGGCTGGCTTGAATCTGACGCCTCAACTCCGCGCTGAACCCTTCCGCCGGTTCCGGCCAGATAGATATACCACGGATTCAATTCCACTGCCACGCCGGTCACCGGCACGCCCGAAAGGGTCAGTGTCGAGTAGTTCGGCTGGCACGTACCCAGTTCGATCCCCTTGATGGCGAGCATGAACGCCGGCAGTTGCAGCAAAGACCGGGCAAGCTGGTCCGGCGTGAAGTACATTCGGAACTTGTTCAGCGCCTGGCGCAGGTTCGACTCCTGGGTCGAGACGAGAAGGTCCAGGCCCAAGGGGAATCCGAACAAAGTCAGGGTCGGATTGAGCGTGAGCATCACGTCCGACTGGGACCGGCGCAGGGTGTCACCCTGGACCCCGGATATCGCACTCACGTCTGAGCTGACTCCAGCCGAGCCGGAGAACTGAACCGGCCCGGCATAAGCCACGACCGCCGCGAGCGCAAACAGGAGCAACCGCCTCATCTCCCCTCCTTTTCACCGGGTTCGATGCCCGCCGCGAAAGCGGGCACCGAACCCTCGGTTAGAGACTTGTCGCGTCGTGTGCAACTAAGGCTTTTTCTCCGCCAGGGCGAACGCTCGCACGAACGACCGGTCGTAGCCTGAAATCCTCGTGCTCCAGCCGGTCGTGGCCTTGGCGTAGACGTACAGGTTCTCGGACAAAGCCGCCTCAGTGCACGGCCCGAGCAGAGTAGAGCGCTTGAAATCGTGACCGAAGTTGCCGTGACCGTCGCTTGCGTAGACCCCGGCCGTGGCCGCACCGACCTCGGGGTATGCCACCAGCGAGCTGTCTACAGTGAAGATACCGCGGTAGATACGGAACGTGAACACGGCGAACGAATCCGGGTGTGACGCATGAAAGGCAATCGAAACCGGTGATGGGTCTACCGGGTCGTAGCGCAGGAAGCCGCAGGTATCGGACGCAGGCGTACCGCCGATGGTTGGAGCCGCGATGTAGGCGCTGCACGGCCGGTTGTCGACGTGCAGATAGAACCGCACCCCGCCGTCGACGATTTCCGCGGGCAGGGCCAACCGGGTCGGAATCGTACCACCGGCCTCAGGCGCGGTCGGAATGAGAAACCGGAACGTCCCCGCACCCGGCAGTGTCTTGTTCCCCAGCGAGTCAAACACACTCAGCCGAACCAGATACCGGCCCGGAGACAGACTCTTCGACACGGTGTTCAGGAACCCGGAGTAGATGTCGCCCAGGAAACCGCCCGTCGGCCAGTAGGTCACCGCGCCTGGAATCGCGGGCGGGTCATGGGGCCGGAACTGATAAAGGTTCTTGCCCCCGACCGGATTCGGCCCGAGCTTGTAGGTCGGGAACGACGGCATCTCGCCCGGCACTTCCTTGACATAGTGAACCACGACGTTCTCGTCGAAATCGTGCCAGCCTGCCTCACCGTCGTGCTTGTACTCCCAGCGGTAGTAGTACAGGTCGGTCGTCGGTATCGCGCTCGATGAGCCGGACCGGAATCCGAGATGGCTGCCGAACGGCGCATCGTTCATCACCAACCCGCCCTCGGTGTAGTCGGTCAGACCAAAGGTGTCAATGCGTTCGAGTGTGGTTCCGCCCACGCCGTACGCGAGCACCCAGTTGCCGACCCCGCCCGGCGGGGTCACGCCGGTCTCGCTCGGCCGGAAACCGACATCCGAAAGCCACTTGCGTGTTGCCCGGTTGTAGACCGTTGTCCGGATGCCGCTCTCCAGGTCAAGCCGGTAGATTCGCTTGCCCCAGTCGCCGTAGTAGACCAGGCTGTCCGGCCCGAACGTGAACCCGGCAATCGCCTCGGTCGCGATGGTGTACACCGGCGTCACCGTGTTGGCCGCCACATCCACACGGTAGATGCTCGAACCAACCCGGTTGCCGGTACTCAGATACAGCACGCCGGACGGGTCAAAGCTGAAATCGCCGGACCAGAACCCGCCCACCCGAGACAGTTGCACATTGAAGTACAACGTCTTGGTGCCGTCGGTGTTCAGTCGCCAGATTTTGCCGTCACCGCCCGCGCCGGTCGCCTCGCTGAAGTAGATGGCACCGTCCCTGGTGATGTAGATGTCGCGTACATAGGTCGTATGGGTGTAGACGATTGACTCAGTTGGTGCACCAGGTGAGAGCCGCTTGACGTAGATGTTGAACTGGTTGGCATCAACGAAGTAGAGACGGTTCCGGTCCCAGGGCGCGAAGCAGAAACTGTAGATGCGGTTCGCCGGCCGCTGGTAGACTTTGGACTCGATGCCGGTGTACTTGTAGACTGCGCCCTTGGTCTCTCCGCCGTCGCAGAAGTATATCTCATTCGAAGGAATCGGCCCTGGCCCGGCACCACCGGCCACGAGCCAGAAGCTCCAGATGGCGCTTGAACCAATCACGGCCCCGCGGTCAAGCGCCCTGACCTGCCATGCATAGCGCGCACCCGGGGCAAGCGGTCGGGCCGAGCGCGGGTAGACAAGCGACGTGGTCCGCAAGTCTCCGGCCGCGAAGACCGGCGGATTGACCATCATCGCCTCCTCCGGAGTCTGGCCGCGCAAGACCAGCACAACCCTCAGCTCGTAGCTGACGCCGGGCACGGGTGGCATCGGTGCCAGCCAGCCGAACCTCGGGTTGCGTTCAGTGATGCGCGCCTTGTCGAGCGGGCTCTGCAGTCGGGGCGGGCCGCTCGGGTTCACGCGCACCCGGCCGGTATCTCCGCCCAAGTCAGGCTGGAGCAGAACCCAGTAGGTGTAGTCACCCTCGGGCACGGTCCCGGTGCGCCGGTAAAACGCCTCAAAGCCGCGCTTGTACCACGGCTCTTCAACCCTGATGTCACGGTATCTGATGGTGCGCCGCTCACCCGGCGCCAGGTTAAGCTCGAACCGATTGGACCGGGCGCGGAACACCTCGCCCTGGCGGGCCTCACTGACGTGGCCCTCGAGCCAGACCGTCTGGCTCACGCCCTCGCGGCTGTAGAGCTCCACTGCCCAAAGGTCCTCGACTCCGAGCCGCCCTGGCGGCGGCACGTGCAGACGAACCTGGACCCTGGCTGACGCGGTCGTGGCCAGCAGGGCCAGGAACACGAACGCAGCGAACACGGCTCTCTTCACGCTTCCTCCTTATGGAATTGCCTTACGCGAATCGTTTTGCCAGCGCGACCTGCAAAGGCGCTGCACTGGACTGCCACGTTTGACCTTAGCCCAAACCGCAGCCGAAGTCAAGAACGGATGAGACCCCGGCCCAACTGCTTGACATGCCGGCGCGGTTGCCTATGCTCAGGCATGAAACGCAAGGCAGTACGCCACGTCCTCAAGGCCGGGCCGATGCAGCCCGGCACACTCGCCATCATCGGCACGATGGGTCCGCGTGTCTCGCTGGAGAGTCGCCGGCCCGACGGCTCGTTCCCCGAGCCCGAGGCTCTCACCTCAATCGAAGAGCTGGTCGA
The DNA here is from genome assembly GCA_964592755.1 of uncultured bacterium. Classification (GTDB taxonomy): domain Bacteria; phylum Hydrothermota; class Tepidihabitantia; order Tepidihabitantales; family Tepidihabitantaceae; genus CAZQFS01. The sequence continues at coordinate 7,794 of CAZQFS010000089.1, read as the reverse complement.
GCACGGTATGGCTGCGGCCCGCATTAACTTCTCCCATGTCCGCGAGCAGGACTTTGCCCAGGTTGACCGACTCATCGCCGCGATTCGCTCAGTCGAGGACCGCCTTCGCATTCCTATCCCCGTTATCATGGACCTGAAAGGCCCGGAGTTGCGCGTGCGCGAAATCCGCACCCCGAACGATGAACCCGTGCCGGTGCTGGACCTGGCTGAGGGCGACCGGGTTCAACTCGCCGACATCGAAGACGCCGACTGCCCGGCCCTGTCAGGCGTCAAGGCACGTCTGCTCCTCTCCTACCCGAAGAACGTCTACGTCGAGCTCGAACGTGGTAACACGGTCGTCATCGGCGACAACGACGTCTATCTCACGGTCGAGCGCAAACGCTCGCCCGACAAGGTCATCTGCCGGGCCGAACACCGGGGTCGAATCAAGCCGGGCAAGAGCGTCAACCTGCCGGACGCGGCCGGTGGTCGGCTTCAAGCCGGCCCGCTCGACGTGGCCGAGGACCGGGCCGCGCTGGCGCACGGGTTTGACGTTGACCTCATCGCCCAGTCGTTCATCCAGGACGCATCAGACGTATCCGCCCTTGCCCGCCTGCTCGAACGCGGCCCGCTCGGCCGCAAGCCCATCATCGCGAAGATTGAGACCCCGGCTGCGGTCGCGGACATTGACGCGATTCTGGCCGACGAAAACGTCTTCGGCATCATGGTCGCGCGTGGGGATTTGGGAGTGCTCGTAGACTTCGACCGCATCCCCGAGATTCAGCGCCGGCTCATAGACAAAGCCAACATCGCGGGCAAACCGGTCATCGTCGCCACTCAGTTGCTCGAATCGATGATGCAGCGCCCCCGGCCCCACCGTTCCGAACCCCAGGACATTGCCACCGCGGTCGAGGAAGGTGCCGACGCCCTGATGCTCTCGGGCGAGACCGCGGCCGGCGACTTCCCGCTGGAAAGCGTCAAAGTCATGGCCCGGGTCATCGCCGCCACTATGCCCATCAACCGCGACCTGTACCTGGCCAAGTTCAATCGGGAGTTCACCCGCAGACCGGTCACGCGCAACATCCACGTCATCGGCCACCCCATCTGCGAACTGGCCGAAGCGGCGCACGCGCCCATCATCGTCTCCTACGCCACAACCGGCATCAGCGCCGCCATGGTCTCACGCTTCCGGCCCAGTATGCCGGTCCTTGCCATGACCCCGCGACTTGAAACCGCCCGCCTGCTCCGGCTTCTCTACGGTGTACACCCGGTGCTCGTTGACCCGCATGGCAGCCCGGACCTGCCCCGCAGTGCCGAGGGCTTTGTCCGCTTCGTGCGCGAGGTGGTCGAGGAGTTGGGCATCGTTGGAAAACTGGCCCTGCCGGGCAAGTTCATCGTCGGCACGATGCACAATGCCATCAAGGATGTCCGCTCCCGTGCCATCTTCACATTCCAGTGGTGACCCGCGTCCTGATTGGCAACGCGGCCGCCTTGCCTGCTGACCTCGCAACCGCCATCCACCGCACCGCCGCAGCTTGAGCGGCGTGCGCTGTCCAGCTCGCAGCACCGACCAACGTGCAGAGCAAACCGGCCTGCGCGTCCCTAGCTGCCATTCTGCGCCCAAGACCGACCCCAGACAGCGGTGCTGGCAGGCCTGCCTTGGGGAGCGACTCCGGGAACCACTCCCCCCACCTCTGCCCAAACCGGCTGGAAACACTGCCTCCCGACCCGACAGAAACCGAACCGAAGTACTGGTTTCTAACGCAACCGCTTCCCATACAACGAGTTACATCGCTAGACATGATTGCCGGGGCAGCACCAGCCGCCCCGGCAACAGCACGCATGTACTCAGCGCTATCGCTGCACGGTGAACTTGCAGGTCTGACAGCGACCGACCTGCTCCAGCCTGAGCAGATACACCCCTGGCCGCAGCCCTCGAAGGTCAAGCACGACTGGGGATTGCAGACTACAGAAGTCGGAACGCAGGACCCGGCCTGAGACGTCAAGCACGCTGACCGTCACCCGACCACCGGACCACTCGGCCGCGCGGCCACTGACCGGCAGCGAGACCAGACCGGCACGCAGTGGGCTGGGCAGTACGCAGAGGACGCCCGACTCGTCACGTGCCGCGGTGGATGCGGCAACGCCGGAGCGGCCAATCTGCGGCGCAGGCATCATCACCGGCTCGCGGTAGGTCCAGAACTCATTTGTCTTGGCCCCTTTGAGCGCGTAGAACCAGTCCATATAGTTGACGATGTCGCCGCCGGCCTTGACCTTGACTTTCTTGCCGGTTGAGCCGAACAGCGGCACCGTGTCGAGTTCGGTCCAGAGCCCGGTTGCGGGCGTGAACTTGTAGAACTCCTGGGTATTGCCGCCTTTCAGTGCGTAGATTGAACCGCCGCACCAGGCCGCGCTGCCGCCGTCCTTCGACTTCTTGCTCCTGCCCGTGTGCCGGCTGACGAACGGCATCGTGTTCGCCACCGACTGCCAGGAACCGCTGCTCGTGCTGTAGTACTGGAAGGCATGGGTTCGAGCCTGCTGGGCGTAGATACGGCCGGAACCGTCGTAGCAGAGCCACGAACCTGCCTGCCACTTCTCACCCGTAACTGGAGCCATCGGCTGCCAGCTACCCGAACTCTCACCGGTCACCACGTAGCGGTAGAACTCATTACTAACCCCTTTGAGCAGATAGACGCAGTCGCTGTCCCCGTGCTGGACATAGACCAGGTCGCTGCCGCCTTTCACCTTCTTGCCTCCACCCAGGGGCACGTCGTCAAGCTGGAACCAGGCGTTGCGCGCGGCAAAGTACTTGTGAAAGCCCAGGGTATTATTGCCCTTGAGGACGTAGACATGACCCCGGTTGTCGGCTGCGCCCACCGCGCCTTTGTAGGGCGGCTTGCCTTCCCGGCCGGGCGGAACCTGGTTCAGGGTGGTCCAGCCTGTTCCGGCCGGGTCGAATCGGTAGAACTCCCCGGTCTTGTTCCCCTTGGCGCAGTAGACCCCGCACGTCATGTTCCCGGCCAGCCATGCTCCATCTTTGGCCGGAGACCCGGGCACGCTCGGCGAAACCTCGTGCCACCCGAACGCCGGAGCCTGGACCCCGACCCGGAAGCTGCCGGACAGGAAGTTGTTGGCAAGGAACGTATCGGGCAGAACGTGAAGCGAGCACTTGGTCGTCCACAGACCCGCGGTCGAGTCAAGCACCAGCGGCCGGTACACGAGCACGGTCTCGGCTCCCTGAGTCATGTTCGCCACGTCAATCGAATCGGCGTAGAACCTGGCCCCGCCCGGCTTGGCGATGAAGAACCATGTCCGTACCGTGTGCGGACTCTGTGCGTAGTTACACCTGATGCGTGCCGCAGGCTCCACTGTATCGTCCGGGTTCTGGTTGCCCGCCGGCACGAGTATCGCCGCTACCCCGAAGTCTGCGGCCAGGCCAACCGCAAACGCGCCCTGACGCCAGTCGTTGGTTGGGTTCTGGTCACCGGCAGCCGCGGTCGAGCACTTGACAACATAGCCGCCCTCGACCGTCAGAACCCCAGATTCCGGGAACGTAAGCTGAACCTGCTGACCGCCGTTGAGCTGCGAGGTCTGGCTCCGAGAGTAAATGCGGGTGCCGCTCGGGTCGGCAATGAAGCAGTACGCGGTGAAGCTCATCGGGGTCGACTCGTAGTTCCGCCACGTTGCCCGCGGGGTGACCGTGCCGCCCGGAGGGACGCAGCCGGTCGGCGCCTCAATACTCGTAACACCCACGTCCCCTGACTGCAGAGTGCGCAGAATCAGCTTACCGTAACCCGCCGGCACGCCGAACGAGTCTGCCGGCAGTTCCGAGCGCCACCAGCCGTAACTGACATCACTGTGAACCGCGTGCAGCCAGATGCCGCAGGTATCGCCGGCCGGATTCAGGTTCAACCGATACGGCAGCGTGCCCAGCGGAATCCTGGCCTCAAACACCAGGTGCCCGTTGAAAGTGCCGGTGCTGCTGACCGCGCCAATCGCGGGTGCTGGCTGACCCGGGCCTGCCGGAGTCCAGGGCCGGTACAGGACCTCATCGTACAGGCTGTCGTTGATGCGGACGTCATAGTTGCCCTCAGAGAGACTCGTCTCCCATTGACCGTTGTTGTTCTCGTCGCAGTAGAGCGCAACAAGGTCGAACGTGTCGCGGGTTGCTGCCGGCGGTAGTTCGAACGCCATGTACATCCAGATGTCGTCATGCATGAAGTACCCGAGCGCGCTGCCGGCCGACGAAGAACCCGACAACCAGCCGACGATGTTGGAAGCATCGAACCGGTGCGCCTGGCTCCATTCACCGGCATCCAGATAGCCGTCAATCACCGGTCCGTGGCTCGTTCTGAACGAGAAGAGGGTATCGGTCGAAACCATCAGGTTCATGCGCGCGGTGTCGTTGCGCGGAACCTGGTCTCCGGTCAGCAGAGTGTAGGCGGTGACGCGATAGCCCTGCCAGAGCCCGCCCCCGGGCGTCCACTCCTCGGAGAGGACCGCGGTAACGGTATCAAAGGCCGGCAGCGAAGGAACCAGGACCGCATCTTCGTAGACCAGCACTCCGGCCGACTCGACCTCGAAGAAGACCGGGACGTTGAGCTGTGAGTTAGAGCCGTAGTTGACGACCGCGCAACTCGGCGTGAGCGTTTCACCCGGCCGGATTCTCGCACTGGCCGGAGAAAGAACGCGAGCGACACCGACATCGTTGGCCGGCTGATTGACCTCAATGTCATCGGCGAAGACCTTCGCCCAAGGGCCGCCTCAGCCGCCTGCGGTCGTATCGAACAGCGCGACCTCGACCCGACGCACCAGTGCCGGATTCACACCCGGCAGATGCTGAGCCAGTTCCTCCGATACGTTGAGCGAGTACCTGTTCCAGTCAGGGCTGGTCACCTCAATCAGGTGCATCGTGCTCGACGACGTCCAGTTGCAGTACTCGTTGTGATGGTAGAAGCGGGTCTCGCCCAGCAGCGTGTTGGCCGCATTGTAGTACCCCACGACTACGCAGGCAACCGGCCAGCAGGTCGAAGAGCCGGCCCCGATGGCGAACTTGGCCCAGAACGACACGTCAAGCACCGGGCTCGACACGCTGACCCGCTGGGCCAGCCTGCGCCAGCCTGCGCCCGAGTAGAGCGAGTCCTTCGCCTCGTAGTCCGGGTCTGAGTGGTAGTAAGTCTGACGGTCAGTGACTCCGTAACCGGAGCCGCCTTGCGTGGCGGTCCAGCCGGTTGTCAGCGGCTGTTCAAAATCACCGTTCACCAGCAGATTCTGGCCGACCGCCAGGCCCAGAAGCGCTGGTACGAACAGCAGTCTTGCAAGCATCAGGCCTCCTTTGGTAGCATGAAAGGATAGCCGAATTCAGACCTCAGGTCAAGCTGCTACCTTGACAAGTTCCGCTCCCCGGGCTATTATCAACACCCTGATGGACCACGGCAGAATCTGGACCGAGGTCAACCTCGATGCTCTGAACAACAACCTGAACCAGGTCCGGGCCGCAGCCGGCCCGTGCCGGGTCATGCTGGCAATCAAGGCCGATGCCTACGGGCACGGCCTGCGCGAAGTTGCCGAAGAGGTTCAGGACCGCGTCGATTTCTTCGGCGTGGCGGGCGTGGATGAAGGCATCACCCTCCGTCTCGGCTCCATCACCCGCCCGATAATCGTGCTCTCCCCCATCACCTACGAAGAAGTCCCCCGGCTCTTCGAGCACGACCTGACCCCGTCGGTCACCGAACTGGGATTTGCCCGGCAGCTCTCGTCCGAGGCGGCAAGGCGGGGAAAGACCATCGAAGTCCACGTCGAAGTTGACACCGGCATGGGGCGCACCGGTGTGGACGTGGGGGCTGCGGCCTATTTTGTCCGCACCGTATCCGAGCTGCCCGGTCTGGCCGTCAAAGGTGTGTTCACCCACTTCCCGGCCGCAGACTCGGACCTCGACTACTCCCGCTATCAGCTCAAGTCCTACGAGAAACTGCTCGTCCGGCTCGACCGGCTCGGTCTGTCCGGCATGCTCCGCCACGCGGCCAACTCGGCCGGGTTTCTGAACCTGCCCGGCTCCCACTACGACCTCATCCGGCCCGGACTCGTGGTCTACGGCATCCTGCCTGATTCCTACCAGTCCGGCTACCGCAAGTCAACGCTGAACCTGACGCCGGTGATGAGCCTGCGCACGCGCATCGTCAACCTGCGTGAGATTCCGGCCGGCCGCTCCATCTCCTACGAACGCAGCTACTTCACCAGGCGGCTCTCGCGCATTGCGGTCATCACCGCGGGCTACGGCGACGGCTATCCGTACTCGCTCAAGCATCGAGGCCAAGCCCTGCTCCGGGGACGGCGTGTGCCCGTGGTCGGCAATGTCTGCATGGACCTGACCATGCTCGACGTTACCGACGTGCCTGAGTCTGCCATCGGCGACACCGTGACCCTGCTCGGCTCAGACAACGGTGCGACGATTGCCGCCAACGAGCTTGCCGCTTGGGCCGAAACCATCCCCTACGAGGTCATCTGCCGTGTCAGCCCGCGCGTTCCCCGCGTCTATGTCCGCTCCGGCAGCGTCGTCAAAGTGCGCACCCTGCTCGACCACTACAACAATGGCTGAGATGAGTCCGCCGGAAGAAGTCTCTCTCAGCACCCTAGTGCTGAGCATGGCTGCGGCCGCACTTGCCGGCCTGGGCAAGACGGTCGTACCTGGTACGAACCAACCTGAAGTCAACCTGCCCCTGGCGCGGCAGACGATAAACACCCTGGCTATGCTCAAACTGAAGACCGAAGGCAACCGCACCGAGGAAGAAACCAGGCTGCTTGAGGAGCTGCTCACCGAGCTGCGCCTGCTCTACGTCAAGACCGAAGCCGCCCGGCAGGCCGGCCCGAAACCCTAGCTCGACACAAGGCACGCGGGGCGCTTTCGCGCCCCGCGGTAAGTAACTCGCCTGCCTGCTACCAGGCCAGCACGATGCGGCGCACGGCCGTACCCGCGCTCCCGGTCAGACGGCAGAAGTAAACGCCAGGCGCAAGCTGCCGGCCGCGCTGGTCAGTACCTTCCCAGCGCATTGAAACCGGCGCCGCCACGGTCTGAACGACATTGCCCGCGGCGTCGTAAATCTCGACCACACCCGCAGCAGAAGCCGAGATGACCGCGGCATCACAGACCAGCGTCGGCCTCACCGAAAGCAGACCCGCGGCCCTCGACTCGGGCCGGGCCTCGATGCCGGAAAGCTCCTGGAACTTCACCCGCGTCATCTCGAACGGCGGCTCAAAGCTGTACCACTCGTCGGGCCGGGGCTGAGGAAATGGCTGCTCAACCGGCTGCCCCTCAACGAATGCCGAGATGTGAATCATCTCCGGCCACAGCGGAACACTCGGGAAAATGAAGGTGTCCTGAGACATCGGGTCGGCAGCCCACTCCGGGCAAGGAAACCACTGCCTTCCGGCCCGGCTCTCGATCATCGTCGAGTCAACCGGAAACGGCTGGGGACCTGCCTCGAGCACGCCGCGGATTACGACCTGAGCCTGAGCAGTGGCGGCGACTGCGCTCAGGACCAGCAGAGCAACAAACACGGTCTTGGACATCAGAATCCTCCTTAATGGATAACGTCAGAAGATACCGTCGCTTGTTCAACCTGCCACACGGGGAACTCGCCCCGTCAGCAGTCAGAGTGTAGCCGTATCAAACGCGAAGTCAACCGGCAACGCGGCCAGAGGTTTCCCACGACGAAACCGGGGCGGCCCGAAGGCCGCCCCGTTGAGGTAGAGAGAACCGGACTAGCGCTCGACCACGAGCTTGTGCGTGACGCTGGTGTTCTCGGTCGAGAGCTT
>CAZQFS010000088.1:0-12757 GCA_964592755.1 uncultured bacterium | reverse complement strand
CCAGTCAGCAGTTTGCCGGCCTGACCCTGGTAACGATGTCCTGGCCCACCGACCGTAGCTATCTACGTCGCGGCGTACTCGTCCCACAACTGGCACGTGGTGAAGTTCGATGCTGAAGTCGAAGGTCACGAATTCTGGCACGTCTATCACGATTTCGGCGGCGATGACCGCCCCGTTGACATCGCGCTGCAGTGCCAGCCCGGCGGTATCTGGGGCGTGGTCGTCACTGGCTCGGCCCAGTTTGGCTACAGAGGCTACGACTTCCTCACCATCAGCTACCGGCCTGAAAGCCCGGTGTTCTGGGCCGAGGCTTACCCCGGTTCCCACGATTCTCTGCCCGTGATGGATGACTTCGCGTCCGCAGTTGCCTGCGACAACCAGGGCCGCGTCTACGTGACCGGCAGAATCAACCAGGACTACGAGACGAAGTACAAGTTCCTGACGGTGCGGTATAACGCGGACGGCACCAACGAGGTCTTCAACGTCTACGACGGGATGTACGACGAGATGTACCTGGATGGCGCCATCGACATCGCCGTGGACTACCAGGATGGCGGCTTTGCCTACGTGACCGGCACCGTCGAACAGCACGTTGGCGGGCCCGACCCGCATGAATACCTGAAAGCAATTGTCATCAAGTACACGAAGGACTCCCTCGGAGTGGATTCACACGCGGAGTTCGGCGATGACGCGCACGACGTGGAGGCGGTCGAGCTCGTGCCCCGGCCGATGGCGGGGGCGCAGTCAAAGGGCGTCTGCCTACTGGTCAAACGGGCGGAACTCGACTCGGAAGTAGTCACGATGACCACGGTGATGTACAAGCTGCGGGAGTCAAACGGCAACCTCGACGAGGAGTGGGTCAGGCACTGGTATCTGGGCGAGGACCCGGAGGTGAACGGGCCGCGCGGCGTCGCAGTTGACGATGACGGTTACGTAGGCGTCGTGGGCAATGTCACCGACGCACGAGACACCGAGGACATCGCCGCCCTCGTCTACGAGCCGAATGGCTGCGTCCGCAAGGATACAGCTTTCACGCGTGGTTCTGATGGCAACGTGGAGCTTGCGTCGGACATCGCCATCTATCACGAGGCCGGGCAGGACAAGTTTATCGCCGTCGTTGGCACGACCGACGTGGATGGGACCGACGACGTGCTGGTCGTTCACTACGACTGGCCCGCGCCGTGGAAGTGGCAGGAGGCGGACACCTCAATGCCGACGGGAACGCCCGCCACATACGTGAAGGATGGGGCTTGGCTTGCCTTCAGCCCGTACAACGGGCTGCTCTATGGAGCCAAGGGAAAGCAGACTGGGGACTTCTACAGCTACTCGGAAGCGGGCGGGTGGGCGGCGCGAGCGTCCATCCCGGCCGGGCCGAGCGGCAAGTTACCCTACAAGGGCGCGGCTGGGTGCGCTGACGACGATGGCCACCTCTATGCGACCAAGGGCAACGGCACTCTGGAGTTCTGGAAGTACGACATTGAGCGCGATAGCTGGTCTCAGTCGGCCTACGTGCCCATGACGCCCGAGGATACGAAGAAGCCCAAGGCCGGAACCGACGTGGCGTTTGTACGCTCGGGCAGCACCGGCTACGTCATCCTGCACAAAGGAGGCAAGAACAACTTCTACCGCTACAACACGGCCGCAGATTCCTGGGGCGCGATGGCCAAGCCAAATAGCGCAAGCGCCAAATGGGGATCAGGCTCCTGGCTGGCAGCCGACACATCCGGCCACGTCTACGCGCTTCAGGGCAAGTACCACGAGTTCTGGCGATATGACGTGGCACAGAACTCGTGGAACCTGGTCACCCATGGCAACCCATACCCATTCCACAGCTACAAGACCGGCAAGGACAAGAAAGTGGCGGCCGGCGGCTGCGGAACCTGGTATGGCGGCGGGCTCTGGTCGCTCAAGGGCAACAACACCCAGGAACTCTGGCATCTGGTGCCAGGCGGCTACTGGAGCGAGCAGGAGACGATACCGAAGGTTGGTAGTTCTGGAAAGAAGAAGGGAGTGAAGGCGGGCGGCGACATCGCCGCGGGCGACGGGATTCTCTACGCCGTGAAAGGTAGCGGCATCAACGAGCTGTGGCGATACCGGCCGGACACAACCAGCAGTTGGGGCACGGCGTCCTACGAGATTCGACGCGGGCCCGGCTCGACGGACGGCGGCGAGATGGGCATTGTCGAAGGCCACAAGTGCGAGAATCCGCGGTGGAGCAGTCAGGCGGACGTGTGCTTCACCCACGATGACGACAACGGCTTCTCCCAGGTCTACGTCGTTAGGTACGGGGACCCGGGCGTCGAGCTAGCCGCCACCGAGGGTTCGTCAGGTGACAACTACTTCGCGTCCTTTTCGCCCGATGGCCAGACCCTGGCATTCGAGCACGAGGATACGTCGGTTTCGCCGGTGCACATCTACACGGTGCCGGTGCCGGGCTCCGACGCACGCAGGCGAGCGGCCGTCGTGCCCAAGCCCGCGGTCGGCGCGGACAGGACCCGCATTCAAGGCCTGACCGCGAGGCCCGCGCCCGTTGCGGCGGTGCAGAGGCCGCTCCTGCAGAGGCCCGGAAAGAGGAGTCTGGTCCTGGACAACGGGCCGATGGCGGTTGAGACGCCGACCCAGGTCAGCACCCTGGACTGGGACCACAGCCACGCCGAATGGCATCCGAGCGAGCCGCTGCTGGTGGCGGAAATCGAGGACTCTACAACCTATACGCAGCTCTGCCTGATTCCGCTGGGCGGCGGCGATGAGACTGTCATCACCGACGCCGCCGCCGACCACTGCTGGCCCAAGTGGCTGAGTGACTCAGAGCTGGTCTACATCTACAGCGAGCCGGGCGAATACGACCGGCTGGCAAAGCTGAACCTGAACTCGATGGTGCAGACCATCCTGACCGACGGGGACTACGACGTGGAGGACCCGCCCGACCCTGCCTTTGATGGCCGCAGTGCCGCCTTCATCGCACAGGACAACAGCGGTACGTACCAGGTCGGACTGGTAGGCGCAGACGGCAGCAATGAGCGGCTGCTCACCAGCTCCAGCAGGGACCTGGGGGAGCCGGACTGGTCCGCGGACGGAATGGCCATAGCCGCGGTCCGGTGGTTTGGCCTGACGAGCCAGATAGGCATGGTGGATACGGCCTCGGGTGACTTCACCAGCCTGACCGACTCAGGCTGCATCCGGGACAAGCCGGACGTGTACTACGTGCCGACCACCGGTACGAACAACGTGGTCTACGAGCGCGAGGACCCGAACGGCAGCGACGGCAACAAACCCAAGCCCAAGCCCCGGCCCGGCACGGGCATCTTTCTGGTCCGGCACAAGAAGCACCAGGACGGCGTGATGGGCTCAGGCCTCGCAACTGACCTGCGTCGGGCGTCGCCGAATCCGGCATCTGGGCCGGTCACGGTGTACTGGCAGGTGGCGCAAGCCGGGGCCCACGCCACGGTCAAGGCCTACGACGCCGCAGGAAGGCAGGTGAACGTCCTGTTCTCGGGCAAGGTCAAGGCAGGCCTGAACGAGGCAGTCTGGACCTGCCGGGACAGCAAAGGCAGGACAGTGCCGACCGGCGTGTACTTCTGCACCCTTGAGACCAAGGACGACCGCATCAGCCGAAAGGTGATTCTAACAGAAGCCGACTGAAATCCGCAGGCTCGGTCAGGAAGCTGGCCGGGACGATGGATGCTGCACGAACACCGCACGACCGACGATGCAGTCTTGCCCGCGACTCGACGCCCGGCAGTATCCCGCGCAACTTGATGCCTGACCTACGGTGGATTTGGTGAGGCAACTGCATCGTGGGCAGGTGGTCATCGGCATCTGTTTCTGCAAGCTCAAGGGTGCGGTCAGCAGTTGACGAGGAGAGTGGTCCTGAAGCGGCAGGCAGCAGGGTTCGGGATACGAGCCGAATCACAGGACGATTGGGTCATGTACACTGGCTCGTGTGCGGATTGGAGCAGGCGACGTCTGCTTGACCGAGACGCGGTCTTCTTCTAGAGTCTGGCGTGGCACTGAAGAGTATCTCGGTGCGCGGTTTCCGGAATCTCGCGCCAGGCACGGTCGAGCTGGCCCGAGACCGGAACTATCTGTTCGGGCCCAACGGCGCAGGCAAGACCAATCTGCTTGAGGCCGTCCATTACCTGGCTATCGGTCGGTCGTTCCGGCGCTGCCCGGACTCGGAACTGCTTGGGTTCGGGCAGGAGGTGCTGGTCGTGTCGGGCGAGGACGAGAACGGGGTTGAGGCCGAGATTCGGTTCAACGGCAGCGAGAAGCGGCTGCTTACCGACGGGGTGGAGCGGACGCGGCTGTCCGACTACTTCGGATGGCTGCCGGTGGTGGTGCTCCTGCTTGAGGACATCGAACTGGTGCAGGGAGGGCCGGGAGCGCGGCGGGCGTTTCTCGATATGGCGATTGCGAAAACCGACCGGAGCTACATTACGGTCGCGGCCGAGTACCGACGGGTACTGCTGCAGCGGAACCGGCTGCTTGAGACCGGAGCTGGTGAGGACCAGTTGACTGCGTGGACCGACGAGCTGGTGCGAACCGGAGTCGCGGTTGCCCAGCGTCGCCGGGGTGCGGCCGAGCAACTGCTGGCCGCAGCCGGCAGCTACTGCGAGCAACTGGCGCGCGCGGCGGTGCGGTTCGAGTATCGTTCGAGCATCGGCGACGGGCCGGGCCAGGTTGAGGAGTTCCGGCAACAACTGGCCGGTACGGCTGAGCGCGAACGGCAGTTGGGCAGGACTCTGGTTGGGCCGCACCGGGATGACGTAAGGATTGTGCGGGAGGAAAAGGACCTGCGTCGGTTCGGGTCGGTGGGCGAGCAGCGGCTGGCCGGAATCGCGCTGCGTCTGGCTGAGTCTGATTTGCTGCTGGCCTCAGTGCGGCAGCGGCCGGTGTTTCTGCTTGACGAGATTGCCTCAGAGCTGGATGAGGAGCGCGGCAGCCAGGTGCTTGAGCTGATTGCCGCGCGGGGACAGATGGTGTATGCCGCGGCCCGGAAGCTGGGAGATTCAGGCAGTCGGGGAGTCTCGGGTCCGGGCGCGACACCGAATTGGACCGAGTTCCGCATCGAATCCGGCCGGGTCATGTCTGCGTAGGACGGTCTGGTCTGGTTGTGCGGGTGTGCAGTACCGTCATGAAAGTCGTTTCCGGAAGCGGGTTCAGAAGCGCAGCGCTGATGCCGGCGCAGAGGCAGCCGAACAGGTTCTGGGTCGTGCCTTTGCCGGTCGAGTTGCGCAGGCTGGCGGAAAGACCATCGGCCATCAGAACCGTCAGGGCAGCGGCAGGAGCACGCGAAGTTGTATCGTACAGCGCAGGCAAAGTCGCGCGCGAAGCCGCTTCTGCGGTGCTTTCGATGACGCCGGCAAACGCGCCGGTGTAAACGGCCTGGGGAACTGGTGGGGCTTGACACGACTGAATCGGGCAACGTCCCAAGACGACTGCACTTAGGTTGTCTGCCGACCTTGCGCCGGGCATTACTACTACGTAATATTCTGGGTGTGTTCCTGGATGTGCTTTCCGCGGCTTGCGGGATGCCTGTGTTGTCTGAGGCGAGCGTGGTAGCCTGACGCCATGCCCCGGCATCCTGACTCGTTCCGGTTCTCCAAGAGGCTGGGCAAGCGCCTGCGCAGCTTGAGGAAGCACGCCGGCTTGAGCCAGGGCGAGTTAGCAGAACGCATGGGCAGGAAAGCCGGCCACGGCCAGAGCACGGTGAGCCTGCTTGAGGCCGGTGTGTTTCCCTATCCGTCTCTGGCCCTTGTTGCCGACTACCTGCGCGCCTGCCGCGCCCGGTTCGACGACATCCTTGATCTCCTGAACGAGTACGCTGAACTGCCGCCGGTGCCCGAGGCAAAGACCCGGAAGGCAATTGCCGTCGCCATCCAGCGGCTGCCTGAGCCGGTGCAGAAGAAGGTGGCGCACTATGATGCCAAGACCACGGCACAGGAACGATTCGAGGGCAAGGCCCCGCTTTCACCTGGGGAACGCATGGCCCGGGCCTGTCGGCTGGCTGCGGCCTATGTCCAGAAGGCCAGACTCGAGAACGAGCTGGCCGAGGTGCTTGATGAGTTGAAAGTGCCGGCTCCGGCAACAGCACGTCGGCCGCTGGCCGAGTTCGGCCGCAAAGTCTGGGGCATACTCAAGAAGACGAGGGCACGCCACGAAGCACGCCGTCCTGAGCTGCTCGATGCAGCGTTCAAGGCCGCGCTTGCCGGGCACTACGGCACCGAGGAACAGCTCCGGTGCGTGCTCGACGCGGTGCTCAGCCTGTTCCTCGCCATGGAGAAGCAGGGTGAGCTCGACTATGTTCCGCCCTATGGCGAGGTCCGCGGCATACGGCGCACAAAGGTGATTCGGGCTGAGCGCCGGGCTGAGTACGAAGAAGAGCGCAAGGCGCAGGAGCGGGCGCGCAGGCCACTCCGGATGCTTGAGGCGATTGGGTACGAACTCGACCCTGTCTTTGAGCGGATGGGTATCATGGCAGAGCGGAGGCGCACTTACCGCATATGGCTCAACGAACTGCTCCGCATAGGCCTGGCCACGACACAGGACCCGGTTGCGAGGCAGCAGCAGACCGCGGACCTGGTGGCCCGAACCTCAAAGCCGGACGAAGCTGCCCAGGTTGCCGCTGTTTTCTGGCCGCCGTTCGACAAGTGGTACAGGCTCTTGAAGCTCGGCGGGCCACCGGCCGCCGGCAGTTAGGTCTCCTGGTTACAGGCTGGCCGGGCGACAGCGGCATTATCTTCAATCGCAGGCGGACTTTCGTCTGAGTACTTACTCAGGAAACCGGGATTATCCCGGAATCGGCCACCCGTCCCGGCCAGGGGGTATTGGCGACGCCAGAGATTTTCCTTGACACCACGGAGATGTGGTTTAGCCTGAGATGTGGCCAGAATTGCTCGGGCCGTCGTTGCCGGGGTTGCGCATCACGTCACGCAGCGCGGCAACCGGCGCGGAGATGTGTTCTTCTCGGATGAGGACCGGCGGGAGTTCTTTCGTCTGTTCCATCGCTGCGCCACGCACCACGACACCGAGGTCCTGGCCTGCTGGCTCATGACCAACCACGTGCACCTTGTGATGGTGCTGAATGGACCGAGCAGCACCGGCTAGTGGTCCGGACCTGATAAATGCGGCTCTTTGGTCACGGTTGGTAATTGTCCTGTCAATAGAGGAAAGGAGTCTGCGTCATGCCGAGTCGTGCTCGTCAAGTAGCGCCTCAGTCGCGCAATGCCGCGACGCCGAAACGTGGCGCTGGAATCCGGTTTGTCAGGGAGGACTACCCGGTTTCGCGTGATGCGGTGGGGTGGGCTCACGTGAGAACAGCAAACCGACCTTCGACTGCCTGGCGTCCGGGTTCGCGGCTGAGGCGCGTGAGGTGGGGACCGAGGACGTTGCTTGGTCGGCGCCTGGTCTGCCTGCGTCGCGGTCCGCGTCGGGCGTAGACAAGCGGCCGGCTGGTCGGCACTGCTTGACTGGCCGGGGTCGGACAATAGAATCAGAGCCGCGGTCCTTTCTTGAACCCGGAGGACAATTTTGGCTAGAAGTGCTGTTCTGTGCTGGCTGGCGTTGCTTACGGCAATGCCGGTACAGGCGATGTTTGAGGACAACGAGTCGGGCGTTCGGCCTGAAGGCATGGCCGGTGCGTTCACTGCAGTCGCGGACGATGTCTGCGCCGTGGACTACAACCCGGCCGGCCTGTTTCAGGTCGTACAGGTGCAGATTGCCGGTCTTGGCAAGCTGCTCTATGGCGGAGTGGGTGCAGGCTTGCACACGGCACACCTGAGCGCGGCTGTGCCGGTGAGGTCAGCGGGAACCCTGGCCTTGCGATTGCAGGAGACCGGGCTGAGCCTGGCGTCGCAGCGGTCGGTGAAGCTGGCGCACGGGTTCGGGCTGGCAGAAGGTCTGGCGTTCGGCTACGGCCTGAACGGGTACAATCTGGCTCAGCAGGATTTCGGCCAGGGCTTTGCCCTGGGCGTGGATGCCGGGCTGTTCGCTCGCATCTACCGGGTCTGGACCGCAGGGTTCTACGTCCACAACCTCAACATGCCCCGCATCGGCTCAAGTGACCTGCCGCGCCTGCTTGTGGTCGGGCTCGGGTTCTCGCCCCAGCCTGGAGTTCAGTCGGCTGTTGACATCGCCAAAGAGCCGGGCAAGCCGACGCGAGTCAGCGTGGGACAGGAGCTGCGCATCGTCCAGGACTACCTGACTCTGCGCGCCGGGGTGCAGACCGAGCCGGTGCGCCTGAGCTTTGGGCTGCGCACCGGGCTTGAGCATCTGCACGTGGATTACGCGATGCAGACCCATTCGGTGCTGCCGTTGACGCATAACCTCGGTCTGACTGTGGAGTTCTAGGCGGAGATGACCAGGCTCAGGCTGGTGACCGGACTGGTGCTGCTCGGCGTGGCGTGGGCGGCCGGGCAGTACTCGAACACGGATCAACTCGACATCAACAAGGCAACCCTTGAGCAGGTGCGCGGCCTGCCGGTTGACTCGGCCACGGCGCAGCGGATATACGACCACGTAAGGGAGTACGGCCGCATCTTGAGTATCTATGACCTGCTGAAGGTGCGGGGCGTGACGCCTGCCAAACTGGAGGAGCTCAAGCCGCTCGTCTACGTCTCGCAGTCCGACTGGCAGGAGCGCGCACGCGCCAACATCCAGCGTATCCAGCGCCGGCTTGCGTCAGAGGAGGGGCCGACCGCGGCTGCAGTTGAGGAGTGGCAGGACCTGCTGGTTACGCCCATCAATGTGAACCGCGCCACGGTTGACGACCTGCTCGTGCTCGATAACGTCTCGCTGGTGGATGCGGTGGCAGTGGCGAAGTTCCAGCGGTCGGGCGGCAAGCTGTCCGGCCGGCGCGACCTTGCCAATCAGGTCCCGGGCCTGTCGCCTTACGGGTACCGGAACATGAGGAACTACGTGACCTACGACGATGTGAAGGGCCCGGGGTTCGGCGGCAACCTCCGCACCAACTACGAGATGCGCCCGGACTGGTTTGTCGAGAACTCAACTGCTGAGTTCGACCAGGCCCTGGCTGCGCTTGCCGATACGACGGTGCCGTGGGGCGATACCTTGCGCTACCTGGCCCGGGATACGGCCTTCTTCCGGCAGCAGCTTGAGACGAACCGGTCTTTTCTTGCAAGTGTGGGCGACCGGGCCAGTGTGCGTCACCGCGCGCGTCTGCGAGTTGGGGACCATGTGCGCGTTGGTGCATGGGCAGCGCAGAAGCTCTATGACCGTCGCACGTTCGATGCGGTCAAGGGCTTTGCGAGCGTGCAGGACCTGCCGGTCCTGCGCCGGCTGATGCTGGGCGACTACCGCCTCGCGCTGGGCCAGGGGTTGCTGCTCGACAACACCGGCGAACTGATGGCAAGAGTGCATGAGCGGCCCCAAGGGCTGTTCAGCGACCTGGGCGAGAATGGCGGGTTCGGGTTCCGCGGGGTGGCGGCCGAAGCGGCAGCGAGTCGTCTTGGCGTGGTCGGCTTCTTCTCGCACGCCAGGCGGGATGCGGTGCTGAATCCGGACAGCACGGTGAACTTCTACATCATCTCGACACCGCGCTATCCGTCGTTCCGCAACAACCTGACCGAGACCGACGCCGGTGCCAGTTTGAGGTTTGACCTGTCGGAACTGGGACCGGTCCCGACCGGGACGAAGCTATCCTTCAGCGGGCTTGGGGTCGGTTATGACCATAGGTTCCGGCCTGATGCCCGCTATCTCGAACTGCCGGGCGACGCGGACACGCTCGATGACCCGAACTACACGATGCTCGATACCGGTCGCAACCGGCTGTACTACGGAGCAGACTTCAGAACCGTGGTCGAGAATCTGTCCCTGGAGGCCGAGTATGCGGGGCGGCCCGGCCGAGACTCGGGCGGCAATCGCCGGTTCATGGCGGGCGGCAGCGCCAACCAGGCATACCTGATAAAGGCCCGGGCCCAGTATGACTACCTGTACCTGACCGCGTTGTACCGGCACTACGGAGTCGGGTACGACAATCCGTACAACCGTGGGTTCTGCGAGCAGACACGATTCGAGGATACGCCGCTCGAAAAGACGTACCGATTGATTGACCCGGCGTACGCCGCCCTGCAGGAGTTCCCGATGCCCAAGGCTGAGCAGGGTTTCTTCATAGACACGCGCTACCAGGTCGGCAGACAGGTGACGTTCACGCGGGTCTATCTCGATGTCTGGCGCAACCTGGCCTGGGGCGCAGACAACTGGCGTCTGCAGGGTGAGGTCGAGTATCTGCCGGTTTATCCGCTGCGCCTGCGGTTCAAGCAGAAGCTGCAGTCCAAGGAGCTGCCCAAGCTTGTCCAGTCTACGCAATCGTTCACTCTCGAGTCGAGCATCCGGGCCATGTACAGCCTGACCAACTGGGACTACCTGACTTCCGAGGTGCGTCACGGTCAGGTGCTCCTGACCCCGACGATGAAGTACGCAGACCAGACGAGCATGTCCGGGGACTTTGTCGCGGTGCAGTGGGAGCACAACTTCTCGGACGACTTCTCAGGCGAACTGGGTGTGGCCGCCTGGCACACGCGCGGCATGTCACAATGGATATTCGAGGACTCAGGCATCGACTTCCTCGACGGTCAGGGGTTCAAGTGGTATTTGGCCCTGACGGACAGGTTGTCTGATAACTTGTTATTCTACTTGAAGTTAAGACAGAAACTGAGTGACTTCTTCCATACCGGGTTGGGCGCGAGCGAAGGACTGCATGTGCCGGGTTCAAGCGAGCCGGTGCGCGACTTCCTGACGCGGGAGAACTCGGTGAACATTGCCCTGCAGGTTGACCTCTTGTGGTGAGAGGAGTTCAGGTGATAGAAACAGGAATCAGAAGGTGTTTGTTGACGTGGCTGGTTCTGTCCTCGGCAGTGGCCGTCGCTCAGGTGCCGTTGCGCGACTGGGTGGGTGAGGAGGTGTTCTGGCACGACGCGCGTTCGCTCGCCCGCGGGGTCGTTGCCGGCCCGGATGTGGGCGCGGCCGCGGTGTTCTCGAACCCGGCCGGGCTTGCATTCCTGCGGGGTCCGGTGGTGCAGCTCGGATATGGTGTCAGGGTCGCGGCTGAGCAGCGCACGAGGATTGTCTACGACCAGTTCGAGAACGCGCTCGGTGAACTCGCCTATGCGGACAACATCCGCGCAGGCGGAATCCCGGGTGCCTTTGCCGCGGCAAGGACGCTCGGTTCCGCAGCGGGAGCGGTCGGATTGACCCAGGTGCGCAGTTTCCAATACAGGTATGTCAAGGAGTATCGGGACGACTTCTACGTCAAGGTCGGCGAAGACCGTGTGGTCCAGACCGGGGCGCTGTACCTGGTGGGTGCGGCAGCGTCTTACCGAGTGCTCGACCGGCTGGGCCTGGGTGTGCGCGGCGGGTACCTGTTCGGCAACCGGAGGCTGGAGTCGTGGCACGCCAGCGGCGCGGACACGACATTCCTTAAGGACGACGGCAAGCCGACAGGCGCGGCGTTCGGAGCCGGCGTTGCCGCAAACCTGCTGGACCGGCTGACAGTGGCAGCCGACTTTCAGAGTGCTTACAGGCTGAGCAACTGGCGGGAGACAGTCTGGAACCTGATACCCCGGCCGCCGAGCTACGAAGGACGCCATCCCTGGGTGGCGCGACTGAACCTGTCGTACCGGGTGACCGGCCCGTTGCCCGGCACAGCCTCGGCCGAGGTCGGGTACCACGCGTGGCACGGCGTGGATTCGGCGCTCGCCAGTGTGCTCGCGGTGCGGGCCGGGATTGAGCACCGGATGCTGAGTCTGGTGCGGCTGCGGTACGGCTTCGGGATTGAGCCCAGACCTGAGGACCCGACCATTCAGGTGGCCGGCTTCGGACTGGGCGTTGGTCTTGATGCCGGTCTGTTCCAGGTTGACCTGGGTGCACGTCTTGTCCGCGATATCATCGGCCCGGGCCAGTTCTGGCCCGAGCTGACTGAGAGCGATGCCCGGGTCTATGAAAGCAGGAGCTACTTTGCTGTCACCCTGTGGCGTGAGTTCTAGAAAGACAGCCGGGCAGCCGGAACCGGTGGGCAGAACTTTCGTCATCCTGCTTTTTGCATTCTGCCTTCTGACTTCTGCTTTCGTTCTGCCTGCGTCTGCCGGAGTCCAGCACCTGTACATCGTGCATACCAATGACATTCACGGCGCGCTGCTGCCGGCCGAGGCGTACTGGCTGAATCGTGACTTTCCTCCGCCGCTGGCCAATGCACCGGGCGCGCTCAACGTCATCCGCGAGCTGCGTATTGAGGCCGAGCGCAAGGGCTATGGCTTTCTCCTGCTCGACGGGGGAGATGTGTTCAAGGGCACGCCGCTCGGCGACTTCACCCGCGGCCAGGTCACGGTGGACTTCTTCCGTCGAGCCGGGTACGACGCGGTCGTGGCCGGGAACCACGACTTCGACTTCGGCTGGAAGGTGCTCAAGGCGATGGTCGACAGCTCGGGTCTGCCCTGGCTGGCGACGAACGTTGCCGTTGCCGGCGCCGACACCCCACCGGCATTCCTGAGGTCAAGCGTCATGTTCGAGCGGGGCGGCATCAAGGTCGGGGTGTTCGGACTCATCACCAAATACCTGCGCGGCATGGTCACTGACAGCCAGATCGGCGACCTCGACATTCTACCCTACCAGGACCGTGTGCGAGAAGCGGTCGCCGGCCTGCGCAAGCAGGGCGCAGACATCATCGTTGCTTTGAATCACATCGGGCACAGCCACGACTGCCGGCTGGCCGATTCGGTGTCCGATATTGATGCCATCATCG
>CAZQFS010000087.1:0-12804 GCA_964592755.1 uncultured bacterium | reverse complement strand
CGTATCCTTGGAGAATGAGTAGAACAGGTCGCGCATCTGGGGCTCGTCGGTCGGCCGGATGGGCCGAAGGAAGAGCTCGGTGCCGTCGCCCAGCCGGGTCTTGGTTTCAAACTCCTCGGGGTACCTGGTCTCAAGCAGCGGGCCCGCGGGCTGGTCGGCGTAGATGTAGTGCTTTTCCTTGGCCAGGTCGAAGAGTTCGGCGCGAAACTTGGGGTGAGCAATCGAGATGAGCGCCAGGGCCCGCTCGCGGATAGTCTTGCCGTGCAGATAGGCAATGCCCCATTCAGTGACGACATAGTGGACGTCACCGCGCGAGGTCGTGATGCCCGCGCCTTCGGTCAGGGTGGGGACGATGCGTGAGAACTTGTCGTCGTCCCGGGTCGAGCGGAGTACGATGATGGCCTTACCGCCGCGCGCGCGGGCAGCACCCCGGACAAAGTCGACCTGACCACCGATGCCGGAGTAGAACTGGAATCCGATCGAGTCGGCGCAGACCTGGCCGGTGAGGTCAACTTCGAGTGCGGAGTTTATGGAGACCATCTTGTCGTTCTGACTGATGATGAATGGGTCGTTGGTGTATTCGACCGGGTGGAACTCAAACATCGGGTTGTTGTCGATGTAGCGGAACAACCGCTCTGAGCCCATGGCAAACGAGGCAATGACTTTGCCCGGGTGCAGGGTCTTCCTGCGGCAGTTGATTACCTCCTGTTCGATCAGGTCGATGGTTGAGTCGG
The DNA here is from genome assembly GCA_964592755.1 of uncultured bacterium. GTDB lineage: Bacteria > Hydrothermota > Tepidihabitantia > Tepidihabitantales > Tepidihabitantaceae > CAZQFS01. The sequence goes on along the minus strand of CAZQFS010000087.1, from coordinate 12,070 downwards.
AGAAAACCTCAGTATGGACACCCAAGTCTTTCTTGTCCTTCAAGTAGTGGAGTACGGCATTGGGGATGCCGCCGTAGCCGACCTGCACGGTTGCGCCATCCTCAACCAGGTCAGCGACGTTCTTGGCGATGCGGCGGGCGACGTCACTTTCGCCCGGAGTGATGAATTCGTAGAGCGGCGCGTCGTTCTCGACCAAGGCATCGAGCCTGCTTACGTGGATGAAGCAGTTGCCAAGGGTGCGGGGCATTCGGGGGTTGACTTCGGCAATGACGCGGCGGGCGGCTTCAGCCGCGGGTTTGGTTATGTCAACCGATACGCCGAACGAACAGAAGCCGTGCTCGTCCGGCGGGGTGACGTGGATAAGGGCAACGTCGAGGGGGAGCCGGCCGCTGCGGAACAGAGCCGGGATTTCTGAAAGGAAGATTGGAGTGTAGTCGGCCCGGCCTTCCCAGACCGCGGGCCGGACATTGGTGGAGATGAAGAACGCGTTGGCACGGTAGCGTGCGGCCATCGTCTCCTGGGCATACGGGGCAACGCCGAGGGTGAGAAGGTGGACGACCTCGACGTCCTCAATCGGCCGGTCAGCCAGGGCCTGAACCAGAAGCTGCGGCGTGCCGCAGGCCGAGCCGATGAAAACGCGCTGGCCCGGCTTCAGAACTTCAAGGGCCTTGTCCGGGGACATCAGTTTGCCGGCATACTTGTCACGCCAGGCATTGTCTTTCAATGGTTCCTCCGATGAGATTGCCTACTCGACCGGTACGAGCCGGCACCGGTTGTCGGACCGGACCAGGTATCCGGCACTTGTCTGCGGGTCGTGCTCGAGAAAGCAGAGCCAGTGTCCGGTACAGGCTTCGTTGACCAGTCGTTCTTTGATTTCCATTGTCACAAGCGGATGCAAATCATATCCCATGATATAGGGTGTGGCAACATGAGCGGTGGTCGGGATAATGTCCGACCAGAAGACCGCGGTTGAGCCGGCCGAAACGACGCGCACGAGCTGAAGCCCGCGCGTGTGACCGCCGACATGAAGCAGCTCGATGCCGGGTAGGAACTCGGTCGTGCCGTCGACCAGTTCTAGCAATCCTGCCTTCTCAATTGGCGCAAAGTTGTCCGACAGATAGGCGGCCCGGGAGCGAGGGTTGGGCCGGGTTGCGTCTTCCCATTCGGCCCGTTGGACTAGGTAGCGGGCATTGGGGAATGACGGGACCAGGTTTCGGTCTGGGCCGAACCTGGTTGCGCCGCCGGCGTGGTCGAAGTGAAGGTGAGTCAGGACAACATGGGTGATGTCCTCGGGTTTCAGCCCGAGCCGGGCCAGCGAGGCGTCAGTCGTGTCGGTTTTCTCGATGCGGTAGATGTTCTGGCCTTTCGAGTCCCACTTGTTGCCGATGCCGGTATCGACGAGGACTCGGTTTGGACCAGCAATGATGAGCAGGGGCCGTAGAGCCAGGCAGATGCGGTTCCGGTCATCAGGTGGGTTGGTCTTTTCCCAGAGAGGCTTGGGTACGACTCCGAACATTGCCCCCCCGTCGAGTCCGAAAAACCCGTCGGAGAGGCTGTGCAGTTCGAAGTCGCCGATTCGCATGCGGCCCAATTGTAGATTGCCCCAGACGAGAGTCAAGCTGCCATCTCGGCAGGTGCAGAGCAGGGGTGGCTTAGCTGCCACCCCTGCCGGTTCTGTGTAAGTAACTGGTCTTAGCGTCGGCGCGATTCGGCTCGACGGTTCTGTCGCGCGCTGGGGCCGCGTCTGGGGACTTTGATCTCGGGGTCGAGCGAGCCGCCCTCGTGCAGCGTCTGGGCCGCTTGGAGTCGTTCATGGAACAACTCGGCTCCGTGTTCGGCATGGGCGCCGACCTGTGAGAGCTTGCTCCGCTGAGTAACGACCGCGTAACCTGCCCCAGCAATCAGGGCCACTCCGACCAGCAACTGAATCAGTCTCATCATACGTGTCACGGAATCCTCCGGGTTGTTTGGTTTGCTGTGCCTATCAATCATGCCCGGTCATGTGCAGTAGCCGTTCCAGCGCTGCTTGGAATGCAAGTGACGCAAAGGTGCAACTTAGCTCAGACCGGCCGACACCTCAGAGCGCTGAGTGTTGCCGAAAGGTGACGTTGTCCGCCTGTCCAGCCTGATTCGCTTGCGTAACGCCTGAGCTGTCATGATGTTATGCTGCAATTCAGCAGTGTTGTGGAAGCACGGCACTTGTGGCGCCAAGGAGACATTCACAGCGCAGAAGACCTGCAGTCGCGCTCCGCGACGAGTCGGTGTCACTCCTTCTCGGCCGAGCAGCGCACAGGCTTTACAAGTCGTGCTGGTTGGCTAGAATACGCTGTGCCAAAGAGACCCGTTCCGCTGGTCGCGGTCGTGATGGGCAGCGATTCCGACGCAACGGTCATGAGCGAGAGCTTCAGGATTCTCGAGCAATTCTCAGTTCCATATGAGAGTGCGGTCATCTCTGCTCACCGGACGCCTGATCGGTGTCGGCGGTTCGTCCGTTCGGCCGCGGCTCGAGGCATCAAGGTGATTATCGCGGGCGCGGGAAGGGCAGCGCACCTTCCGGGCGTGATTGCGTCCCACACGACTGTGCCGGTCATTGGGGTTCCGCTTGATGCCGGGATGTCGGGCCTGGATGCGCTGCTGTCGATCGTTCAGATGCCAGCCGGGGTACCGGTTGCCTGTATGGCTGTGGGTAAATCCGGAGCGGCCAACGCCGCCCTGCTTGCCGTGGAGGTCTTGGCGGTTTCTGACCCGTCGTTGGCACGGAAGCTGGCTGACTACCGAAGGCGGCTTGCGACTGAGGTAGCCAGGAAGTCGCGCTCGCTTGCCTTGAAACAGCAGCAGGGGATTCGGTCGTGACAGCCCCTCTGAAGACGGTTGAGTTGCCCGGGCTGACGCTCGTGGCCCGGGGCAAGGTCAGGGACATCTTCCTAGTGGGGCCTGACCTGTTGATTGTCTGTTCCGATCGGCTGTCGGCATTCGATGTCGTGCTGCCTGACCCGATACCGGACAAGGGCGTGGTCCTAACCAGGCTGTCGGCATTCTGGTTTGATCGGTTCAAGGACACGATTCCGAATCACGTGATTGCGACCGACGTCGACAGTTTTCCATCGGAGCTGGCTCCGTTTCGAGATACGCTGCGCGGTCGTGCGATGCTGGTCAAGAAGGCCAGACCTCTGCCCGTTGAATGCGTGGTGCGTGGGTATCTGGCCGGCAGCGCGTGGCAGGAGTACAAGACGAAGGGGTCGGTGTGTGGTATCGAACTGCCGTGCGGGCTGCAGCAGTCCCAGCAACTGGATTGTCCGATTTTCACGCCCGCGACCAAGGCGCAGTCCGGTCACGACATAAACATCACGGAACAGGAGATGGGCGACCTGGTCGGATATGCCGAGAAGCAGTGGGTGAAGAGCGTTTCGATTGAGCTGTACCGGCGCGGCGCCGAGTATGCCAGGGAACGAGGAGTCATCATTGCCGATACGAAGTTCGAGTTCGGGCTGTACCGGGGTGAGATGATGCTGATTGACGAAGTGCTGACGCCGGATTCCTCGCGATTCTGGGACATAGAGCATCACCGGGTGGGTACTGCACCGCCGAGTTTCGACAAGCAGTTTGTGCGCGACTATCTCCAGGCGCTCGGGTGGAACAGGACTCCGCCTGGGCCGAGACTGCCCGGCGAAGTGATTGCCGGCACGTCTGCCCGATACCGTGAGGCGTACCGTCGCATCACGGGCAGTGCCTTGGAGTAGATGCGCGTCGCGGATTTCGACTACGAACTGCCGGTCGAGCTGGTGGCCCAGGAGCCGCTCGAAAGGCGCGACGATTCGCGCATGCTCGTGCTGGAGCGTAAGACCGGCCGCTGGAAAGATGCGCAGTTCCGGGATATTGGCCAATGGCTGATGGCCGGTGACCTGTTGGTGTTGAACGACACGCGCGTGGTGCCGGCCCGGGTGTTTGGGTGCCTGCCGAGTGGTGGCAGGGTCGAGCTACTGCTGCTGCGTCAAGTCACGCCGGGGCATTGGGAGGTGCTTGCGCGACCGGCTCGCAAGGCAAGACCGGGAGCAAGGTTGCTGCTGGGCCGGTTTCGAGCCGAGGTGACTGAGCGGAGGTCGGATGGCGTCAGGGTTGTGCGGTTCGACCCCATGGATGTGACCGCATTGATGGCGGAGCAGGGGGAGTTGGCGCTACCTCCCTATATCCGAAGGAAGTGCGAGCAGCCGGAGCGCTACCAGACCGTCTTTGCGCGGGCCGCGGGCGCGGTTGCGGCTCCGACTGCCGGGCTGCACTTTACTCCTGAGCTTTTCGTGAGGCTGGAACGGCAGGGAGTTCAGACTGCCTTTCTGACTCTGCACGCGGGCCTTGGGACGTTCCGACCGGTGAAGGTCGAGACCGTGGAGGAGCATGTGATGCATCCTGAGGAGTTCGAACTGGGCGAGGAAGCGGCCGGGCGGGTCAGTCGCGCCCTTGCCGAGGGACGGCGCGTAGTCTGCGTTGGAACGACCACTGCTCGTGTGCTTGAGACTCAGGCCGTCCCGGACCGGGAGTCTGCTAGCTGGCGGGTAGTGCCGGGCCAGGGGCAGACGGGGCTGTACATCTATCCGGGCTATGAATGGAAGGTCTGTGGAGCGTTGCTGACGAACTTCCATCTGCCCCGGTCGACGCTGTTGATGCTGGTGGCTGCTTTCGCCGGTCGCGAGCAGATGCTTGCGGCATATCGGCACGCGGTAGAGAAGAAGTACCGTTTCTACAGCTTTGGTGATGCGATGTTGATAGTGTGATGACGAGTGACTGAGAGTGACAGAATACTGGAGACGTAAGTGAGAAAACGAGAACCATGGCCCAGACACGGGTCCAGCAATCGGGCACGACCGTACGACCGTGGACCGCGGCTGCACAGCGGCGCGCGATCCGGCCGGAGTTCTGACCGAGAGGCAGATGGGAACAGAATGGACCCCGGGGCGCGGTTGGACTGGCGGGGCGTGCCAATCCGCCATGAGCGCAGAAGAGGCCCTCGGCCGGAGTGGCGGGGCGACTCTCGAGCTGGTCGCGGTCGCGACTTCCGCTTTGGTACGAAACGGCCGGCGTCAGGGCTCCCGGTTGACGGTAATCGGCACGAGTCCGCGCACGCGAGGAGCACGCGTCCACCTCGGCGTCGGTACGGCCGGCAGTCGCGTCCCCGCGAGGCTTCGCCCGAGACAGCGGCTCCTGCTGTCCGTCCCTTCTCGGTGATTGAGCTCGTGCGGGTGACGGGAGGCCGCCAGGTAGGCAGCGGCCCGCAGGTCTTCAGCAGTGTGTCCATCGACACCCGGACACTGAAACCGGGTGATTTCTACTTCGCTCTGCGCGGCAAGCGGCTGGACGGTCATCAGTTTGTGGCCGATGCGTTGAAGCTCGGCGCGGCCGGAGTCGTGGTTGAGCGTGAGGACGCAGTTCCGGCCGGAGCGCCGGCGATCGTCGTTGACGATACGACCCTTGCTTTGGGCCGGTTTGCCGCGGCTTACAGGGCCAAGTTCGACATTCCGGTTTTCGCCGTGACGGGCAGCAACGGCAAGACCACGACCAAAGAGATGCTGGCGGCGATTCTCTCGCACCGGCTACGCACGGTCTACGCCCCGGCCAGCTTCAACAATAACATTGGCGTACCACTGACCGCGCTGAAGATAAACCACGAGACCCAGGCCGCGGTGTTCGAGCTGGAGTTGAACGAGCTTGGGGGCACAGCCCGGCTGGCCCGTATCTGCCAGCCAAGGTATGGAGTGATCACGAACGTCGGCGACACGCATCTTGAGACGATGAAAGACCGAGACGGCGTCGCGCAGGAGAAGGGCGAGCTGCTGCAGTGTCTGCCGCGGCAGGGAACCGCCATACTGAACGCTGACGACCCCGTCGTGATGGATTTGGCCCACAGGCATTGGGCCGGACGGGTTCTGACCTTCGGTCTGGAGCAGCCGGCTGACCTGTGGGCGACCGACGTCAAGGCCACTGACCTCTCCGGCGTGCGCTTCAAGATTCAGGGTCGGCACCCGGTTTCGCTGCGTATGCCCGGAGCGCACAATGTCCTCAACGCGCTTGCCGCTTGTGCTGCGCTTGTCGCGAGCGGGGTCAGTGTTGAAAAGGCGCTCGCCGGGCTCGACCGGTTCCGGCCGCTGCCGCTGCGGCTGGCGGTGCAGCGTCTCTCGCAGGTCACGCTGATTGACGACAGCTACAACGCCAATCCGCAGTCGGTCCAGGCCGCGCTCAGGGTGCTGCGGGAGTGCGCGCCAGCCGGACAGCGGATGGCGTTTCTCGGTGATATGCTCGAGCTGGGCGAGGCCTCAGCTCGCTTGCACGAGGAACTGGGCCGCGAGCTGGCGACCGTGGTGGACCGTGCCGTGCTGGTCGGCGTGATGTCGGAGCACGTGGTCCGAGGGGCAGTTGATGCCGGTATGGCACGAGACCGGCTGATATCGGGTGAGGCAAGCGATCGGCTGCCGGACGCGGCGTTTGACATGATTCGGCCCGGGGATACAATCCTCGTCAAAGGCTCACGGGCCACGGCCATGGAACTGGTGAGCCGGGAGATTGCCAGACGTTATGCAGAAGACAGCACCCAGTCCGTCTAAGGTTCATGCCGGGCCCGCGGGCCCCATCGGTCTTACCGACACGACGCTGCGCGATGCGCACCAGTCGCTCTGGGCAACGCGCATGCGCCTCGCCGACATGCTGCCGGTACTTGCTCATATAGACCGCGTCGGGTACTACTCACTCGAGGTGTGGGGTGGGGCGACTTTCGACGTGTGCCTGCGTTATCTCAACGAGGACCCGTGGGAGCGGCTCAGCGAAATCCGTCAGCGGGTCAAGAAGACCAAGCTGCAGATGCTGCTGCGGGGTCAGAACGTGGTCGGGTACCGGAACTACCCGGACGATGTGCTTGAGGCATTCGTCGCCCGTTCGGCCGAACGCGGACTCGATATCTACCGGGTATTCGACGCATTGAACGACGCGCGCAACCTGGAGCGGGCAATCGAATACGTCAAGCGGTACGGAAAGCACGCCCAGGGTACGCTCTGCTATGCGATCAGTCCGGTTCACACCATCGAGTACTACCTGGCCCGGGCGCGTGAGCAGCAGGAGATGGGCGTTGACTCGCTGTGTATCAAGGACATGGCCGGCATCATCTCGCCGGGCACCGCGTACGAGCTGGTCAAGGCGTTGAAGGAGGAGACCAGGCTGCCGGTGCAGCTCCACTGCCACGCATCGAGCGGCATGGCTGTCGCCAGCTACTTGAAGGCAGCAGAGGCCGGGGTGGACGTGATTGACACTGCGGCGGCGCCGCTCGCATTCATGACTTCTCAGCCTGCGGCCGAGACGATGGTGGCCTGCTTTGCCGGTACGGCCAGGGACCCGAAGCTCGACCTGGACGCGATGGAGCAGGTTGAGCTCCACTACGAGAAGATTGCGGCCGAGCGCTGTGTCAGTTCCGGCAAGGTCGTGGACTCTATGGTCATCACCCATCAGATACCGGGGGGCATGGCGTCCAATCTGCTCTCTCAGTTGCGCGAGCAGAAAGCCGAGGACCGGCTGCCTGAGGTGCTCGAAGAAGTCCCGCGCGTGCGCGAAGACCTGGGTTACCCGCCGCTCGTGACTCCAACGAGCCAGATTGTCGGGGTCCAGGCGGTGATGAACGTCCTGGCCGGAGATCGGTACAAACTGGTTCCCAAGGAAGTCAAGGATTACGTCAAGGGGCTCTACGGTCGCTCGCCGGCCCCGATTCGAGACGCGGTGATGGCGAAGATACTCAGCACTGAGAAACCGATCAAGGTGCGACCGGCTGACCTGCTCGAGCCTCAGATGGCCAAGGTGCGCAAGGAGTTGAGCAAGGACCTGGTTGAGAAGGAAGAGGACTACATCTCGTATGCCCTTTTCCCCGAAGTGGCGCTAAAGTTCTTCGCCTGGCGCAAGAACCCAACCCAGCCCGAAGCAAAGCCTCCGACGCCGACACAGGTGTCGGCGCAGCCCAAACCGGCGCAGACCGCACCACCGGAAGACCCGGTCGTACGGCGGGTGCGCGGACTGATGGAGCTTGTCACTCAGCACGGGGTCACGGAATTCGAATGGGAGCACGACGAAGAGAAGGTCAGAATCAGGCGCGGCGGAGCATCGGAGGCACACCCGGCGGCGACGCGTGCGCCTGTCTTGACGCAGGACGCGCCGGCGGCAACGGTGTCTGCACCGACTGCGGCTGAGGCTGTGCCGCTTCCGGTCCAGCCCCGCGAGCGCGGGGCAGAGCCGCCTTCCAGTCATGCCCCAGGCAGTCCTGCGGTCAAGACCGAAGAAATCACCTCGCCGATGGTTGGTACTTTCTACCTCCGTGCCCGGCCTGAGTCCCCGCCGTTCATTGAGAAGGGTGATGTGGTTGATGCGGGGCAGACCTTGTGCATCGTTGAGGCGATGAAGCTGATGAACGAGATCCAGGCCGAGAAGAAGTGCCGTATCGTGGACATCGTGGTTGATGATGGTGAGTCGGTCGAGTACGGCCAGCCGCTGGTCGTTGTCGAGCCGCTTTAGCGAGGCGGTCGCGCTCACGTCGGTCGGCCACGGTTTTTCGCTCGTCCGGCAGCCTACGTGTGGGTCTGGATGAGCTATCTGGTCGGCACGAGTGGTTTTTCGTTCGACGACTGGGTTGGTTCGGTCTACCCGCCCGGCCTGCCCAAGTCGAAGTGGCTGCAGTACTATGAGCAGGCGCTGGGGTTTGACGCCGTCGAGCTCAACTTCACCTACTACGCGATGCCCGCAGCCCGGACTGTTGAATCGATGGTGAATCGCACCGGGCCGGGCTTCATCTTTGTTGTCCGGTCACACAAGGACATGACTCACGAAATCTGGCAGGACGAGAGTCGCACGACTTTCAAGGATACGTCCGGGGTGTTCCGTGCTTTCGGTGAAGGCATCAAGCCGCTTCTCGAGGCCGGACGACTGGGTTGTGTGCTGATTCAGTTTCCGGTTTACTTCTACCCGGTGCCGGCGAGCTTCGAGTACCTGCGCCGCCTGCCAGAACTGCTGCCCGGCCTGCCGCTCGTGGTTGAGTTCCGCAACCGGTCCTGGCTGCGCGACGCGGCGTTCAAGCTGCTCGAAGAAACCGGAATGGGATTCTGTGTGGTCGACGAACCCAGGCTGCCCAGGCTCATGCCGTTTGAGCCGCGACGTACGGCCAGGCTGGCTTACTTTCGATTCCACGGTCGAAACCCTAACTGGTTCAACGCTCCTCGCGAGGAGCGCTACAACTATCTGTATTCCGAGGCCGAGCTTGCTGAGTTCGTTCCATCTTTGCGCAGCGTCGCCTCGGGCGCGAAGAGTACCTTCGCCTTCTTTAACAACTGCCACGCCGGTGCTGCGGCGCGCAATGCCCTGATGATGAAACAGATGCTCGGGCTGGTCGAGAACCTGACCGCAGACCAGCAGCGCGTCATGGCCAGCGGCCCGGCCGCGTAGTTCCGGTCTTTCCCGGCAGCGCGGGCGTACCCTGACCGCCGGCGCGGGACTATTGACTTGGCCGGGTTCCTGACTTGGAGTTTCTCAGCGAGGCAACCAATGATAACACTTGCGGCCGCTTCATAGGTGAGGCGCCTGAAGCCCGGCTCAGGCGCGTGCGTCCTTTCGATTGTGCTCCTTGCGGCGCTCCCCGGCACCGCGTTTCTTTCTTAGGCGCTTGAGAAGACAATTCCGCTCGGCTGGGTCGGCTCGAACCTGAGCTACCCTTGGCTGATGGCCGTGGACTCGGCCACCAGCACGGTCTATGTGGCATCGGACGAGGGCGGCAGCATCCTCGCGATTGACGGAGTCACGCGCCGCCGCAAGATGAGCATTCCATTCGACGACGAGCGGACTTTTGCTCTTTTCTCGGTCCCGGGGCAGTACAAGGTCTTCTGCGTCGGTGAAACCCTGGTGTCGGTCATCGACACGCGGACCGGTGCGGTGGCTGCCCGGATAGCCGCAGTCTCCGAATGCTGCTTTCTCGGCGGCAGCGTCAGTCCACGCGTCGGCAAGGTCTACGTCGCCACTGACGAGAGTCTGCTGGTGGTGGACGCGGCGACCGTCTAGTTACTCGCCCGCGTCTGGGCAGGCTACCCAGAGACCGATGACTACGAGAGGCCGACCTTCGCTACGAACGCGGCCAATGGTCGGACCTACTTGTTCACCAGCGACGAGATTGGAGACTACCAGATTGCCATCCTGGATGGTGATGGTGACACGGTACGGAGCAGAATTCCCCTTGGCCCGAACTGGCTTGTGGCGATGTGCTACGATGACGTCAACGACCTGGTCTGGTGCGCGATGGAGGTAGAGTTGGGCATACGCCTGCTTGCCATTGACGGGACGACCGATATCGTTGTCGATTCGGTCCTGCTCGAAGGCCCGTGTTGCGCAATCGGCCTCTGCTTTGCGCGGGAAGACAACAAGCTCTACGTCGTCCACAACCACGACCCCGAATACGTCCTGACAAAAGCCGCACCGGTCCGGTATTCGTCGCGCGGGAAGCATTGCTGTATGGTGTCAGGGATGCAGCCCTCTTTGACATCACCGGCCGACGGCTTCTGACTCTGCATCCGGGTCTGAACCGGCTCACACGTCTGCCGCCCGGCACGTACCTCCTGCGGCGCAACGGAGAAGAGGCCACGACCCACAAGGTCGTCGTCACTCGGTAACGCGGCAACTTGGACATTGGCCGGGTCTGGCTCGCTGCCTTGCTGGCCGTGTCTTCGTGTCGTGACCGCGTCGCACCCGGTGCGCCCGCGGCCCCGTCGGGCCCGGCGCGCGGCGAGGTGGGCTGTGACTGCAGGTTCACGGCTTCTGCCACCGACCAGGACAGCAACCAGGTTGCCATCCGGTTCGACTGGGGCGACGGACACTTGAGCGAGTGGAGCGAGTTCGTGCTCAGCGCCACCTTGGTGCAGCAGTCCCATGCCTGGGACTCGGTCGGCGTCTACCAGGTCCGGGCCCAGGCTGAAGACTCGCGCGGCAATCGTTCGCGCTGGTCCTCGCCCTGCTCGGTGCGCATCAGGCCGACCTCGGGTACGCTGGCGTGGAAGTACGCGACCGGGGCCGGTATCGAGATGTCGTCTCCGGCCATTGCCGACGACGGTACTATCTACGTCGGCTCGCGCGACTTCTGCCTCCATGCGGTCAACCCGGACGGCTCCCGGAAGTGGACGTTCCGCACCACGAGTGCCATCACGTCCTCGCCGGCGGTCGGCGACGACGGCACGGTTTACGTCGGCTCCGGAGACGGCCGGCTCTACGCCCTGAACCCAGACGGCACGCTGCGCTGGACCTTCGTCGCAGGAGGGGCCATCGTCTCCTCGCCGGCCGTCGGTTCGGACGGCACGCTCTACTTCGGTGCGAACGACAACCGGCTCTACGCACTCAACGCCGATGGTTCAAAGCGGTGGGAATTGCGTGTGGGCGGCGACATCCGGTCATCCCCTGCGGTCTGCCCGGACGGCAGCATCTGCTTCGGCTCGGACGCCTACAGCCTGTACGTTGTCAACCGCGACGGGGAGCTCCAGCGGTCATTCAACACAGGCGGCGCTGTGCGGTCGTCGCCCGGGTTCGACACGAGAGGGAGCGTCCACATCGGCTTCACCGCGAATACGCTCCACGCACTGACCATCGGCGCGGGTCAGCGATGGGTGTTCCTGACCAAGGGCGACATCCGGTCATCGCCGGTTATCGGCCCGGACAACGTCGCCTATGTCGGCTCGCGGGACGGCAAGCTCTACGCGGTCAACCCGAGCGGCTCGCTCAGGTGGTCGTTCGTCACTGGCGACGCGGTCAGTTCCTCACCGACAATCAGCCCGGACGAGGTCCTCTACATCGGCTCGGAAGATGGCTGCTTGTACGCCATTTACTGCTCATCCCCACTCGCCGATGCGCCCTGGCCCAGGTTCCACCGCGACCTTGCGAACACCGGCCGCGCGGGCAGGCCGAGGTAGCCGGGGCAACCTGCAAGTGCCGTCAGACCGGCCGGGCAGACAGCAGACTGCATGTATCGCCATTCACGCTTGCGGGCTGCAACTGCGGCAGCAGCAGCCGAATACAC
>CAZQFS010000086.1:11498-12871 GCA_964592755.1 uncultured bacterium | reverse complement strand
CGACGGAATGCGTCTGAGCCGACCCACTCGGCCGTGCCCGTGCTCCGCGGTCCGCCCAGCTCGTTGCCGAAGAAGACGTAGTCGGTACGCTGGGCCGCGGCCAGGGCCGCGAGTCCGTCGCGCCGGAAGTACTCCTCGGTCGCCTCCGGGGTGGGCCGGACGTCAAAGAGCACCTGGATTCCGTACTTGTAGAGCAGGCGCGAGAAGTCGTAGGGCTTGCGGTGGTCGGTGCCGATGGTGAAGAGTCTCATCGTGAGTCAGGGCACGACAGCCGGTGGTATCGGTGGTTCACGGGAGCAGGGGACAGGTGTCCGGCGATGCGCGGCAGGGGTCTTCAGAAGGGCCCGGAGTCTGTCCTGGCGTGTCCGGGTTCTCTGAGGGTGCGGGCTGCCGCGGTTCCAGTTGAATCGTGCCGAATTCGGTTTTCTGCCGGACACGGAGTTCGCCCAGACGCACGAGTTCGAGCACGGCAATGAACATGACGATGACCTCGGCGATGGTCCGGCCGCTGACCGCCTCCTCGAAAGCAACCGCGCCACGGGTGCGGACAAGCTGGCGCAGGGCCGCGATGCGGTCTTCGATGCGCAGCTTGAGCGGCGCAAGTCGGGCGACCGGCTCGGGTGTGAGCCGCGCCAGCACCCGCTGGAGGGCAGAAGTCAGCAGCAGCAGGTCTTCCGACTCGGCCAGTCGGGACCGCGGTGTCTCGCCGAGCCGGGGGAACATCCGGCGACGCTCAGACTCGCGTTCGGAAAGCACGCGGGCAACCTGCTGGAAGCGCCGGAACTCGTCGAGAATCTGCTCCAGGCTGACCACCGGAGTTTCGAGGTCCTCAGCCGGAGTCCGGGGCAGCAACTGCCGAACCTTGAGCCGCAGGAGCACGGCGGCCATGACCAGGAAGTCGGAGGCCGATTCCATGGGGAACACCGAGGTGGTTCTGACCCAGGCGAGGAAGTCATCGGTCAGTTGCGCAATCGGCACGTCGGCGACGTCGAGCTCGTTCTTGCGCACGAGGTAGAGCAGCAGCTCGACCGGGCCCTCAAACACTTCGAGGCGAACCAGGGGCACGGTCACAGGGTTACCATCCGGTAGGCACGCCGGCCCAGGCCGCGACGCTCGGCGGCTTCAATCAGGAGTTCCGGCTTCAGATGGGGATAGAGCTCGCCCAGCGCCGGGCCGGCCCGGTCCCAGGCCGCCTGCTCGCAGGCTACCGGGTCAGAAGAACCGAACAGGCCGATGTCCTCCATGACCGGTTTTTCGGTCTGCGGATAGCAGTCGCAGTTAGGCGTGATGCGCAGGCAGAAGTTCAGGTGAAACACCGCGCGGCCGGCAAGGACCGCCCGGCAGTACTCGACCATTCTCAGTTGCACGGTTTC
>CAZQFS010000086.1:0-11398 GCA_964592755.1 uncultured bacterium | reverse complement strand
GCCAGTCGGGCCGCGGGAACAAGCTCGGAATCGAGCGGCACGGTGTAGTAGCGCTCACCCCGCCGGCCGTCGAGAATCTCGATTGGCGCGAGCAGGACATCGGCCGTGAAACCGTGCTCGCGAGCCAGCTTCAGATGTTCGGCGGCGAGCTGACGGCGGCCCCGATACAGCGCGGTTGTCTCGATGGCGACCGGCTGAAGGTCGTGGTAGCTGCATGCGACCGCAGCGGCACGGATGAACTCCGGCGCAAGGTGGTTCGCGTTGCCCTGTTCTCCAAAGTGGACCTTGATGCCGACGCGTTTCTTCGGTTTGAGTCGGGCGAGAAAGCCGGAGGTCTCGAGCATCGCGCCGATTCCGTCACGGGCCCGTTCCGGCGGCACGAAGTAGACGACCGATTCACTCACTGCCAGACTCCGGGAATGCGCCGGCCGCAGTAAGGGCACGCACCGTGCTTCAGGTTGCTCTCGAGCACGGAGAAGCCGCGGCGTCTGAGCAGGACCCGGCCGCACTCAGGGCAGCGGGTGTTTTCGTCGTCATGACCGGGAACATTGCCGAGGTAGACGAACTCCAGACCCGAGGCACGAGCGATTCGGGCTGCGGCTTCGAGTGTTGCAACCGGCGTGGCCGGCAGGTTCTGCAGCCGGAAGGCCGGGCTGAACCGAGTGAAATGGACCGGCACCGAGTCGCCAAGGTTCGCGACGACCCAGTCGCACATCCGGCGCAGGGACGCGGTGTCGTCGTTCAGTCCGGGAACGACCAGGTTGACCAGCTCGAGGTGGGTCCCGGACCGGGCGACAATCCGGCACGCCTCAAGCACGGGCTCAAGGGACGAGCCGCAGACGTCCTCGTAGAACTTCGGGCTGAACCCCTTCAGGTCAATCTTGATACCATCGACGAGGCGGCAGAGCTGCGCCAGCGGCTGCGGGTTGATGTAGGCTCCGGTGACGACCGTGGTCTTGATGCCGGCCGGTCGGGCAAGCCGCGCCACGTCACACATGTACTCGTAGAAGACGACCGGCTCGGTGTAGGTGAAGCAGATGGTCGGGACCTTCTCCCTTACGGCCAGCGCCACCACGTCCTCGGCCGACAGGTCATGGCCGGGCAGGTCTTCAGGACGGGCCTGGGACAGTTCCCAGTTCTGGCAGTACTTGCAGGTCTGGTTGCAGCCGGCGGTCGCCAGGCCGATGCGCAAACTGCCGGGCAGAAAGTGGAAGAAAGGCGCTTTCTCAATCGGCTCGCGGGTGACCGAGCAGGGCCGGCCGTAGACCAGCGAGTACAGAGTTCCGTCACGGTTCTCCCGTACGCGGCAGAATCCGCGCTGACCCGGTCCGAGCACACAGCCTCGCGGACACAGGTCACAGGCAACGCGCCGGCCCGACAGGGCGCGCCAGTAAGCGGCAACGTGCGGCCTTGCCGGGCTCGTCGTCGGCGAGAGCAGAAACGCAGCGAGCAGGACGGATTCCACCATCCTAGTGACTGATGACTACGTGGAGCAGCCAGCCGGCGAGCATTCCCAGGCCGAAGAGCGCAGTCAGGCCTGAGCAGGCGACGAGCTTCGACTCAGTGGGAGCATTGAGCACCCGGCCGTAGTCCAGGAAGACCTCGGTCACCTGGCCCGGGCTGATGCTGACCTGATGCGTGCCTGCATTCACCGCGGTCAGAGTCCAGAAAGACGAAAGCCGACGACCGATGCTGCCCCGGCGCAGGTGCCAGTAGACGTTGTCCAGGCTGTCATTTGAGATGATGCTGAGATTGTATTCGCCGGCCGCGACCCGGTAGCGTTCAAGCGGAGTCCGGCCGACATAGTCTCCCTCAAGATACAGCCCGACACCGGGCATGTTGGAGCGGACCGTCAGGTAGCCGGAATCGGGCGACGGCTGGGCCACAAGCATCACGAGCAGGGCAAGGCTCACTGGAGGGAGACAATACCGGAGCGCAGGACACAAGTCAATGAGTTATGTCGCCTCTGGTCAGGACCGGTCCGGCCGGCCCGGCCGCGTCGGCTCGAGCAGCGAGCATCCTGAAAGAACTTCACCGAGGCGAGGACAGAATCAGATGCCCTGCTCTCTTGGACCGTTCAGGAGCCGGGCGAGCAGGTCGGTCAGCTCCAGGCCGAGCCCGATGCCCGCGCCAAGCTCGGCCCCGATTACTGCCTGACGCAAGGTCAGGTGCCAGACAAACCCCTGGTGTGCGCGCAGGAGGAAAACGGTCACCATCACCGCGTAGCCAAGCGCGACGATGAAACCCATGAGGACAAACCGGCCGACCGGCACGCGGCTGAGCGTCTTGAACAGGTAGGACGAGACGATGAAGGCAAGTCCGACCGGAACCGCAAAGACCGCGGCGTTGATGGCAGTGGCGGGCCGGAGCGATGGGTTCAGGGCGAGCTGGCTCAGATAGAACAGGACGAAAACGATGACCACTGAACCGGCCCCCCGCAACTGGACCGCGCCGTATGTGAGCGCCGCCATGAACCCGACGATGCCGAAAGCCGGCAGTTGCCTGGTCGCCTGAAACATGCGGCTGCCGAGCACAAGACGCGCAGCCAGAGCCGCGCCGGCCAGCCCGTCAATGATGTAACCGACGGTGAGGAACGTTTCGCGGGTGTTCCTTGTCATGCGTCAGTCTACCAGGAGAGACGAGCGATTTCCAGCCCGCCGCGAGGGTGCAGCGCGCCGGTGAAGGCGGCGCCGGCTGTCATACCCGGCGCCGAGCGCCGGACGTTCCCTCGAGAACCGGTAGCGCGAGCAGGGGCTTTCTGGTAGCCCTGGATTCTGCGCGGCCCAAGCGCGGCTGGTCTGTGGTGCCGCATCAGGGATGAAGCGCCGAGGTTCGGACAAAGTCACGGGCCACGCGCAAGGCTGATTCGGACATAGCCTGTTTCCGGTGCCGGCCGCGCAGTCCGCCCGGAACCGGCGGCAGCAGTCCGAAGTTCGCGTTCATCGGCTGGAATCTGTCGGCGGGGCATGACCGAGTTGTCCGACAATTCGGGTCGTGTCCTGAGTCTGCCGGGTCTGTGATGTACGCCAGCAGGCTGCCGAGCATGGTTCTGGTCGGCCAGGCCAGCGTTGCCTCGCCCCGGGTCAGCCGGGCCGCGTTCACTCCGGCCACCAGTCCGGCTCCGATTGACTCGACGTAGCCTTCGACCCCGGTTAACTGCCCGGCAATAAGCAGGTCCGGATAGCGGCGGGTCTGCAGGGTCGGCAGAAGCACACGCGGGCTGTCGAGGTAGGAGTTGCGGTGGATGCTGCCGTAGCGCAGGAAACGAGCCTGGGCCAGGCCGGGTATCAGGCGAAACACCCGCTCTTGCTCCGGCCGCCGGAGCCGGGTCTGGAACCCGACCATGTTGTACATTGTGCCGGCGTCATTCTCGCGGCGCAGTTGCACGACAGCAAACGGCCGCCGGCCGGTGCGCGGGTCAAGGAGCCCGACCGGTTTCATCGGCCCGAAGGCAAGCGCCAGCCTGCCCCGGCGAGCCAGTTCCTCAACCGGCAGACAGCCCTCGAAGAAAGCCGGCGAGTCGGCGGACATCTCGAAGTCACGCAGCGGGAACAGCTCGGCTTCGAGCAGCGCGGTCGTGAACCGGTCGTATTCTGCCTCGCTCAAGGGGCAGTTCAGGTAGTCGGCACCCGCGCCGTAGCGCGAACCCGGGAAGACGACGCCTTTGTCCAGGGACTCGGCCGCAACAATCGGGGCGATCGCGTCGTAGAAGAAGAGCCGCCCGACACCCAGCAGGTTTTGCAGCGACTCGGCCATGGCCGGAGATGTCAGCGGCCCGGTTGCCACGACCGTGACCAGACCGCGGGGAAGGTCACTGACTTCATCGCGAACGACCTCGACACCGGCCCGGTCCAGCTCAGTTTTCACTTCGGCTGAGAACCGGTGCCGGTCAACCACCAGCGCCTTGCCGCCCGGAATCCGGGCGCGCACGGCACACTCCAGCAGAGCCGAGCCATAGATGCGCAGCTCGGCCTTGAGCAGGCCGTGGGCGTTTGCCGGTTCATCTGACTTGAGCGAGTTGGAGCAGACCAGTTCAGCCACATCGCCGGTCTCGTGCGCTTCGGTCATCCTCAGGGGTCGCATCTCGAACAGCCGCACCGGTACGCCACGGCGGGCGCTTTGCAGGGCAGCCTCGCAGCCCGCCAGCCCGGCACCGATGACGGTCACGCGAGGCACGTTTGGAGAAGACATGGATTCTCAGCGGTGCGCCGCCCCGGTCATGACGGCCTGCAGGTAGTCGATGATGCCGGTCTCGCTGACCGGCACAGCGCGCGCAGGGTCAGGCAACGCGGCAAAGACAAGGCGTCGCGGCGGCAATCGGAGCTCAGCCGGAGTCTGCTCAGGAGAGCTGACGCAGGAGCCGGGCCGAGGCCGAGTCCTGGGGCATGCGCTGGAGCCACTGTTCGAGCAGGGCTCTTGCCCGACCCGTGTCACCGAGCTTTTCCAGGTAGATACGAGTCAGAGACTGAACCGGCGCGGGCCGCTGGGCACCGCTGGCCATGGCAGCCAGGTAGGCCTGCTCTGCGCCCCGGTAGTCGCCCTTGGCCTCGAAGATGACGCCGCGCTGGATGTCGAACTCGGGGTTGGTCAGGCCGAGCAGCTTCACCGTGTCGAGCGCAGCCAGCGCCAGGTCGAGGCTGCCGTTCTCAAACGCCGAGACCGAGAGGTGGTAGAAGAGCGTGGCCCGTTTGTCCGGGTCCAGGTCAAACCGGGCGGCCCGCTTCAGGACCTCCTCGGCGTCCTTGAGCCGGCCGACCCGGCGGAGTTCGGAAGACAGCCCGAGATAGCTGGCCGCATAGGTGATGAACAGGCCGCGCGTGTTGTCGTCCTTGTGTACTCTGGGGTCGAGCATCGAGTTCATCTGGTACCGGTTCATCAACAGGTCGTAGCTCCGCGCCAGGTCAACCTGGTTGTCGCCCGGCTCAGGTACGACCCGGTAGACCAGACCCTCGAGGCGCAGGAACGGCTGGACGTCGGCCAGTTTCTCGCGCGCGACCGTGGTCGCAAAATAGACCGGGGACTTCGGGTTGTAGCCTGAGCCGAATACCTTGGCTTTGAACTCCTCTGAGGTAGAGCCGTAGTCGTCCGGCCACTTCAGCTTGATGCCCGCGCTGGTGGCCACCATGTCCCGAATCATGATGTCTTCGAGCAGGAAGGTCCGGTTGTTCTTGCCGGCAAAGGCCCGGGGCAGCCGGTCAATCTCGGACTCCGAGAACGAAATCGGTGCTCCCCAGCGCTTGAGCTGCTTGCAGTACCACGAGGTGTTGAGCAGGGAGAGGATGCCGACCGCGACATTCTTGCCAAAGGTGGTGTCGTAGCCGGCGATGCGTGAGGGCACGGTCTGCATGAACCACAAGGGAAAGGTATCGTTGTCGCCGTTGGTGAAGATGACCGCCTTCTCGCCGGAGCAGGAGAGAAGCATGTTGTAGCCGTACTCGGCCGGAATCCAGTTGTGCCGGCGGGTGACGGTCGCGTAGTTCAGGACCATCGGGACAAAAGAGAAGAGCGCGAGCGCGGCTCCGGCCGCGGACACGACGGACTTCCTGCTGCGGAACGAGTCGGCAACCAGACGCAGAAAGGTGTGTGCCCCGATGCCGACGAAAATGGTGAAGAAGACGAACGAGAACGCGTAGAAGTAGTCACGCTCCCGGACCTCAAGGTAGCCAAGTCCACCCCGGGCCGGGTCTCCGCGGCGCGGGTCGGACGGGGAGTACTTCAAGTTGAGGTAGGTGACGAGTCCGAGCGACGCCACGAGAAACGCGATGAAGATGAGCACGAACGACCGCTTATCGTTCTTGAAATGGTGCCAGATGCCCCAGAGTCCGAGCAGCGGCGGAATCAGGCCGAGCAGCGCCTGCCACTTGATGCCCAGGAAGATGTCGAAGAACCGCTCATTGCCCCACTGCCAGAAGAAGTAGCGGAGGTAGAACTTCACCTGCTCGAAATAGGCGACGAGCAGGCCGAAGCGAGGGTTCTGGTTCATGCGCCAGTCTTCCTCGGTCAGAAACTGAGTCTTGCGCGGCAGCAGCCGCATCGGGTCGTACTGCTCGCGCCTGAGCACCGAGACGAAGTCGCGCCAGTTCGAAGGGTTGACTTCGTTTATGCTTGGGTTCATCTTTGCCCGGATGAGCATGATGAACTGCACCGAGCCGGCCAGGAAGACCAGTCCGAGCATCAGCCCGACGTAATTCAGGCTGAGTCGTCCTGCACGCCGAAGCCAGTAGAGGTAGAGCAAGAAGGCGAGACCGAAGGCGATGGTCAGCGGCGCATTCGTCACCCACAGCTCGACCATGGCCACGGTCGGCGAGGCAAGGAACAGCACCGTGTTGTCCATGATACGACCGGCCGAGGCGACGTACCCGATGCCGTACATTGCCAGCAGTAGAGCCAGGCCCCAGAGTGCGGACCGCGCCTGGTCTGACCGCTCCATTACCCTGATGGCCAGCCAGGTCGTGGCGAGCATCAGGCCCGCGGCAAAGACCTTCAGTACTACGCCCGGCACCTCGGTCACGGTCAGTACCACGAGATAGCCGGTCAGGAACTCAAACAGCCTCAGTTGCAGAATCGTCTGCCGGTCCACGACCAGCACGTAGATGAGCACGGCAAACACGACCATCATCGGCGTGAAGTGGATTCCGGTGGAAAGGAAGAGCAGGAACACTGCCAGAAGCACCAGGCGGTTGTCGCCGCCGGCCCGGACCCGGTCGCGCCAGACCAGGGCCATGTAGAGGACCGAGAGGGCGACCACGACGCAGGGGCCATACACCTCGGCCTCGACGCAGTTGTCCCAGTAGGAGTAAGCGAAGGCGCACATCAGGCCGGCGAAGACTCCGGCGAGGTGCGGCATCCAGCGAAACCGCGGCTCGTCCGAATAGAGCGAGATGAGTTTCACGACCAGCAGGTAGATGAGTCCGCACGACACTGCGCCGAAGAGCACCGGAATCAGCGTGACCCGGAAGGCGACTTCCGGCGCGACCGGCAGCAGGGAGAAGAGGCGCCCAAGCATCACGAAGAGCGGCGTGCCGGGAGGATGCGGGATGCCGGCGACGTACGATGCGGCAATCAGCTCGGCGCAGTCCCAGAATGCCGCGGTCGGCGCCATCGAGTAGCGGTACACGGCAAAGACGATGGCGCTGACAACGCCGAATCCGACAATACGCAGGTTTCGTTCGCTCACGGGCTAGACCTCCTTTTGCAGGGCCTGCTGGATGTTGTACTTGAGTTGTGACGGGGTCAGGTTAAGCAGCAGCCGGCCCCGACAGGCGAAACTTATCCGGCCCGACGTTTCTGACACGACTACGACCAGGGCATCGGTGATCGAGGAGAGCCCGAGTCCGGCCCGGTGGCGCATCCCCAGCGGGCCATCGAGGTACTTGACGTCGCTCAGAGGCAGGGTGCAGCCGGCGGCCGCAATCTGTCCGCCGGCGATGACGACCGCGCCGTCGTGAAGCGGCGAAGGCGGCGTGAAAATCGAAATGATCAGTTCGGCTGTCACCCGGGCCTCGACGCGCGTGCCGGTTTCGGTGTACTCGCGCAGTCCGATATCGCGCTCGATTGCAATCAGCGCACCAACGCTGCGCTCCTTGAGCTGGGCCGCGGCGTCGACCACCTCGTCAATCACCGCGGCATCGGCCGCGCTCTTCAGCAGAAAACGCAAGGGGCGGTAGCGGCCGAACCGCGACAGGATGTTGCGAATCTCGGGCTGGAAGATGATGACGAAGGCGACAATCCAGACCGTGGTCAGCGAGCTGACAATCAACCCCAGGGCTTTGAAGTCGAGCCATCGGGCAACGAGCGAGACCACGCCCAGAAACGCCAGCGCGTACAGCATCCGGATGGCTCGTGTGCCGCGCAGGAATCTAAGGAAGTAATAGGCCAGCAGGGCAACGACCAGGATGTCGATCGCGTCGAGAACCCGGAACCGGAGGAACGAAAGCACTCTAGCCCACCCCGCCTACCGCGTCGGCCATGCGCACCGCCCGCACCACGGGGCGCACGTCGTGGACGCGCACGATGTTTGCCCCGGCCCGCACGGCAATGACGCAGGCGGCCGCGGTTCCCTCCAGCCGCTCGGTGACGCCCAGGTCCAGGGTCTCGCCGATGAATCGCTTGCGCGATGGCCCGCACATCACGGCCGTGCCCAGGGACCTGAGCTCGGCCAGGCGTCTGAGGATTTCGAGGTTGTGCTCGCGGGTCTTGCCAAAGCCCAGGCCCGGGTCAACAATCACCTGCGTCCGCCTGACACCCGCCTGCACGGCCCGGGCCAGAGCATCGGCGAGGAACCGGTGGACCTCGGCCATCAGGTCGCGGTAACGAGGATTGCGCTGCATTGTCCTGGGACGGCCCTGCATGTGCATCAGCACGCAGGGTACGGACCTGCGGGCCACCAGCCGCGCCATCTTCTGGTCGAACCGGAACGCCGAGATGTCGTTGACCATGTCCGCGCCTTCGTCCAGCGCTGCCTCGGCCACGCGGGCACTGGTCGTGTCCACCGACACGAGGACTCGGGTGCGCCGGCGCAGTTGCGCGAGCACCGGCAGGAGTCGCGCCAGTTGCTCGCGGTCGGGTACCGGGCAGGAACCTGGTCGGGTTGACTCAGCCCCGATGTCGATGAAGTCCGCGCCCTCGGCTTCCATCTCGAGGGCGTGCTCGACCGCAGCCGCAGGAGCAAGATACCGGCCGCCGTCGGAAAAGGAATCCGGGGTCACGTTGAGGATTCCCATGACATGGGTCCGCCGGGCCAAGTCGAGTGAGCGCCGACCAAACTTGACGAGCAGCTTCGGGGCTCTGAGCACTACGAGGGCCTGCTTCAGCTCGGGCACGAGTCGGGCCACGCAGGGCGGCTGAGCCTTGAGCCGGGCAGCCACGGCCTCGAGCTGGCGTGCCGTGCCGAACAGGATTACGTCTGACCGGCGCACTCGGCCCGAGGCGACACTGCGGTGCACGGCGCAGTCGCCACCGGCGGCGAGCGCCACCTGTTTCAGGATGTTGGCCCCGGCAGTGGAGATGTCTTCGGCTTTGAGCACAAACGACCTCGACTTGGCCGCGAACACCGGCCAGCTTGCCGGGTCAGCGCCGACCCGGGCCAGTTCCTGCCAGAGGTCGGACGGATGGGATACATCCAGCGCGCGCACGCTCAGTTATACCTTTTCGCGGGACAAAGTCAAGGCAGGTCGAGGCGCTTCGCTCTTCCTTTTCCCTTGAGTCCTCGGACAATCACACCCTGCTCCCGGGGACCGGGCAGCCTTGACTTCTTCAGTCAACGGCCTAGCATCTTACCATGACCTGTGCGATGCGTTCCTTGTTTCCTGCTGTCGCGGCCTTGGTAATCATGTCCGGTTGCGCGAAGAATCTGAACCCGGATACTCCGCCGCCGCCGTCCGGCCCGAGTCTCGGCCGCGTCGGCACGTCCTGCACCTTCAAAGTCACCGCCAGCGACCCTGACTTTGACCTCGTTTCGGTCAAGGTGGACTGGGACGACGGTGACACCGCAGAATGGACCGACCCTTTCCGTTCTGGAGATACGGTCAGGTTCGAACACGTCTGGCACCTGCCCGGCGACTACAAGGTTTCGGCCCGGGCCCGAGATGAGAAGAACGCCCTGTCGCTCTGGTCCAACTGGCACGAGATTACGATTGAGGACACGGTCAATCTGGCGCCGGCAACGCCGGCTACGCCTACAGGCCCAGACTCGGCGCAGGTCGGCCGAGACTGCGACTTCAGCACCGTGACCGATGACCCTAACCGGGACCGGGTGCGATACCGGATGGACTGGGGCGACGGCGATACGACCGACTGGAGCGACCTGATGCCAGGGAACCTGGTGGCGACCTTCACCCATAACTGGACTCTGCCCGGCGAGTACCTGATTCAGGCTCAGGCTCGGGACGAGAAAGGGCTCGAGTCAGGTTGGTCCGGCACGCTCCTGCTGACGGTCAGCGACACGCTCCGCTGACCGGCGCGAGCGCTGCCCTTGCGGTTTCGGAGCAAGCATAAGGGGCGCCCGGTGAAGGGCGCCCCGTTGAGCTGCGTGTTCAGGCGGCCTACTCGACGAGCAGAACCTTGGTCAGAGTTTCGCTGTCCGGGGTCTTGACGTTCAGGAAGTAGATGCCCGCGGCCAGGCTGCCCGGCTGCCAGAGATAGCGTCCGGCTCCAGGCCGCACCAGGACCGTCCGCTGGTCCACTACCCGACCCGCGGCATCGTAGGCCTCGACTTTCAGTTCGCCGCTGTTCTTACAGACGTAGTCAATGAAAGTACTGCTGCGGAACAGGCGTGGCCCGACCACAAGCCCCGTGTTCGGCTTGGCCGGTGCAGGATTCTCGGCCAGGCCGACCGGCATGCCGCGGTCGTACCATGATTGAACGCTGTCCGCGTTGACGCGGCAGTCGGCTTCGCTCGTGCCACCACAGAACGCCACCGCAAACCGGTAGCTCTCGCCCACCCCAAGGTCGAACGGCCCGACCGAGGTGACGGTCGACCAGTCGAATGCGCGGTTCGAGTTGCGGTTGACAATCTGGCCGCTCATGAAACGGTGCTTCTGGTTGTCGGTGACACAGGAATCAGGGTAGACCCAGATATTGTGGTCAATCGAAGTCAGGTTCTTGAATGACGCGGGTTCCAGAATCTTGACCCCGATGGACGGGTTCGCGGTCGTTGACTGGCGCATCACGACAATCCGGCGCACCGTGTCCGCGACCGTGGTTACCTGATTGCTCGAACCCATGTCGAAGTCGGTGAAGGTTCCGGCGTAGAGCCCGTTGACCGGGGTTGAGCCCTGGTTCTCGATGTCGAATACCATCACCACACTGTTCCGGTAGTAGGGCATGGCCGTCGCGTAGCTGTTCTGGGTCACCTTGATGCCCTTGGGTGCAGGATGCAGCGCATCGCTGTACGAGGCGCGGAAATGCTGGTCAGCGTGCACCGGCGGTACGACCGGGGAGACGCTGTCCACTGGTTGGAAGTCGTTGTTCGGCGGGCTGGTCGGCGGGTTTGAGTAGTAGTGGTCAACAACGTAGTCCGGAGCGTTCGATATCGCGAGCGAGCCGAAGTAGAGCCAGTCCGCACTGGTCTTGGGCCACTTGAACCCGCTGCCCGCGTCCGCCGGGACATCGTGACCGATTGCGCCGAAACAGCTCACGGTCAGCCGGCAGTTGCCGGTGTCGTGGTCGGCAAGGGGCAGAACCGCAACCGTGTTCGTCACCTGCATCGCTGTGTCGTTGGCCGGGTTCGGGTCTCCGCTAAGGCTGGTGAACATCCGCACTGTGTACGTGTTGCGGGCCGGGCCGGTGGCCCAGTTCGGAAAAGTGACATCGGCACGGTTGCCCGGTTGCAGGGGCCCGGCGAAGTTCGTGCTCTGATTGTAGATGTGCTGACCAGCCGAGTCTATCCAGCAGGTCA
>CAZQFS010000085.1:0-13116 GCA_964592755.1 uncultured bacterium | reverse complement strand
GGGCGCTCCGGAAGTCAGCGGCAGTCAGGCATCTTGGAGGAAGAATTGTCAAGGCACTGGGTACAGGAGTTGGTCGGACCCGGTGGGAAATCACCTGGTCAGCAACTGCTCGTGCACTCCGGCTGACTCTCAGACGAACCCCAAAGCGAACCACAGGACTTACCCTGTGACACGCGGGATGAAGAGCGCCAGCGCAAAGGCCCGGCAGGACCAGAGGCCAGATACCGGACCACACTACGATGAGAAGAGCCTGTCAGGCAGCTAGTAGAGTGATTCCCGTCAGGGTTTGGGGAACTGTTACCCCGGTGGGGTTCGAGATTCAGTATCCTGCGCCTAACGTCTTGCATTACAAGAAGATATGCTGAAGAACAGGCCCGACCGTTTGTATCCTTTATTGGATACAAACAAGGACCTGGCTGTGCCTGCTGTCTGGGGCCGGCCTTGGCCTTGGGATAGCTTCTCGAAAGGGCAGTGGCCATCTGGAAGCTGAATGGTCCAGCGTGATGAAGTCCAGGTGTGGGGAGCAGTTGCGTCCTCGTCTGGACCGAGGTGCAATGTCAGGACAGGGGACGCTACTGTCAGGAAGCAGAGGGGCTGGTGCCGTCTACGCGGGAGGGCTTCCGGGCGGTGTTGGCCGGTGGTGCATGGGCAGCGTCGTGGCGGTCGTGCACGCTGCCGCGAGCTGGCCGCAGGCGGCAAGGATAGCTGCACCTCTGCTCTTGCGGATGGTGACCGCGGGCAGCAAGGGGTAGAGCCGGGCAGCGAAGCGTTCGACCTCGGCCGGCTTCGGCGGGCGGAAGCGACAACCGGGAAACGGATTCAACGGAATCAGGTTGACCTTGCACGGAAGGTGCCTGAGCAATCTGGCGAGCTGAGGCACGTCCCGGTCTCGATTGTTGACGCCATCAATGAGGACATACTCAAAGGTGATGCGCTTCTGCTGGACGCGGCAGTAGTCGCGGACCGAAGTGAGGAGTTCTTCGAGCGGGTGCTCCCGGTTGACCGGCATGAGCCGGGAGCGGGTTTCGTTGTCGGAAGCATTGAGCGAGACCGCGAGCCTGGTCTGAAGCTCGAACCGGGCGTAGGCGCAGATTCTCTCCGGGATTCCAGCCGTGGAGACCGTGATGCGGCGTGCGCCGATGGCAAGGCCCTGCTCGTGGTTGATGACGCGCGCCGCCTGCACGACCGCATCGTAGTTGCCGAACGGCTCGCCCATGCCCATGAAGACGACGTTGGTGAGAGGAGCGGGATGTGGAGCACGGTCGGGGCGACGGAGCCAGTCGCGGACAGCGAGCACCTGCAGGCAGCATTCGTGCCAGGCGAGGTTGCGCCGGAGTCCGAGCCGGGCCGTGGCGCAGAAGGCACAGCCGAGTTCACATCCGACCTGGGACGAGACGCAGACCGTGCCGCGGTCACGGTCAGGGATATAGACTGACTCCACCCGCTCACCGTCGGCCAACTCGAAGGTGAATTTGGCCGTGCCGTCCGGGTCGGTGAGCACCTGGACGATTCCGGGCCAGAAAAGGGTGAACTGCCCGGCAAGTTGGGCGCGTTTCTCCTTGGACAGGTTGGTCATTCCGTCAATGGTCCTTGTACCTTTCTGCCAGAGCCAGCCAAAGAGTTGCAGGGCGGTGTAGCCAGGCCAGCCGTATGAGCGACCGAGTTCTTCGAGCTGGGCAGGGGTCAGGGAGCGAAGGTCGGTCACCGGCGCGAGTCCTTCATCGGGTCATGGTTTCTATTCGGGATGGGTCGAGACATTGAGAACCAGTCCGACCATTACCGCGTGGAGCAGCAGCGAGGAGCCGCCGTAGCTGATGAACGGCAGCGGAATCCCGGTGACGGGCACGAGACCGACGAGCATCCCGATGTTGATGAACACCTGATAGCCGATGAACGCGGCGAAGCCGACGCA
Organism: uncultured bacterium; assembly: GCA_964592755.1. Taxonomy (GTDB): domain Bacteria; phylum Hydrothermota; class Tepidihabitantia; order Tepidihabitantales; family Tepidihabitantaceae; genus CAZQFS01. Next base: position 11,204 of record CAZQFS010000085.1, on the reverse strand, counting down.
GAGCGACGCGCCGAAACCGTCGCGGGTGGAGCGGGCGGTGAGCAGGAATCGGTAGAGCAGCAGGGCGAAGAGGCCCAGAAGAACCAGGCCGCCGACGAAGCCAAACTCCTCGGCCGCGCTCGAGAAGGCGAAGTCGGTGTGGCGGTTGGGCAGGAACCCGAGTCGCTTCTGGGTTCCGTGGAGAAAGCCCTTGCCGAGCAGCCGTCCCGAGCCGATGGCGATCTGGGACTGAATGGCGTTCCAGCCGACGCCGTGCGGGTCGAACCAGGGCGCGACAAAAGCCCGGATGCGGTCGCGCTGGTATTCTTTGAGCATCGCGAGGACGACGGGCGAAATCAGGCCGAATCCGGCGCTGACACCGAGCGCGGCAAGCGATTTCCTCAGTCCGGAGCGAACCAGGGTGAGCACGCCGAGCAGGAAGAAGAACGGAATCCAGGTATACAGCGAGAATCCCGCGGCAAAGGAGATGGCTGGGGTGAAGAGCAGAAGCAGGTGCAGCGGGCGCAGGCCGTTCCAATAGAGCATCACGGCCAGCGCCGCGCCGAATGTCAGGCCGGTGCTCAGGTCCGGCTCGGCCATGACCAGCGCTGCGGGGATGAGCGCGGTCAGCACCGGCACGGCCAGGTCGCGGAACGAGAAAGCGACGGTACGCCTGATGCTCAGGTACTTGGCGAGGATGATAACCACGGCGAGCTTGGCGGCCTCGGACGGCTGGAAGTTGACCGGGCCGAGTGCGAACCAGCGCTTCGAACCGGGTCCGGTGCCGGCCAGGAGCACCGCGGCCAGGGCAACGAGCGTGAGCGCGTAGAGCGGCTCGGCCACGGCCAGGAGTATCCGGCGGGGCATAAGGCAGGCTCCGACACCGACCGCGACCGCGACCGGCAGGAAGACGAGCTGACGGAAGAAATAGTGTCTGCCGCCGGCCGAGAAGATGGTCAGTACGCCTGCCAGCCCGAGAAGCAGGGCCGTGATTGCGGTCGTCGTGTCGAATCGTTTCATCGAGGCCAGGGCTTGGTTGTGTCCGCCTGTGTCTCGTCGGGGAAGAACCAGGCGCGGATGAGCCGGGCCGCAATGGGCGCGGCAACGCTGGCGCCATGGCCGGCGTTCTCGACCAGCACTGAGAAAACCACCTCGGGGTCATCAGCGGGCGCATAGCCGACGAACCAGGCGTGGTCCGGCCGCGGCGGGTTCTGCGCCGTTCCGGTCTTCCCGGCAATCGCTACCTCTTTCAGGCGGACCGCGGCTGCGGTGCCGTATTCGACCACCCGGTTCAGGCCGGTCCTCACCTGTTTCAAGTCGGCATCACTGACCGGCAGCCGTGTCGTCTTCACTGCGGTCTGATGCACGGTGCGGCCAGCCGAGTCGGCATGGTCAAGCACATAAGGACGGCAGGCGGTGCCGTTGTTCGCAATGGCGGCGTAGAGCACCGCGAGTTGCAGCGGCGTCACCAGCACTTCGCCCTGGCCGATGGCGAAGTTGAGCACCGAACCCGCGCCCCACCGCCCTCTGCCGTAGCGTCGGTCCAGCCAGGCGCGCGTGGGGACGTTGCCGCCGCGCTCACCTGGCAGGTCGATGCCGGTGGGCCGACCCAGGCCGCACTCCGCGGCGAACGCGGTCAGGCTGTCGATGCCGAGACGCAGGCCGACCTGGTAGAAGTAGGTGTTGCATGAGACGGCGAGCGCCTCAATCAGGTTGACCGCGCCGTGGCTCGACCAGCACTTGAAGGTGCGATTGCCATACCGGTACGCTCCGTGGCAGGGGTCGAGCGTGGTGGCCGGAGCGATGACTCCCCGGCGCAGCGCCGCGAGCGCGACGACCGGTTTCATCGTGCTGCCCGGCGGGTACCCGGATGAGACTGCGCGGTTAAAGAACGGCTTGGCGCGATTGCGGATCAGCTTGCTCCAGGCCCCGGTGTCGACCGGGCCGGTGAAGACCGACGGGTCAAAGGTGGGCCGGGAGAGCAGGCAGATGACCTTGCCGGTGCGGACTTCGAGCCCGACGACGGCAGCCCGCTCGTAGTTGCGAGTCAGGTGGGCTGCGAGCTGCTGGATGCGGTCGTCGATAGTAAGGTGAAGCTCTCGGCCTGGTACTGCCGGGACCGGCCGTTTCTCGCGCAGAGGACGTACCTCCTGTCCCCGGGCATCAACTTCGACGTATTCGGAGCCGTCCCGGCCGCGGAGCAACTGCTCATACTGGGCCTCGACTCCGGAACGGCCCACGAGGTCAAGCGGGCGCAGGGTCGTGTCCCGGTGTCGGTCCTCGTCCGAAGCCTCTCCGAGATGGCCGAGCACGTGACCGTGGGGTTCACCCGCGGGATAGCTCCGCACCGGGTCTATCCGTAGGTGCACGCCGACGAGTCGAAAGCTGTTTTCCTCGATGCGGCAGACTTCAGCCGGCGAGAGGTCGCGTTTCATTTTGACCGGCGAGGCGTAAGCCGCGACCGGACGGATGCGCCGGCGCAGCTCCGGTTCAGGAAGCTCCAGCAGTCGGGACAGGAGGCTCAGGGTTGAGTCGGTAAGCTCGGTTGGGACAACCGTGCACGTAAATGAGGGCCGGGTCTCGGCAATCACGCGGTTGTGGCGGTCGAGTATGCGGCCGCGCGGGGTCGGCAGCACGGTCTGACGGATGCGGTTTCGGTCGCTCAGGTACGAGTAGCGCCGGCCCTGCACGAGCTGGAGTTGAGCCAGGCGGAGCACAAGCACCGCGAAGAGCACCGCGAGGACCTGGTTTAGGCGGAAGAAGCGGCGCTCCACGGTTACCGGGCGGCGACGTGGAATCGGGTTCCCAAGTGGGTCACGGACAGCGTGATGGCCGAGGACACAGCCCGTGGGACGAGGTTCGGCGAAACGTCACTCCCGAGCGTGCTCAGGAGCCACCAGAGGAGCAGCGCGGCGAGGCAGACCAGGGTTGCGGCCCAGCGGCCGCGATAGATGACCAGTTTGAGCGAGGCCGCGGCATAGCCCGAAAGGGCAAGAACCAGCAAGCCGGGTCCGACTGCGCCCGGGGAGGAGAGGTCGAGGACAAGCCCGGCGAATGCGCCCAGCAGGGTGGCACCCAGCCGGTGAGCAGGCGACGAGTCGGCATCTTGTCCCCAGGACATGATGATTACCGCGGCGAGTGCCAGATGCGGGAAGAACGGGCCGGCCGCGACCTGAATCAGGCCGAGCACATAGACCAGAAGCAAAGCAAGCACCAGCCTCACCGGGTCTCACTTTCCTCAGGGCACGAAACCTCGCTCGGGGCCAGGTTCTCAAGCCAGGTGCGTGATTGGACCTCGGGCTGGGTCGAGGCTGGCAGAGTCTCAGGCAAAGGGAGGACGAAGACCACGTCGAGCCGGGAGAAGTTGACAAATGGCCTCACTCTGACCGGTTGGAACAGACCGGCAGGTTCGGCCGCAGCGGAGTCTGCCCCAGTCGCGGTAACGACGCCGACCAGTAGACCGCGGGGGAAGACCCGGCCCAGTCCGGCAGTGAGCACCGTATCGACGACCGCGTAGTCGGCGTCCTTGGGTAGATAGACGATATCGAGGAAGCCGGCGCCGTCGGGTCGGGTCACGCCCGGCGTGTGCGAGCGAAGGCTCATGACCGCGGCCCGGGCCGTCGGTGCAAGCAGGGTCTGAACCAGTGACTGATGGTCGCCGCACGCGACCAGCATGCCGACAACGCCATCGGCAGCGATGACCGGGTCGCCCGGCTTCAGGCCGCTGGCCCGGCCTCGGCTGATGGTGAGATACCGCTCGAAGGTGCCCAGGTCGCGGCCGATGACCGTGGCCGGCACGAGGTTCAGCGTGTCGCCCGGCGCGCGGCGGTCGGCGAGTGTCATCGCGCGGAGCCGAGCGTTCTCGACCGCGAGTTCTGCGACCAGACGCAGGAGGCGTGCGTTCTCACGGCCGCGGTCGGCAAGCCGTGAGTTCAGTCCGGTCACGATGCGCAGCGGCGCGTGCAGCACGGTCTGAACCGGCAGCAACAGACTTGTCTTGATTCGGGGCGGGAAGAGCATCACCGCGAGGCCGAGCGTGATAACCGCCCAGGAAACGCGGTCCGGCCAAGTGCCGAGGGTGCGTCGGTTCATCGGCGGGGACGGCCGGAGGACACGGGCCGGCTCCGGCTACTTGCTGCGGAGGACGAGCTTCTCGTTGACGCTGATATTCTCAAGGATACGGCCCGCGCCGCGCACCACGCTCTCCAGCGGGTTTTCGGCCACGAAGACCGGCAGACTGGTCTCTTCCTTGATGAGCAGGTCGAGGCCGCGCAGGAGCGCGCCCCCGCCTGCCATGTAGATGCCGCGGTCAACGATGTCGGCGGCAAGCTCGGGCGGAGTTTTCTCCAGGGCCAGACGTACGGCATCGACAATCAGCGAGACCGGTTCCTCCAGCGACTCGCGAACCTTGGTGCTCGTTATCTTGATTGTCTTGGGAATCCCCGAGACCAAGTCTCGCCCCTTGACGTCCATCGTCTCCTCTTTGCCCGTGGCATAGGCCGAGCCGATTGCCATCTTGATGTTCTCCGCGGTCTGCTCCCCGATGATAAGGTTGTAGTTCTTCTTGATGTAGTTGATGATTGCCTCGTCCATCTCATCGCCGGCCACACGCACCGACGCGGCGTTGACTACGCCCGAGAGGGCGACGACCGCGATTTCGGTCGTGCCGCCACCGATGTCGATAATCATGTTGCCGGTCGGCGCCTCGACCGGCAGGCCGACCCCGATGGCCGCGGCAATCGGCTCGGACACGAGGTATATCTCGCGCGCACCCGAAGCCTCGACCGAGTCGCGCACGGCACGCTTCTCGACCTCGGTTATACCGGATGGCACGCAGACGATGACGCGCGGCCGGACGAAAAGCTTCTTCTTCTGAACGAGGTTGATGTAGGTCTTGAGCATCACCTCGACCACGCCGAAGTCGGCGATGACGCCGTCTTTCATCGGCCGGATGGCACGCGTGCCCTCGGGCGTGCGGCCGAGCATCCGCTTGGCTGCGGTGCCGACCGCAACGACCTCGTGGGTCGTATCATCGATTGCGACGATTGACGGCTCCCGCAACTCGATGCCTTTGCCTTTGACGTAAATCAGCGTGGACGACGTACCGAGGTCAATCGCGATGTCGTTGGTGAACCGTTCGGCAATGCTCTTGAACAGGGAAGTCATGCGCAGGCATAGACTAGCCGAAAGTCCGTCTCAGTCAAGCTCCGTTCCCGCTCCCTTGACTTGGGGTGCAGCGACCTTAGAATCCACGATGATGATTCAGCCCGGCGATTTCGTGTTGCTCTACCATTCAGACCGGATCAACTACCTGGTTCCGGTCCAGGCCAAGGGTAGTTTCTCGACCCATCGGGGTCAGCTTCGTTACGACCGACTCATCGGGCTGGAGTACGGCGCTGCGGTCCGCACTCACCTGGGGTTCCTTTTCTTCCTGCTGCAGCCGGGCCTCGACGACCTGACGCTGAAGGTGAGGCGGACGACGACAATTGTCTATCCGAAGGACGTGGGCGTCCTGCTGACCCGGGCCCAGGTCTTTCCCGGAGCGCGGGTGATTGAGACCGGCTCGGGTTCGGGTGCGCTGACTTCAATCCTGGCGCACTTCGTCCGGCCTGAGGGCAGGGTCTACTCTTACGAGCGACGGCCCGAGTTCAGCGCCAATGCACGACAGAACGTTATCCGTTACGGGCTCGAACGCTACTGCGAGTTCTTTGTCTGCGACCCGGAGCAGGCAGGATTTGAACAGACCGAGGTGGATGCTCTGTTTCTGGATATCCCCGAACCCTGGACACTTGTTCCCGCGGCTCACCGGGCGTTGCGCGGCGGGCACGTTCTCGTTTCCATCAGTCCGACGTTTGAGCAGGTCCGGCGTACGGTGTCGGCCCTGGAGTTGCAGGGTTTTGTCCGCATCGAGGTCGTTGAGACGCTGCAGCGCCGGATTCTCGTGCGCCCATCCGGCATCAGGCCGGCCGACCGGATGGTGGCACACACGGTCTTCGTCGTGTCGGCGCACAAGGTGAATGAGACCGGGCTGGCAGCGGTCGATAAGCCGGAACCGGATGCGAGCCCAGGCGAGGACATCCGAGCGACGAGTCAGTCTCGAATGGAAGAATGAGGCCTGTCCTGCTTCCTGCCGTGGTTCTGGTCCTGTTCTCGTGTGCCGGGACGACTCATCAAGCCGAGCGGCGGCGCGTCGTATGCCTGGTTCCGAGCGTGACCGAGATTATCTATGCGATTGGGGTCGAGGGCGCGCTTGTCGGCAACACGAATCAGTGCGACTACCCGGAAGCGGCGCGGAAGATGAACAAGGTCGGGGATTTCCTGAACCCGGATGTTGAACTGATCGTCATGCTGCGGCCGGGGCTGGTGATTGCCACCCTGCCGGTGCACCGTGCCCTGATTGAGAAGCTCACCGAGCTTAAGGTGCCGGTGTATGTATCACGGCCGGCAGGTATTGAAGACGTGCTGCGGGAGATTGACTCGGTTGGGCAGTTGCTGGGCGCGAGGGAACAGGCGGCAGCCCTGGCTCGAGCCTTGGCCCGCCGGCTGGCGGCGCTGCCCAGTTTCCCCGATACCAAACGGGTCTTTGTCGAGATATCCTCAACGCCGCTCGTGACCGCGGGCGGACCGAGTTTCATCAATGAGCTTGTCACACGGGCAGGCGGCAGGAATGTATTCGGGAGTGCGCTGCAGGATTATCCGGTGGTTGATGGCGAAGCGGTTGTGCGGGCCGACCCAGAAGTTGTGCTTGTGCTCCATCCGGACGTGAGCGCGGCTGAGGTCGTCCGTCGGGTGGGCTGGTCCCGAATCAGCGCGGTGCGTGCCGGCCGGGTCTACGACGGGCTGGATGAGGACCTGCTGTTCCGACCCGGTCCGCGCATCGTCGACGGAATCGAACTCCTGGCAGGGCTGCTGCATCAGTAGCGTGCGTGGTCCGTCGCGTGTTCGTGCCGCAGTCTGGCCCGGGCTCGCGGCACTGCTGTTGCTCTCGGCGTTGCTGTCGGCCACGGTCGGAGGGACCTCGCGCCTGGGGGACGTGCTGCCGCTCAGGCTGACGCGGCTGGTTCTGGGCGTGTTTGCCGGCGGCGTGCTCGCGCTGGTCGGGGCGACCCTGCAGGGGCTGCTGCAGAACCCGCTCGTTGACCCGTTTACGCTCGGCGTGGCCAGCGGCGGGGCACTGGGCGCGGTGCTCTCGGTCGCGGTGACGCGACTCGGAGTCTGGTCGAGTCTGGCCTCGCCGCTGGGAGGGTTTGCGGGAGCGCTGGTCGCGATGGTGCTGGTCTGGTTCCTCGCCCGGGTGCGGGGCAGGGTTACGGTTACGGGTCTGGTCCTGGCTGGTGTCATCATGAGTTTTCTCTTCTCCAGCCTCGTCATGCTGACGATGATACTCTCGCGTCGGACGATCGGCGAAGCGGTCTACGTGATGATGGGGCACTTGTCCGCGGTCTTCACCCTGCCCTCGCTTGTGATGCTTGCCGGGGCCGTTGTTCTCGGCATCGGCGGCTGCATGTGGCTTTGGTCTCTTTCCCGCCAGCTTGACATCGTGAGCACGAGCGAGGAGACCGCACAGAGTCTGGGGGTAGATACCGTGCGTCTGACTCAGACAGTTTTCTTCGTCTCATCGGTGCTCGTTGGGCTGGTGGTTTCATTCACCGGCGCAATCAGCTTCGTCGGGCTGGTCGTGCCGCACGTGGTTCGGATGCTTGTCGGACCGGGTCACGCACGGGTCCTGCCCGGTTCGTTTGTCGCGGGCGCGGCGACCTTGCTCGCGGCCGACGTACTTGCGCGCTACATCGTGCCGGGCGGGCTGCCCCTTTCGGTTGTGACCGCGCTCGTGGGCGTGCCGTTCTTCATCTACCTACTGAGGCGCAAACTGTGAAGGCGATACAGGCTCAGGGGCTGCACTTCGGCTACGAACGAGACCGTATGCTCTTCCAGGACTTCGGTCTTGAGGTCGAACGGGGCGAGTTCTTCGGCATCATTGGCCCGAACGGTGCGGGCAAGTCCACGCTGCTGCGGCTTGTGGCCGGGTTGCTCCGACCGGCCCGGGGCAGAATCAGCCTGATGGAACGTGACCTCGCGAGTCTTGCCCGCCAGGAGGTGGCACGCGTCTGCGCGCTGGTGCCGCAGGAGAGTTCCTTCGCATTTGACTACACCGTACGTGAAGTAGTGATGATGGGGCGCAACCCGTACCTGGGTCGGTTTGAGCGGCCGGGCCGGCTTGACCAGCAGAAGGTGCGGGACGCGCTTGAGCTGGCCGGCGCAGCGGACCTGGCCGATTCAAGCATCAACGCGGTCTCGGCCGGGGAGAAGCAGCGGGCGGTACTTGCCCGAGCGCTCGTTCAAGAACCGGAGATACTCCTGCTCGACGAAGCGACATCGCATCTTGACATCGCACACCAGTTGCAAATGGTACGGATTCTTGCCCGGCTCAACAGCCAAGGAAAGACAATCGTATTCCTTTCGCACGACCTCAATCTCGCTGCGCTGGTCTGCTCTCGTGTTCTGCTGCTGTGTGCCGGGCAGGTTCTTGCCTGTGACGTGCCGGCCAGGGTCCTGACCCGGGAACTGATCAGCCGTGCCTACGGCGTCGAGCCGATTCTGTCGGTCCATCCGGGATCAGGCCGGCCCCAGGTGCTGTTGCCAGGTACGTGATGTCCTTGCCGGACAGCATCGGGCCGCGGGGTTACTCGACCGCTGTCCGCCATGAAGGGTGCCCCAGTATCGAGATGGACTGTCACGGAGACCACGAAGTCCGAGCAGAGGGTTGAGAGCCCAAAGTGCACCCATTGCTTCGTGCCTTTTGTGCCTTTCGTGGTTCAATGTCGGGTTTCGTGGTGCGGCTGACTTGACCGCAGATGACGGGGCGGTAGAATGGGTTGCGGCCTAGAGCTGATTGTTCGAGAAAGCGACTACTGAAAGAGGAGCCATGAGAACCGAAACTCGTTTTGCGGCGCTGCTGCTGGCAGGTGTGCTGTCTGGCACTGCGTTCGCCACGCTGCAAGTCGGCGACCAGGCGCCGAACTTCGCCCTGCCGGATACCGCGTGGGTCAACCACCAGTTGACCGAGTACGCCGGACGGGTCGTCCTGCTCAATTTCTGGCAGTCCGGCTGAGCGCAGTGTCGCGCGGAGTTGCCGCGCTTGTCGGTGCTGTACGAAGACTATCGCAACCAGGGTTTTGTCGCCCTGGCCATCAACCTGAGCGAGGACATGGAGATTGTCCGAAGCTATGCCCGACAGAACACCAACCCCTATCTGCGGGACAACGGCACGGTCTGGGGCATATATCGCCAGAACGGGTACATCCCCCTGAACTATGTGGTTGACGCCGATGGCGTCGTCAGGTTCTTCCAGGAGGGGTTCAACGAGAACCTCATCCGCCAGGTGATTGAGCAGTATCTGCCGGGCCAGATTGAGCACGACGTCGGTGTAATGGGGATTGCCGCGCCAACCGGCACACTCGACTCGGGCGTAGTTGTTACCCCGCGCTGCTCGGTGTTCAACTACGCGTCGAACACCGAGACCTATCCGGTCCGGCTGCGCATCGGCACGGAATACGACACGACCGTGACGGTTGCCGACCATGCGCCCGGCACGATGCGGCATGTGCAGTTCCCAGACTGGAGTCCGCGCATGCGCGGTCAGTCGGCCGTTACCTGCACAACCGAACTTGACGGCGACGCGGTCGGCAGCAACAACCGCCAGCACCTGAGCATAACGGTGAATGTCTACGACCTGGCCGTGACCGCGATTCTCGCGCCGGCGGACAGCGTTGACTCGGGCGCATCGGTGACTCCGATGGTGGAGGTGGTCAACAACGGCACCCTGCAGGACATGGCCAAAGTGAAGTTCTTCATCGGTCCCGGCTATGTGGAGAGCACGAACGTTGTGCTCGCCGCGGGCAGGTGCGATACTGCTTCGCTGCGAGCCTGGGTTCCCCTCGAGCTTGGTACTTTTGCCATGCGCTGCACGGTCGGGTCTTTTCGGCCGGACATGAATCTGTCGAACAATCTGCTGACCGGGCAGGTACGCGTGGTGCGCATGTCGGGCATCGAGGAACAACTGGTACGGACGCCGAAACTGTCTTTGTCTAGCGTACCTGGTCCGGGCAGAAGTCATTTCGTCATCAGCTACTCCATACCCGGACCCGCTAATGTCAGGCTCGAAGTCTATTCTGCCTCCGGCAGTCTGGTGCGCACGTTGTGTTCCGGGTTCGAGCCTGCCGGTGCCGGCAAAGTAGTCTGGGACGGACGTGACAATCAGGGGCGACTCTTGAGCCGAGGTGCGTATTTCTGTCGTCTGCGCACCGGTCCCTGCCAGGCGACGAACAAGCTGACCATCATTGAGTAATCGCTGTTCGGTTCGATTGCTGAAGCCCGGGGTGTCCCGGGCTTCACTCTTCAGGGGCGGTTGCGCTCAATCCTCTGCCGCGCCTGGGAGACAGCAGGAAATCCAGGCATCAGTCTGCCGGCCTTGACCAGTGCGGCGATCGCATCCTCGCGCCGGCCCTGTAACTCCAGGACCAGGCCGAGGTTGTAGTAGGCCAGGCCGTAGCCTGAGTCCGCAGCCAGGGCCTGTCTGAATCGGACCTCAGCTTCGGCCTGGTTGCCGCGGCGCAGAAGGACCTCACCGAGGTTGTTCAGGGCGAGGGCGAGTCCAGGTGCGAGTTCAATCGCCCGCCTGAACTCCTGCTCGGCCTCGGCCGCGCGGCCCAACTGGTCCAGGGCGACACCCAGGTTGTTGTGAACCATGGCGTTGTTTGGTGTCCCCTTCAGTGCCGCACGCAGGGCATCGGCTGCGGCAGGCGCATCACCTAGTTCGAGCAGCACAGCGCCGAGGAGATTCTGCCCGTCCGGGTAGTCTGGATGCTGACCGGTGAGCTGCACCAGTTCAGACCGGGCCTGGGCTAGATCACCCGCAGTCCTGAGTGCGCGAGCCAGTTCGTACCGCAGGTCTGCCATGGCCGGGCTCAGTTCGAGTCCTTTGCGAAGCTCGGCAATGGCGGGTGAAGTCTGGCCGCGTTCCAACAAGGCCCGGGCAAGCTGACCGCGCGCGAGCGGGTCCAAGGGTCGTTCCCGCACCATGGTTTGACTCAGGCTCAGTTCGTCGGTCCAGACCGGCAGGCGCTGCCAGGCGATGAGTGCCAGGCCGACGCAGACGAACAGGCTCGCCGCGGCAGCGACCTTTGATAGTCGTCCTGACCAGCGTGCAGCAAGGCCGGCAATCG
>CAZQFS010000084.1:0-13401 GCA_964592755.1 uncultured bacterium | reverse complement strand
TGTCCACCTAACTGGGGCAGTTCATCACGACGACTTCACTGCGACAACCACGACGAAGCTCGCGCCTTCAACATAGCCGGACCGAGGCTGCTCCAGCGCGACGGTGTCGTCCGGACCTTGGAATAGCGTGGAGATGGTCTGAGTGACTTCCAGCCCGGCCTGCTGGGTGAGACTGCGGACCCGGTCGTAGTCGTCGAAGTGCGCGTGACTGAAGAGCGGGTGGCCAGATGCTGCCTTCTCGATGTAGCTTGCCGTCCATCGGCCATGTCGGTCAAGGTAGGCGTTGACCAGCCTGCCACCGGGGGCAAGCACGCGGCGGCACTCGCGCAGCACCCTGGCTGGGTCGGCGAGGAATTCCCAGGTGGTGAGGAGAAAAACCGTGCCGAAGCTGTTCGCCGGGAATGTCAGCTCTTCGCCCTGGCCCCAGCGTACCTCGATGCCGCGCTGCCGGGCTTTGTCGAGAAGCCCGGGCGACGGGTCGATGCCCAGGGGAATGCCCAAGGCTTGGGCGAAGCGTCCGGTACCGACCCCGAGCTCAAGCCACGGCTTGGGGCAGTCGGGCAGGAGCGGGCGTAGGGCGGCGAGTTCAATCTCAAACGCGAGCCTGCCTTTGGTGTCGTACCACGAGTCATACTTGTCAGCCAGCGAATCAAATGGACTTTCGGGCACGGATGTGCGCTAGAATACGAGCACTTCGTATCCGGCTTCCATGTACCGGGCGATACTCGGATGGCCGGACATCTCATCGCAGACCCTGAACCTCTGCTCGATGACGGCGGGCAGGACGGTGTTCTTCGTCGCGCAGGCTTTGCACACGCAGTCAATCAGGCCGAGGATGCGCAGTTTCTTGTACTCGGCTGCGCCGGGTTTGGTTTCGTTGCGCAGGAGCGAGACGAGCTTGGTCGCCTCGCCTTCGATGACTACCTTTGCATCATAGCCGCGGTCCTTCATCTCTATCGCATTCAGGGCCACGTGGATGAAGCAGAACGGGTCACCGTTGAAAAGGAACAGAGCGACTCTCTTCATGCGGCTCCTTTCTTGGACAGCGATTCATGTTAGCCTGCCGTGCGGCGGTGTCAATCGGACGTGGTCTTGTTGACCGGCGGCGGCTTTCGGCTATGCTCCGACGATGACGATAACACTGGTCATGCAGCTTGTGCTGGCGGCAGCGCCGGTCGGGCCGAGCCAGGTCCCGGTTCTTTCCGTCGGTTACCGTTTGGACAATCATGCAGCACCGCTGTACGCCGCCTGTTCCTACCCGGCCGAGTTTCAGCGCAGTTACGGGATGTATCTCAAGGAGGTTTCCGCCCGGCAGCAGTACGACCTGTACGACGGCCGCCAGCGTGTGCTCCGGCTGCGACTTGGCGGACTGGAGTCAGACGACGCGGTGCTCGCCTCGCTCCTGGACGGGTCTAATCAGGTTGGGTTTGCTGCCGCCGAGGAGGTGATGCTTGCCGCCACTGCCGGCAAGGGCACGCGAATCATCGCGCCGCTGCAATACCGCGGGGACATGCTCCTTGTGAGCGACAGCGTGCCGGCACGCGACTGGGCCGAGTTCGCGGGCTGGATCAAGCAGCAGGGTCCGCCGGTGCGGGTCGGGTTCGTCGGCGATGAGCCGACTGCCCTTCACTGTCTTGACCAGGCGCTGGAGTATGAGGCGGTCAGTCGGACCCGTGATGCTTCTGACACGGTCGCGTTGGTGCTTCTTGTCCGGGCGGGAACCTGGGAAGAGCTGGCCCAGGGTCTGCGCGACGGTCAGCTTGACGCCGCAGCGCTACGCCAGCCGGAGGCGACGTTCGTGAGTCGGGCAGGCGGTGCCAGGATTCTGACCGAGATTGATGACTTGCCGCCCAATCGCTTCGAGAACCGGCCGGGTACGGTCGTCGCGGCCACCGATTCTGCCATCCGCACCCGCGGTGAGGAAATCGGCAGGTTCCTCGAACTGATGGGCCTGGCGACGCACTATTCAAACAACCACACCCGCAGCACGCTGGCCGCGACCGCGAAGTGGCTTGGGTCGTCTCCCCGGGCTGAGAGCACAGCGATGGTCGGCGTCGCTTTCTCGTCCATGCCCAACCTTGCGTTCCGGGACGGGTTGTGGAACTGGTACTTTGCCCTGAAGCTGAAAGGGGTTCTTCCCGACAGCCTTGGTGACTTCATGGAGCGGGACCAGTGGTTGCCCATCCCTTATGACTCATCGCTGGTGGTTCCGGCCCTGGACCGCGCCGGCGCACGGTTCATCAAGTAGCGGGTTCGGTCAGACGACCCGCAGTTGACCGGAGTCAACGAGCAACTGAGCCGGACGGGGACGACTCATGAAGTCGTGCAGGCTCATGGTGTAGCCGTAGGCACCGGCATTGACGAAGCCGATGACATCGCCAACTGCGGGCAGCGGCATTCTGACGCCTCGGGCAAGGCAGTCAATCGGCGTGCAGATGGGACCGCAGACATCGACGTCGGTCAGGGCCGGCTCGGAGAGGCGGTTGAGCAGGCGGACCGGATGGGGGATGCGCATCAGTACCGGCCGGGCAAACGCGTTCATGCCGCCGTCGGTGATGGCAAACGTCCTGCCCCGTGAATGCTTGACCCGGACGACGCGGGTAACGAAGACGCCCGATTCCGCCACGAGGAACCGGCCCGACTCAAAGATGAGTTTTGCACCGTGGAGCAGGGCGCGGTGTTCTTCAACCATCCGCGCGGCCGCCTGGCTGATCGGGTTCAGGTCGAGTTCGGGTTCGTGCTCTTCGTAGGGCACACCGAATCCGCCGCCGAAGTCGATACAGGAGAGCTCGAACCCGAGCCGCCGCACCAGCCGGCCGGCCAGATGAAGAACGTAGTCGATGTGGCTCGAGATGAAGGTCGGGTTGAGGATGCCGCTGGCCGAGTAGACCTGTATGCCGGCGATGCGGGCGGCGTTGAGTTTGACGCTGGCAACGTCGCGCACCACGGTCTCCTCGTCAAACCCGAACTTGGAGGGCCCGCCGACCATCGTCTCCCAGGCCTCGGGCTTCTCAATGGTATTGATGCGGAGGAGCACCGCGACCGGTCGTCTGAGCTCCTGCGCGGCCGCGTCGACCGTGGCCAGTTCTTCGGCCGAGTCAGCCACCAGCCAGCCGATGCCGGCTGAGACAGCGGCCATGATGTCGGTTCTGGTCTTGGCCGGTCCGACGAACACGATGTCCTGCGGCGCGACTCCGGCGTCGAGCGCGGTTGCGAGCTCGGCCGCAGAGCTGACCTCGGCGCCGGCACCGAGTCCGGAGAGCAGGCGGCACAAGTCCGGGTTCGGATTGGCCTTGAGCGAATAGCAGACCTGGAACCCGGGGAAAGCGGAGGTGAGCAGGCGGTACTTCTCGCGGATGACCGAACCGGAGTAGAGGTATAGCGGCGTGGTCTGCTGTTCCAGCAACGTTTCCAGCCCCATGCCTCCGGCCTCAAATCGGCCGTCCCGGACAAAGTCCTGCTCAAATCTCATTCTACCCTCCGGTGTACCTCAATCGTGCTCGTTCCTTGGAAGATGTAGAACGGAAACGGCTCGGACACCACCGTGTCGATGCCCATGGTCCGGCAGTACTCCTCACCGAAATTGGCCCCGGTCTCGGCAAACAGGAGCAACCTGGTGCCAGACCTGCGTGCCTCGGCAAGAATCAGTTCCAGCGTGTCGGTGGCGATTGTCATGCCGGTGACGATGGCCAGGTCGGAGTCGCGCACGTAGTCGAATGTCCGCGTGCCGTCCTCGACCGGCACGCCATGGACCGTGGTGCCGACAAGGTCACGTTCCAAGTCAGTTGCCAGTACGGAATAGCCACAGCCTTTGAGCTCGCGGATCACGTTGCCCACCACGCCGACGTTGACGACGCGAGGACATGACTTGCCGATAAGTGCGGCCAGCCGCTTTGCCTCGTCTACGATGACCGCGGTGCGGAGCGCGGTTTTCTCAATCGGCGTGCCCGAGAGCTGATGGACCGTGGCTGGGTTCCGTGGCACTGAGCTGTAGAGTGCATCGAGCACGGCAATCGAAATGCAGGTCTTGTCCTTGATGATGGTGCGGGCATCCTGTCCGACCAGCTCCCGACCGCGTTCATCGTCGCCGGTGCAGTAGCAGCATCCCTGGCCCTGGTTCATGGCCAGCCAGAACGTATACTGGAATGTCCTTTCCGCCGGGTTCGGCCGGAATGCCAGCTCAACCTTCCACAGGCCACGAATCAGGTAGTCGCCGTTCGGCCCGAGCCGCGCAAGGAGCCGGTCGCGCAGGACAGTGAAGATGTCAGTCAGAGTACTGCCACTCCTTCCACTGTGCGGTCAGCCAGCGGCGCAGTACTGCTGCCAGCGGCTTCTCATGGCCCAGGTAATTGTGCGGCGCGCCTTCAAGCACATGACCGGTGAATGAACGAGTACCAGTTGCAGCCTGCCGGACCCCGGCGACGAATTCGGCCGGCGTCAAGGAGAATGCTTCTTCCTTGGTGCCGACAACAAGCAGCATCGGTACCCGAACCCCGCCCAGTTCCGGGAACGACTTGCGGACGGTCCGGCTCAGGTTGAACATCCCGGTGATGGAATCAGGGGCAAAGCAGTCAAGAAACGTACCCGCGGACACCGGGTAGGGAAACAGGTCGGCGGGCATCAACTGCCGGTCACGGCCGGAGCGCACCAGCCGCCGGGCCTGGGCAAGGGCCGGGCCGAAACGGCTGCCCATCAGGGTCTGCGCCCAAGTCAGGTCATCAGAAGGCGAAAGCAGCACAAGTCCGGCCACGCGCGGGTCCAGGGTCCGGGCAAGGAAGTAGGCGGCTTTGATTGCTCCGTGGCTGTGGCCCTGGAGCACGAATCGCCGGTAGCCGCGACGGCGCAGGTAAGAGAGTGCGGCGTTGATGTCGGGCACGCAGTCGGCGAGCCGCTCGTAGACGCCGCCGAGTTGCACGTAGTCGCGCCTCGCCGGCCTGAGCAGGTCGGCAATGTAGTCGTGTCCCCGGTTGTTGAAGGTGAAGAACCCTAGCCCCAAGCTGACCGCGACGCGGGCCGCGTGGTCAATGAGCCGGTTCTCGTAGAAGTTGCCATCCCAGCCGTGGACGTGGACCAGGGCAGGCTGTGGTGCAGATCCGGTCATCCGACGAGTCGCATCAGGGCCTGAGCACTCTGCGAGGAATCCTTGCAGCTCGAGTCCATCAGACGTGAGGAACCGGCAGAACTCGCCGGTAACTCCTCGGGACACGCAGGCGGCACGCATGCCCAGGATAGTAGCAACTATCGCCGGGGATGCAACAGCCGGCCGCTTGTCAGCCGGAGACCATGACCGGGGTTGCGGCGGCTACTCGTCTGGTTCTGCCGTCGGCTCCAGGTTCTGGAACTCAGTTTCGGGAACGGGAGGGAGGCTTTCCGTGGCCGGCGCGGTCGCGGCTGGTGCGCTGCTGAATCGTCCCAGCAGGAACGTCCGCGACAGGAGTTCGCCCGGCTCGATCGTCACGGTCAGGGTCTGACCCTGGTGGATGGAGTCGTTCGGGCTGACCACGATATCGTACTCGCCGGCTTTGAGCTTGCGGACCAAGAAACTGCCGTCGCGTTCGCCAGTGGCCAGCGAGCCTTCCTCGGGCCCGGCATAGCTGATGCGTGCGGGAACCGGGACCCTGGTGAGGGAGTCGTAGACTACGCCCCAGAATGAGCCGAACCCGGCCTTACGGACGACCAGTCTGACCGTGTGGGTGACGCGCGGCTCAACGAGCACCGAGTCAACCGCCGGGTAATAGCCCGAGCTTGTGGCGGTGATTCTGAGCCAGCCCGGCTCGACCCCTTCGACGACAAAGGTCCCGTCCGACTCGGTGTAGGAGTTGCCCTGCTGGACACCTTCGAGCTTGAACTGGGCCGCGAGGGGTGCGCCGGTCTTGAACTCGGAGACGCGGATTCGAACCTTGCCGTAGAGCCGGGTGCGGAAACTCGTGCGCAAAGCGACTCGGTGGGTCAGGCCCAGTTCACCGTAGGGGACGAACGCGTAGTCCAGCGAGAGCAGCCCCAGGTTGACGCCGAACCCGGTCGTGATGCCGGCGAGCGGCGAAAGGGTTGCAAGGTCCTGCGGGCCGATGCGGTAGCCGCCGCGCAGGGCGAGAAGGTCAGAAACAAGGTACTCGCCGCCCAGGTGCAGGTCTGGCCGGTTGTCAATCGGCGCGTTGGCATCGAAGAGGATGGCGAAACGGTGGTGCTCGTAGCTTGCGCCGAGGCGCACCGACATGGGCAGCGGGATGTTGTCCGAGCCGTAGCGCATGCCCCAGCCAAGGTTCTGCCCGACCAGGCCGATGCGTATTGGTCGCGAGATGCGAAAGAGCAGGCCGACGTCGCATGCGACTCCGGTTCCGGTCTGCTCAATCAGGTCGTCGTAGAGCGCTTTGAGGGTCAGGCCGCAGTCGAGCCTCGGCGCAACGCTCAGGCCGTAGCCGACGGTTGCATACCCGCTGCGGGCCGCGACCGGCAGGCTGCGGTTATTGAGCGGGTCCCAGACTTCGATGCCTTCGGTCGTCGAGAAGACCGCGGCCGCGCCGACCGTGCCTGGTCCGACCGGCGCAGCCAGGCTGACGTGTTCGTCCCGGATGCCGGCGAACCACTCCTGGTGTGAGAGGCCGAGCTGAACCGTGCTGAGCTGGCCCAGTCCGGCAGGATTCCACCAGACCGCCGCCACATCGTCGGCAAATCCGGTGAATGCCTCACCCATAGCGCAGGCGCGCGGGCTGACTGGGACCCTTAGCAGCGGGAATGCGGTCGTTCCGGCGTCACCCGAGCCGAACAGCCCTACGAACGTGAGTAACAGCAGGTGGTCGAGCACTTGTCCCTCCTCAGCAGCCGACGAAGCTCCTCAAGTGACATCTCGTATGCCCGGAGCAGTTCCAGTCGCAGTCGCCGGCCCGGCGCGCGGCGCTTTTCATTGTTAGATGACTTCGGTGTCACGTGCCTACCTCTTAAGAATCGCTTTCTTCATGATGCGCCGTGGCAGCCCCTGGTTCGGAACGAGTTCCAACTCGTACAGGTAGATGCCTGGCGCGAGCCGTCTGCCTGCTCCATTGGTGCCGTCCCACTCGACCGCGTAGATGCCGGTCGGATACTCCCGGTTGTCAACCAGGGTTCTGAGCCTTTCGCCCAGCCGGTTGTAGACCGTCAGACTCACCCGGCCCGGGGAAGGCACGGAGAGGATGAACCGGGTACGCTCCTGGAACGGGTTGGCGTAGTTGTGGACCTCGAACCTGGGCACCGCGGTCAGTCTGAGCACCGCAGAGTCGTTCAAGCCCTTGTTGCCGGACAGCGATGCCTCGATACGGACCGTAGCGCAGAACAGCGAGTCAACGTTCCCGGCCAGGATTCCTGCCTCCGGCGCTGCGGCGCGCACGGTGAAGAACGTCCGGGTGGCCGGGCCGACCCGGCCGAGGTCGGGCATGCCGTCCGCGTCACTGTCCTTCAGTTCGGTCGTGCCTGCTTCGTCGTAGAGCCTCACCTGCCAATTGGCCGACGCACTGACTGCAAGATTGACCACGGCTTCGATCGTCCCCTGGGTCTCGACCCAGAGCTGATAAGCGGCTGAGTCGCCCACCGGCAGCGCGGCAGCTATGTCAGGTTCAACCACAAGCGCGGTCACCGAGCCGGCCACGTCGGTAATTGCCGTGGCCTGGTCCTCAGCCGTTTCGTCGGCTAACGACGTCACCCGCACGCTGGTCGTATCTGCCTCGCCCAACTTGGTCTGTGCGTCCGGCCTGACGTGCAGGCACAGCTCAATGCTGCCGCCGAAGGGTGGAATCGGTCCGACATCAGGCAACCCGTTGCCGTTCTGGTCTTCCAGCGACTTGCCTCCTCCGTCACGCAGTTCCCGTCGCCACGAACCCTTGGCCGAGTACAGGTTCACGTCCACGCGGTCCTCGGCGTTTCCCAGATTGGTTACGCTGAACCGGTGCTCGTATGTCACTCCCGGTGCGGTCGAGCCGCGCTGGTCAGGTTCGATCATGACGTTGGCGATAACCTTGACGCGAGTGGACAGCCGGGCCCGGTCGCTGACGCTCGGGTCGGTTCCGGAAGTCGCCTGGACCTCGGTCGTGTCAACTACCCGGCCATGCTCCTCGATGGGGACGGTCAACTGACAGACGAAGCGAGCCGAGCCTCCGGGCACCAGTTCGCCCAGATCAGGCCGGCCATTGCTGTTGTGGTCGGAAAGCGGCGTTGTCCCGGTCGAGTCAAGCAGCTCCACCACCCAGCCGGCTCGGGTGTTGTACCAGGTAATGTCAACCGTGTCGGCTGCATTTCCGTTGTTCGTGCAGACGAGCGCGTAACGGGCGGTTCCGCCAGCCGGCACCTCGCACCCCGAATCAGGTTCAAGCACCACGGTTCGGTCAGCGCCGTAGACGGTCTGCATCAACCGGTCATTCGCCGTGTGCATGTCCAGGTGCAGCGCGGTCGAACAGCTCACCATCAGCGGGCCCGGCGCAATCGTGAACTCCGGGAACTGCAGTTCCGCCGAATCGCCCGGCGCCAGACTGTCCGTGATCCGCACCTCGGCGTACCCAGGCCCGGCGCGGAACACCGCCGGGACCCGGGTCGGCTGCGAGCCGAAGTTCCTCACCCAGGCAGTCGGACGGACGATGCTCCCGGCTCGAATCACCCCAGTCGGTTCGGCAATCCGGATGCAGCCGGCGTCGCGCCAGTTCACCTCGACCCACTCATCCCGGAAGTCGTTTGCCGGGTTCAGGTCCCGACCCAGCATCGTCGAGCAACGAATCATGTGCAGGCCGATTTCGGTGACCGGCCAGACGTCAAAGTGGACTGTGTCTGCCTCACCACTTTCCAGGGTCTTGGTCCTGGTCGAACGATAGAAACCACCGATGCGCAGCTCAACCGGGACCGGCTCCCGACGTGGTCCGAAGTTCACAATCCGGGCTTTGGGAATGACGTTCCGGCCCGAGTCAACACTGCCCACGGGTACAATGATATCGGTGACACCGGCATCAAGCACATGCTCGACAAAGACGTCAACACGGACCACGTCGTTCTTGTTCCGTTCATCAAAGGCCAGCCCGGTGGAGCAGGTGACGCTTACCTGACCATAGGGTTCTGCGCGCCACTCCGGGAAACTGACGGTGTCAACCTCACCCGGGCCCAGGAATGGATGCGTGGTCTTCAGATACCCATCGCCAATCCGCATCAGCACCGGAACCGTAGTCGCGCTGGTCGAGTAGTTCGCCACCACCGCGACCGGGTTCACGGTTGTGCCCGAGTCTATGATTCCGGTGGGTGCCAGCACCGCGATACAGGCAGCATCGCGGCGCACCCCCACGACCACGGTCCCGTCACCATAGTCATTGCCGACGCACATATCCCCGGCCAGCTCGGTCGAACAACGCACCGACTGCATACCTGCCGGCGAAGCGGTCCAGGAAGGGAACTCCACGGTATCAACCGCTCCGGCCGGCACGAACCGATGCACCAGTGAATCATAGCCCCCGGTGATGCGCATCCGCACCGGCACTACCCCGGACGAAGTCCCGAAGTTGGCGATTATCGCGGCCGGATTCACCGTGGTACCGGAGTCAACCACGCCTGCCGGCTGGACGATGGTCAGCACGGCCGCATCTCGATAGGCACCGACCAGAACCGAATCTCGCTTCAGGTCATTGGCGTGGTTTGTGTCTCCGGCTACCTCGGTCGAACATACCACCGCTGACCAGCCCAAAGGTGAAGCCACCCACCCGGCAAACTCAACCGTATCCTTCCCACCCGCGACAAGCAGCTTGGTGCGCAGGACATCATAGGTTTCACCAATCCGCATCCGCACCGGCACCAGCACCGGCCCCGCGCTGTAGTTGCACACCCGGGCCAGCGGAACCACAACCGCCCCGGACTCAACCTGGCCGCTCGGCGCATACAGGTCGGTCACCGCTACGTCCGGACGATTAACAACCCACACCGAATCGGTTGCCAGGTCATTGCCGGTCAGCGTATCATTCTCCAGCGCGGTTGAACACCGCACCGCCGCCACCCCGACTCTACCTGCGTTCCACTCCGAAAACGCCACCACGACCGTGTCGCCCGGACTTACCTCCACCACCCGCTCATCGAAGTAGTCAGGCTCGATTCTCATCCGCACCGGCACCAATTCACTACCCAGGCCCCAGTTCGCCACCGCGGCCCGCGGCAACACCGCCGTGCCCGAGTCCATGACGCCGGTTGGGGCAACGATGTAGCAGCATCCCACGTCATGCCTTGAACCTACCTCAACCCAACCGCGGCACGTGTCGTTTCCTGGCTCGACGTCACCCGCGAGCCCGGTCCAACAGGTTACATCCCAGGTTCCCACCGGCGACGCTGACCAGTCCGGGAAAGTTACCGCCCCAGTCGCACCTGCAGCGAGCGTCACCAGCGTAGACTCCTCGTACCCGGTGCTCACCATCATGTACACCCAGAATGTCTCTTCGCGGGCGCTTTGGTTCGCAACCAACGCCTTTGGGGTCACCAGCAGACCGGAATCAACCACCCCGGCCGGCGCATTTATCTCCAGCACCGTAGCGTCAAGACGTACGCGCACCACGGTCCAGGCCAGCAGCGTGTCATTCTCCGGATTCTCGTCGCCTGGCAGCGCTACTGAACACCGAACCGGATGCATGCCCAATTCATTCGCCATCCAGTCCGCAAACAGAACCGTATCCTCCTGCCCTGGCAACAGGTACTTGCTCCGCACGTCAGCGTAGAAACTGCCGATGTGGAGACTGACCGGCACGACCTTGCCGCTTATGGAGTTGTTCACGACCCTAGCGGTCGGCACCACGAGCGAGCCGGAATCAACCGGCCCCACTGGTGCAAGGATCGCGGTCACGCCCGCGTCAACCCGGGCTATCACTTCGACCATCGTCGACACCGTGTCATTGGCCGGGAATGTGTCGCCGGCAAGGGCTACTGAACAGCGTACCACATGAACGCCGAGGGTCAGGGCAGTCCAGTCGGGGAGCTGCACCGTGTCGGACGAATTGCCGGGCAGGAACTTGTATACGGTTTCGGTGTAGTCGGCACCGATGGTCAGAATCACGGGTATGGATTGAGCGCTTGTTGAGTGGTTGGCTATCTCAACGACCGGAGTTACCGTTCGGCCGGAGTCGAGCGTGCCCGAAGGTGCGATGATGGACACTGCCGCGGCATCAACCGTGGTTGTCACGAGCACCGAATCGAGCATCTGGTCGTTCTCCGGGACGGCATCGCCGGACAGGGCGGTTGAACAGCGCACGCCCTGCCACCCCAGGGGCGACGCAACCCAGGCCGCAAAGGAGACAGTGTCAGACTCGCCCGGGCCCAGCATCACCTCGTTGGTTTCGAAGTAGTCGGCGCCAATCCACATCAGCACCGGGACCAGAGCCAGACCTGTACCTCGATTCTCCACCACGGCACGAGGGGTGACCCAGGTTCCCGAATCCACCATCCCGGTCGGACCAACAATTGCCGCGACTGCCGCGTCCGTCCGGCTCACGACTAGCACCGAATCGGCTGCCAAGTCATTACCGGTCAGCGTGTCATTCTCCAGCTCGGTTGAACAGCGCACCGCAAGCATACCCGAAGGGCTGGCGGACCAGAGTGCAAAAGAGACCGTCAGGGACTCACCCGGAGCGAGTGTAAGCGAACGCAGTTCATCGTAGCTTGAGCCGATTCTCATCCGCACCGGCACGTCTTCCGCTGCGGTCCCGTAGTTCGTTACCATCGCGCGAGGGACTACTGACGTACCAGAATCTACCGTCCCGGTCGGCGCGAGGACAAGGTAGCATCCCACGTCATGGCGGTGTCCGACCAGCACCACAGCCCGCGCAGTATCGTTTTCCGGATTTGAGTCGCTCGCCAGCGCCGTGGAGCATGTGACGGTGAACCTGCCGACCTGAGCCGCGGTCCAGTCCGGGAACGCGGCTACTGCGTTCGACTCGGGCAGGACAGCAACCGAGGTTGACTCATGGTATCCATCGGACACGAACAGGTGCACTGGTACGTTCTCGGGCCGACTGCCCAGATTCCGAACCAGCGCCCGCGGCGTGACAACCGAGCCTGAATCCACACTGCCGGACGGTGAGAGGACGGCCACGGCGGCAATATCAGTCCTGACGCGGACAGTAGCTGTCGCACTCAGCGTGTCATTCTCCGGATTCTCGTCGCCTGGCAGCGCTACTGAACACCGAACCGGATGCATGCCCAATTCATTCGCCATCCAGTCCGCAAACAGAACCGTATCCTCCTGCCCTGGCAACAGGTACTTGCTCCGCACGTCAGCGTAGAAACTGCCGATGTGGAGACTGACCGGCACGACCTTGCCGCTTATGGAGTTGTTCACGACCCTAGCGGTCGGCACCACGAGCGAGCCGGAATCAACCGGCCCCACTGGTGCAAGGATCGCGGTCACGCCCGCGTCAACCCGGGCTATCACTTCGACCATCGTCGACACCGTGTCATTGGCCGGGAATGTGTCGCCGGCAAGGGCTACTGAACAGCGTACCACATGAACGCCGAGGGTCAGGGCAGTCCAGTCGGGGAGCTGCACCGTGTCGGACGAATTGCCGGGCAGGAACTTGTATACGGTTTCGGTGTAGTCGGCACCGATGGTCAGAATCACGGGTATGGATTGAGCGCTTGTTGAGTGGTTGGCTATCTCAACGACCGGAGTTACCGTTCGGCCGGAGTCGAGCGTGCCCGAAGGTGCGATGATGGACACTGCCGCGGCATCAACCGTGGTTGTCACGAGCACCGAATCGAGCATCTGGTCGTTCTCCGGGTGCTGGTCGCCGGCCAGCCCGGTTGAGCAACGGACTGTCTGCCAGCCCAACGGCGAGGCTGTCCAGTCTGGGAACGAGACTGTGTCTGAAGTGCCCGGCCCGAGTATGACCTCGTTGCCTTGGAAGTAGTCGTCTCCAATACGCATGGAGACCGGGATGAATGCCGTCCGTGTGCTCAGGTTGGTCACGACTGCACACGGCGTGACTACAGCACCAGATTCGACCACGCCCAGCGGAGCCACGAGAGCAGTCACCGCTGCATCCACAGAATGCCGTACTACCACTACGCTTCCAGCAGTATCATTCACCGGATTCTCATCGCCGGCCAGGCTGGTTGAGCAGCGGACGGCCAGCAGGCCGACGGGCGAGGCGGTCCAGGCGGTAAAGCTGACGGTTGCGGTCTCGCCGGGTGCGACCGTGGTGCTGGCAGTGTCGCTGTAGCCCGTGTCAATTGTCAGTCTGACCGGGACCAGTGCGGTGCTGGTGCCCAGGTTTGTGACCCTGGCCCGAGGGCTTACGACTGCACCGGAGTCGACCGTGTCGGTTGGCACAACAATCGCCACTGCCGCAGCGTCGATTCGGCGCCCGACATAGACCTCCCCGGTCAGCGTGTCGTTCTCCGGCTCCCGGTCGCCAGCGA
>CAZQFS010000083.1:0-13407 GCA_964592755.1 uncultured bacterium | reverse complement strand
GAATTACCTGTCCCCCGAATTGGGTATCCCCCGAATTACCATGGCCAGTCGTGAATGCAGGCATCCAGCCCCTCCAGGTCACTGCATAGGCGCCTCGTGTAGAGCTGGACATCGGTATCGAGGGCACGAACCTACGCGTGGCTACTTCTCCCTCTGCAACATCATTATCTGAGCCTGCAGGCTTTGCTTCTCGGACTGCAGTCGGCTGATTGTGTTCCTCAGCTCTCTCTTCTTGTCGTTCCTGGGCTGCACATCTGTGAGCCACCACATCACCGTACCGATAGGTGCAAAGAGATTCCAGCCGAAGCAGCACGCCCAATTGAAGTCACCTACCGAGCGCAGCTCGAGCTCTGCCTGGTCGATCTGTCTGTTTATCTCGCTCAGTTGCATCTGGAGTAGCGTGACCTTCGCGTTGACGCTCCCAGCGTTGCCTTGTTGCGCCGCGACAGGACTCCACCAGCACGAGAGCAGAATCACCGCGAGCACAATGCAGGCGTTCGTTCGAGGTGTAGGCGCGTTGGATGTTGTCGTTATGCAGTCATCTCCTTTCTTTCCGGCAAAGGTCCGCGGCGGTGACCGGCCTCATCCGCGGCCTGCGATGCGGTATAGAGGGCGGTGCAGGCCGCCGCGCGCTGCCCTGCCACGCGAGCGGCAGGTGACCGGCCGGTCCGCGAATTCGGGCTACGCCAGTCGGATTGTCTGTTGCTCTATGAGAGAATTCTGTCTGTCCGTCCGTCCGTGCAACCGGCGAGCCGGTTGCACGCCTGACGCGCTGCGCACGACGTAATACGCCGGCGTCACCCTAACCCTTTCCCTCTCACGAGCAAGGGAGATGGATGAGGAATTCCGGGGACGCATTGCGAGACTATTGCCGCTGGACTGCGTGGGCGGGCCGCTGTCATGTATCGTTGGTCGGTGAGCCAGGACATCGTTACCAGGGCCAGACCTAGTTGAGGACAGGATTGAGGAAGGAGGAGGGAAGACGGGGGTGAGGTGAAAGACGCGCAGGCGCGACTCGGTCTCTGACTTGGCCGGCTCGCCAGCGAGTTCAGCGGTTCACCTGCTCTTGCCAGTCCGGTTCGACAGGGGCTCGGTCAGGTCGCTGTCCTTCTGGAACTTAGGGAATTCGCCGCCGGTGCAGCACCGCGACTTGATGCGCATCAGGTTGATTAACCCCGACCGCCCTCAACCTTCGCGCCGACGAACGGGTTGGTCAGGGCGTCATAGAAGCGCGCCTGTCTGCTTGCGGGCGGGATGCCGCATTAGCGCGGGCCAGCCTAGTCAGCCGCAGTGCCGCCTGCGAGGTGGCTGAGGGTGAAGTCCTGGCCGGGTAGAAAATCAAGCAGCAGGCGGCCGGCATAGAGCGAGTAGACGCCGTCGTTTGCCGAGCCGGACACCGCGACCCGGCGCCACGGCAGGTCGAGCACGACCGTCATCGGCACGAGCGGCAGCCCGTTATCCGGAACGTCGACTCTGAGCGTGGCGGACCGCTCGGACTGGCGCAGGTTGAGCTTTGCCTGCCGAAGCTGCAGCAGGTAACGGCCTACGTCTTCCAGCGGCGCAATCCAGGCTCCGCTGTTGCGGGCAAGGCGCAACTGCCGACCGAAGGTCAGCGGCGTAACCGAGTAGGTGTGAACCACGTTGTGCCGGGCCATGGTCACCAGTTCGGGCGCGTCCGGGTCAAGTACATGATCGTGGAGCAGGACCGTCCATTGGCCGCGGCTGCGCTCGAGGATGCGCGAGAACTCCTTGAGACCGGGCAGGGTGTCGTTGTAGAAGGCGAAGCTCGCGATCCGGAACCGGTCGAAGCTCGCCGGCAGGTTGTGCCGGTCGCCCGAGGTGCGGCCGGACACACCGGGTAGCGCGTGGACCCGCTGCTGTCAGGCCGGCGCGGGCTGCTGTCCGGGGTCTAGCACCAAGCCGAGTGACTCAGGACCAGCGATGACGACAAGACAGTGTACCGACTGCGGAGGCTCGCCCACACCGACCGACCGGACAGCGGCGCCGCGCGGGCGCAGCTCGCTGACGGTCATTGATGCCTGGCCGTTGGTCGTTTCCGCCCTTGCCCTTGGACCTGAGCCGCCTCAAAGTAGACCTTGCCCTGGTAAGCGACCCGCCGGATGCGGCCATCGCGCACAAGCCGCTCAAGGGTTGGACGCAACCGTTCCGGCGTGAACCCCACGCACCGGGCGGCATCTTGCTCGGTCACCGGTCGGCCCGAGACCAGCGCAACCACGGCCTGCGCCGGGTCGCCGCGCCGTCGCGCCCGCCGACACGGAACAGACGATGATGCAATTTCTGCATCCGGGCCGAAAAGCAACCGAATCTGTTCCAAGTCGTCCTGCGACAGGGGTCGGGCCCATGTTTCGGCCGGAGGCCGAACCACGGTGTTTAGATGAATTCGGTCCGGGCGGATGCGCTCGGCAGCACGACGCAGTTTTGTCAGATGCTCGACCGAGTCATTAACATCCTTGACGAGCATTATCTCCAGCCAGAGCCTGCCGCGGTAGTAGCGCCGGAACTGGACCAGGCCTTCGATGATGTCTGCAACGGACAAGCGTTGATGACATCGGTCGACCCGGGCAAAGGTGCGCTGGTCGGCGGCATCGAGCGAGGGGACGACCAGGTCGGCAGCATAAAGGTCTCGTCGAACCTGAGGGTCGGGCATCAAAGTCGAGTTGGTTATGACTGCGACCGGGATGGAGAACTCCGCCTTGAGCCGACGGATGAGCCGTCCAATGTCGCGGTTGAGCGTCGGCTCGCCCTCGCCTGAGAAAGTGAGGTATGACGGACGCGAACGTCGCACAGCGTCGCGCACCTGAGCGACCACTTCATCGGCCGGGTAGAAAGACCTTCGCTGCCGCGTCTTGTTGGTTGTGCGGCCGCACTGACAGTAGATGCAGTCAAGCGTGCAGGTCTTGTGTGGAATGATGTTGATGCCCAGGGAAAGCCCGAGCCGGCGACTCGGAACCGGGCCGTAGACGAATGACGGGTGACAGGTGACGGAAGGCGAACGGCTGCTTATCATCGGCGGGTCACCGGGGCTTGGCCGTTGCCTCCAGACCGGTCAAGTGGGCCTTCAGATACTCGATACCCTGCTCTTTGGAGGTTATTCTCCCTTCAAGCTGCAGGTTCTCTAATTCCTCCAGAATCACCTTGAACGACGGCCCGGGTTTCATGCCCAGCGCAATCAGGTCGTCGCCGGTCACGAGACGTTTGACGCGGCGCCTGGCATCTTCGGCCCGCTTCTGACCTATCATCCGCGCAATGGTTTCCTCAAGGTGTGCGGTGCGCCCGGCCGTTGCCCAGCCGTCGGCCACGCATAGAATCATCAGGCCCAGCGCCTCGCTCCCCAGGTCGTGGAAGTAGCGCCTGATTGCCCGGTCGGTCAGGTCCGGAGCGGTCGCGAGCAGGTGGAGCCGCATGTGCTCGGCCGTCAGCGCCTTGAGCATTGCGGTCTGGGCCCGGGACAGCCGCAGCCGTTCGCGTGCCAGGCGGCCGACGATTCGTGCGCCCAGGCTGTCGTGGCCGTAGAAGTGAACCTCGCCGTCGGTGTTTATGAACCTGGTCTCTGGCTTGGCGATGTCGTGAACCAGCCCGGCGAGCTTGAGCAGGGCGCGGCGATGCGGCACAGGAGCAGGACGATTATTGACGGACGGTTCCGGCGGGGTCTCGACCGGCTCTGCTTTCTCTCTCGGCTCCTCGAAGTATGCGCTCCATTCCGGTTCGTAGCGAACGAAGAAACCGGGGCGGGCGATGAGTTCCTCTATCTTGTAGTAGGTCTGGAACGTGTGCTCGCGCAACCCCGGGTCGTCGAACACCGGCTGCAGTTCAGGGAGAATCTCCTGCAGACGACCGAGTTCAAAGAGCCGCAGGATGAACGGGTAAGAGCCTGGGCGCTCCATGATGCGGAGCAGCTCGGCACCGATGCGCTCGGCCGCTGTTTCGCGCAAGGTGACGGCACGCGCCTGCTCGTAAACTGCGGGCGCGACCTCGAAGCCCAGCTCCAGGGCGAAGCGGATGGCCCGGAGAAGACGTAGCGGGTCGAGGCGGAGCGACTCCGCGGAGACGGGCCTGAGGACGCACGCCTTGATGTCTTCCTGGCCTCTGAACAGGTCAATGACCGGGCCGGGCGTACCGTGGTCTATCTCCGCGGCCAGCGCATTGACGGTGAAGTCCCGGCGCTGCAGGTCGTGTTCGATGGTCTTGTCGCCGAATCCGTTGAAGTCGAACACCAGTTGCCGGTGATAGACCACGCGTGCCTCGTCGTCCGGCTCAGACAGGACCACCAGCCGGCCGCGCACCTTGCGGGCGAACCGGCGGGCAAACTCAAGCCCGGAACCAGAGACGGCGAAGTCAAAGTCGGTCGGCTCCCGGCCCATCAGCAGGTCACGAATCGTGCCTCCGACCAGGTAGATACTGCGCCCTGTTCGGAGTTCGAGCAGCTTGTCGTACAGGCGGCCGAGTCGTTCAAGGGTCAGGGCGATGCTCTTCAAGGGTGTTACTGAGGATACCGGGCCTGCGTGCCGGCGTCAATCAGTACCGGTGCAAACCCCACTTGAGCAGGTTGATGCCGACAAAGGTGAACATCATCGCGACAAAAGTGAGGCCGAAGAAGAGCACGTCGCGGAGCCGACCGGACCGATGGTGAACGTAGACCAGCATGATGCTCCACGTCAGGAGCGCCCATGACTCCTTGGGGTCCCAGTTCCAGTAAGTGCCCCAGGCGCTATCCGCCCAGGCAGCACCGGTCAGGATGCCGGTGCCCAGCAGGAACAGGCCGGACAAGGCCAGCCGCCGCGGCACTGCCGGGGCAGCGTCAAGGGTCCGGTCGAACAGATGGACGAGGCTCCAGACCAGGCCGGCAGAGAAGCATCCGTACCCGCAAAACGCGGCCAGGATGTGCACGGCAAACCACGGGCTGTCGAGCATCGGATTCAGCTCGGTGACAGGATGGAATCCGACCGGCAGGATCGCACCGGCCAGCAGCGCGGTGCTGAGCAGGTCGGTGCCCGCCTTGACCGAGTTCTGGCGCGTGGTCGAGTAGACAACCAGACCCGTTGCCTGGACCGCGAGGGCAAAAAGCACCAGCGCCTCGAAGCGAGAGGCAAAGGGCAGAAACCCGGTCGCCGCGGCACGCAGGACCACAAAGGCGAGGTGCAGCCCGAGCCCGAGCACTGTGAGCACGATACTGGAAAGCGACAAGGCGGGCGTTGCTCTCCGGGCCCGGCGCCTCGCTGCCAGCAGCGCGGCGGCAAGGTAGGACCCGAGCCCAAGGTGAAGCAGACCAAGGCCGGTCACGGCCCTTCCTTTCTGCCGAGCACGAGCACCAGACCTGCAAGCATCAGCGCGAACCCGATGAAAAGCACCGGCCGCAGGCGTACATCGGCGACAGAGAAGATGGCGCCGGGCGTCGGGGTGAACGAAGCCGCAGTCAGCTTGAGCCACGCGCCCTCAACCGTTGCTGAGTCCCCTACCGAGAGCCACTGCCGGGTCCGATTCACAAGCAAGCCGACTTTCTGCTGCTCAGCGTCGAAGTCAAAGCTCCACACGTCCAGGCCCGGTCGGGGTACGATGCGCTGGTTGTGCAGCAGCAGGAACTCACTGCTGTCCACCACCAGCTCATACTCGTCGAGAAACCCGGCCGCGACGACGCGAGACAGGGCCAGCCGATACCCGGCACAAGCCAAAGTGCGGTTATAGGCCAGCGATGCGGTGAGCTGCTGCCGGCCGGCACTGCCCCGGACAAAGGCCACCGGCCCTGGCCTGAATCCCCGGCGGTGGCGCGTGCCGACCGAGTCAAGCACCACGCGGAGGGGCTGCTCAATCAGCCGCGTGCGGTCCTGGCTCAGGCAGTAATCTCTGCCACCTCCCTGCGCCGGCAGGAACAGGTATCCGCCCGGCCGACCGTTCTGGCTGAGTATCACGCTGGCAAGCCCGAGCACGAAACCGATGTGCGGCAGGGCTGCGGCTGGTCGGCGCTGCCCGAGCAGAACTGCGGCCGCGACCAGAGCGGCGAGCCCGGCCAGCACCGCGGCACCGACGAACCAGCATGCACCGGCAGCGCGTTGCACCGTGTCTGAACCGGACAGGCTCGCAAGCGCGGCCACGGTAGCCAGCGAGACAACGAGCGCCGGCCCGACCCTGCTCGCCAGACGCACCAGATGAGCCGCTTTCGATGTGGTGTTGGCAGGGGGGTGTATCATGCTGTCTCTGACCGATTCACGTCCATTGTAGACGCCGGCACAGGCCGGTCAACTCCGCCCGGCACGGCAGGGCCGCGCCGAAAAAGCGGTGGGGCACCGAGGTGCCCCACCAGATGAGTCGGAAACCGACTAGTTGTGCAGGACGAAGAAGATCCAGTAGTCGGTATCGTCAGGCGACTCGGCGTACGGGTCAAGGTCGTACATCGGCTGCGAATAGTCGCGGCCGTGTCCGAAGATGCCGTACTCCACCGGGATTTCATCACCGGCGATCTCAAGGACCGCGGTCATGATTCCGATGCCGCCCGTGAACTCGACGCTCGCATCAAGGTACGGACACTCGGGGTCGTCGCCGCGCGTCTGCGCCGCCATGCCGACCTCGATCTCGCCGATGAAACTCTCGTAGTCCATGTCGATGTCGTCGATGTTGTACCGCCGACCAGTGTAAGGATTCACCGGGAAGTTGCCATACTTGAACTCACCGTCGATGCCCACCGGGTCACCACCGGGGAACCAGTGGTTGATGCCGCCGTCTTCCTCTGCCTCCCACGACACGTCAGCGTTCGGGTAGTTTCCGAAGTGGTCCACGGAGTAAGCCTCGAGCGCCGTCTGAACAACGTGCATGTTGTTCTTCACTGAGCTGCGGCGAGCGCGCTCCTGGAACAGCACGAAGTTCGGGATGATGAGGGCAAGGAGGATACCGATGATCAGGATGACCACCAGTAGCTCGATCAGGGTAAAGCCCTTATTCTTCATTTGGAGTCACCTCCTCTCTTTTTTAGGATAGGCGAGCAGAATCCGCCTGTGCGCCTACGAACCTCTTCAGGTTCGATTGACATGAGAAGGCTACGTGTGCGCATTCGGTGTCCTCTGCTCGTCCAAATAATACCACAGAATCTGCCCGGCGTCAACCATCTGCATTGCCTCACCAGAAACCTACTCCAAACCACCGCGCTGATTCACACAACTAACCTGCCCGTAAGACCGATGGCAGCCCAAGTCTGGCCTGGCAACAAGACGAGCTGAGGCTCATCCTGAAGCAACCGGCACCGCTACCGCTCGGCGCCAGCTACAATTGCAACCAGGTCGCGGACGTCCCGGAGCAGGTAGTCGGGGCGCATTTGGTGAAGCAGTGCGACAGGACGGAAACCGTAGGTGACGCCGCAGGTCGCCGCCCCGGCCGCTCGGCCTGACTCAATGTCCAGCTCGGTGTCGCCGACCATCAGCACGTCGCGGACCGCCAGGCCCAGCTTCCCCGACGCCACGATGACTGGCTCTGGGTGAGGTTTGTGCCTTCGCCCGTCAAGATGACCGTGAACGTAGTCGAACACCCCATCAAGGCCGCACCGGTCGAGAACTACCTCGGCCTGGCTCTGGTGTTTGGTCGTGACGACCCCAAGGCGCACCCCGAGCTCTTTCAGTCGCTCAAGCACGGGCACAACATGAGGGAACGGCCTGGTGCTGTCGGTGCCGTGCCGAAGGAAGTGCTCCCGGTACGCGGTTACGAACCGGTTTGTCTGGACCTCATCGGCAGGGTACCCGAGCCTGCTCAGTATTGTCTCCAGGGGTAGGCCGACCAGCATGAGGATGTCTTCCTCGTCGGGCGGCTCAGCAGAAACGACCTGCTGCAGTGCGTATCGCACCGTACGGACCAAGTCTGCCCCAGAGTCCAAGAGGGTCCCGTCGAGGTCAAACAAGACGCCGCGGTAGCGGAGTTCGTTCATAACCGCGGTCTGCCCTACACCGGGCTGTGCTCGGTCGCTATCCTTCCGCCGCCGGGCGGTGGTAGCGCTCTAAGTACTCACCTCGCACACGCTTGAGCTCGGTGCGGGGAAACATGCCGAGGAGCTCCCAGCCCAGGTCAAGCGTCTGCTCTATCGTCCGGTTCTCGTTCTCCCCCTGCGATACGTAGCGTTCTTCGAACAACCGCGCAAATCGGAGATAGACACGGTCCATCTCGGCCAGGGCCGCCTCGCCAAGAATGACCTGCAGCTCCTCAGCCTCTTTGCCTCGGGCATAACAGGCGTAGAGCTGATTGAACAGGTCGGCGTGGTCCTCCCGGGTCTTGTTCCTGCCGATACCCTTGTCCTTGAGCCGGGAAAGGCTCGGCAGAACGTCCACCGGCGGCGACACCTTGCGCCGGTACATTGCGCGCGACAGAATAATCTGACCCTCGGTGATGTAGCCGGTGAGGTCCGGAATCGGATGCGTCTTGTCGTCTTCGGGCATGGTCAGAACCGGCATCATGGTGATTGAGCCCGGTCGCCCCTTAATCCGGCCGCATCTCTCGTAGACCGAGGACAAGTCCGTGTACAGATAGCCGGGGAACCCGCGTCGACCCGGAATCTCCTTCCGGGCTGCGGCTATTTCCCTGAGCGCCTCGCAGTAGTTTGTCATGTCGGTGAGAACAACCAGCACGTGCATCCCCAGTTCGAACGCCAGATACTCGGCGGCGGTCAGCGCCGTGCGCGGTGCCGCGATGCGCTCGATGGCCGGCTCGTCGGCAAGGTTCAGATACACCGCCGTGCGTTCGATCGCCCCCGAGCGCGTGAATTCCTGGATGAAGTACTCGGCCTCCTCGAACGTGATTCCCATGGCCGCAAATACGACCGCGAACTGACTCGTACCGCCAAGGACTCGGGCCTGGCGGACGACTTGGGCGGCAAGCCGGTTGTGCGGCAGGCCGGAACCAGAGAATATCGGCAGCTTCTGCCCTCGCACCAGCGTATTCAGGCCATCAATAGAAGATATCCCGGTCTGGATGAACTCGTTGGGATACTCCCGCGCGCAGGGATTCATCGGCGCGCCGTTTATGTCGCGCCGCTGCTCAGGAATCACCGGCGGGCCCTGGTCACGCGGGCGACCCAAGCCGTCGAACACCCGCCCCAGTATCTCGGGCGACAGGTCGGCCATGATTCCCCGCGCGAGAAACCTGACCCTGACGTTAGGAACGTCAAGGCCTGTCGTCCCTTCGAACACCTGAATCAGGGCCCGGTCACCTTCAACCTCCAGGGTTTGACCGCGGCGTTTCTCTCCGGTCGGCAGGGTAATCTGTACCAGTTCCTGGTACTTGACGCCGCTTACTCCTTCAACAAGCAAGAGTGGTCCGGCGATCGAGGCGACGGTCTGGTATTCTCTGATCACGGTGCCTCCGTGGCTGCCGACGATGTCCGGGCACCGGGCAGCTCGCGTTCGAGTTGGCGCACGATGTCGGCGATGACATCCCCGGCTTCGTGCTCGGCCAGGTACTTCATTCGCGCCAGCCGCTCGCGAACCGGCAACTGTTCCAGCTCATTTGCATCCGCGCCGTGCTCCAGCGCCTGGCGGGCGAGGTCGTGGAAGCGTAGTATCGCAGACAGCATCCGCGCCTGCTTGGCGAGCGAGGCATACGTGTCTACCTCGTGGAAAGCGTTCTGGTGCAGGAAGTCCTCGCGGATGCTCCGGGCAACTTCGAGCGTCAGCCTGTCCTGCGGCGACAGCGTGTCCTTGCCGACGAGCCGGACGATTTCCTCAAGTGCCGCCTCCTGTTCCAGTAGCGCCATGGCGCGCGACGCCTCGCCGGCAAACTCGGTCCCCGCAAGCCTGTTCATCGCCTCAGCCAGCGTGCTCGAGTACAAGGAGTAGGAGTTGAGCCAGGATATCGCCGGAAAGTGCCGCCGGAAAGCGAGCTTGTCCTCAAGCGACCAGAAGACCTTGACCACGCGCAGCGTGGACTGGACTACCGGGTCGTTAAGGTCGCCCCCCGGAGGTGACACCGACCCCACGACTGTAAGGGCCCCTTCCCGTTCCTGTCCGTCCGCGCCCACGCCAAGGCAGACAACCCGACCGGCTCGTTCGTAAAACTCGGCGATGCGCGTCGCAAGATAAGCAGGGTAGCCTTCCTCGCCTGGCATCTCCTCCATGCGGCCCGATATTTCGCGCATCGCCTCGGCCCAGCGCGACGTCGAGTCGGCCTGTAGCGCCACCGGCAGACCCATGTCGCGGAAGTACTCGGCGATCGTAATGCCGGTGTAGACCGATGCCTCCCGGGCGGCGACCGGCATGTTCGACGTATTGGCAATCAGCACGGTCCGCTTCATCAACGGCTCGCCGCTGCGCGGGTCATTTAGTTCCGGAAACTCCATCAAGACGTCGGTCATCTCGTTGCCTCGCTCCCCGCAGCCAACAAAGACGACGACCTGAGCATCCGACCACTTCGCGAACTGGTGTTGAATAACGGTCTTGCCCGAGCCAAACGGACCGGGCACACAGGCGGTTCCGCCATTGGCAATCGGAAAGAACGTATCTATGACGCGCTGCCCGGTTACCAGCGGCTGCGTCGGCGCCAGTTTGCGCCGCGCGGGACGTGGACGCCGGACCGGCCAGCGTTGCAGCATCGTCAGTTCTTTCCGCCCGTCGGCTGTTTCAAGCGTTGCCACTGCGTCCGTGACTAGGAACTCTCCGGGGCGTATCTCAACCAGCCTGCCCGATACCCCGGGCGGAACCATTATCTGGTGGCGCACCAGGACGGTTTCCTGCACCTCTCCGACTACATCGCCAGGTCCCACGGTGTCGCCGGCACGGCGCACCGGCTCAAACAGCCACCGTTTCTGACGATTCAGCCCCGGCGCCTCCACGCCGCGGGTAATGAAGTCGCCGACCTGGCTTCTCACCGTTTCCAGCGGCCGTTGGATTCCGTCGTAGATAGATTCGAGCAGGCCCGGGCCGAGCTCGACCGAGAGCGGCGCACGGGACGGAAAGACCGGCTCACCCGGGCCGATTCCTCCTGTCTCTTCGTAGACCTGAATCGAGGCGCGGTCGCCCCGCAGCTCGATGATCTCCCCTATGAGCCGCTGCTCCGACACTTTTACGACATCGTACATCTTGGAACCAGCCATCCCCTCGGCAACCACCAGTGGGCCCGAGACCTTGACGATGGTTCCGGTTCTTTCCTCGAGCATTACTCTTTCTCCTCTCCCGAAGTCCCGAGTACGTCGGCACCGACCGCGCGCTTGACTATCGACCGCATCCGCTCCGCCCCGGCCCCGCCGCTGGCCAGCGGTAGCTCTGTCAGACAGGGAAGCGCTCTCCGACTGTGTCTCGCCAGCAGCCGGGCCAGAAATGGCGCCAAGTCGGCCGTGAAGAACACAACGTGGTATCCTCGCCGCAGCAACTCCTCCACGCGGGACTCCGCTTCGGGACCAGGCCTGACCGGGTGTGTGTCTAAACCGCAGGCCCGAAACGCCACGATGAGGTCCGGCGGCCCGGCTACGGCTACGCGTCCCTGACCGTCAGCTGGCATAAGCGATAAAGTCTCGGAGATCTGCCTCGGCCAGCCCCGCTCGCTTGCCGGCACAGAGCCCTCTGACATTCCTTATCTCGTTCTCCCACAGTAAGTGGAATGCGACCACCGGCTCGTGCCCAAACACCGCATGCCTTGCGCCCCGCAGGTAGGCAAGTTCCATTTCGCGGCCCAGTTTTTCCATTCGCAGCAAGGACCCGCGGTTGAGACCGCTGATGCCCTCATCAATGTACGCACGGAACGCGGTGGGGGCGAAATGCCTCGCGACCTCCGAGCTGTCGCCTTTGACATACAAGTCAAGTTCTTCCTTGCCAACCTCTCCGCCGGGGAGGAAGGCTGCGTTGAACAGCCCCTGTCCTTCGCCAAGCAGACGCGCCCTGAAGAAGGTGCGGATGTTCTCGGCATCCGCGTGTACTGCAAGGTACCCGCGCAAGAATGCGCTGCGGCGTGCGGCGCTCATCTGTTGCCTTTGCAGGGCCCGGTCCAGTATTGTATCCACGACCGATGGGTCGCGGTCAGCCCCGTATGAGCCCTCGACCTCGCGCCACACGGTGACTGCCCACTGGGCCCGTCCCTCTACGTTGCCAGTGAAGACACCTGCCAAATCGTCGGCACTCAGTGCTCCCGTCTTGGAGAAAGAGGCCTGCTCTCCCGTGTCTCCGCTGAGCCTGCGCTTCATCAGCACCTTCAGATTGTGAACATCGAACCTCAGCTCCATGAAGGTCAGCAGCCACGGGTCCAAGCAGCACTCGCGCAGGAATGCGACATTAACGCTGTCGGCTTGGTCAAGCATCGCGTCAACGTCGGCCAACCCCTGGTCCTGGCCGACAAAACACCCGTAGCGCGTCTCGCACAGGGCTGCAGTCATGCCCTTTTCGCCCTCGGCGCGGACCAGCCGATCGTAGTCACTGCCATTAAGCAGCCTGCTCTCGAGAAAACGGACACGACCGACACAGAAGCCGTAGTCTGGGTTCTCGCTTAGCTTCGCTGGCATGGCGGGCGGGTACTGCTAAATATAGCCGATTGGTTTACACTGTCAACGCCTTGCGTAACTACAGCGCCACATGGCTCAAATTGTAGTCCCAACACGCTGTTCGTAGGCCAATTAGCCTGCGCTGCCGCGAAGACGCAGAAGCGCATTATCTACTAACAACAGTTCTAGTTACAAAACCACAGGCCGAGATTACGCCACATGGCCTGAATAATAAGAAACAATGTTGTTGATGGTGTGAGCAGTGTGGGCAGTGTTATAAATATTGATAATACAATGAGATATGCTTGTTACCGGACGTGGACGTCGCGTGCAACGGCTGTCAACGCTTGGCCGTTGAGGTGTTGTTTACGTCCTTGTCAGCCACTCATCCCCGGCTTATCGCCTTAGTTAGTCCCTCTAGATGAGCTGCGAAGGATTGGTCCCTAGCCTTCATATCTTTCACTTTGGCGACGCCGTGCATGACAGTTGTGTGGTCTTTCCCACCAAAATAGGAGCCAATTTCCTTCAGGGAAAGACCGAGAGATGCGCGCATAAGGTACATGGCGACTTGGCGCGCCAGGGCTACATGTTTAGTGCGGCGACCGCTGGCCAAGTCAGCAGGGCTCAAGCCATAGGCTGATGCGCAAGCGGCGACAATGAGCTTCGGGTCTGCAACACGGTCTTCTCTGATAATGTCCTTCAGCGATTGAGCGGCCAGCTCGACCGTGATGGAACGCCCGGCGAGTGATGCGATCGCCATCAGCCTGACGAGGCACGCCTCGAGCTGGCGGACGCTGGATTTGACTCTGGTCGCAACGTAACAGGCTACATCAGCAGGAATCTCAAATCGCTCGGCTGCCGCCTTCTGTTTAAGGATGGCCACCCTGGTTTCTAGTTCGGGCGGCTGGATATCTACGACAAGCCCAGACCCGAGGCGGGAGGCCAGCCGA
>CAZQFS010000082.1:0-13632 GCA_964592755.1 uncultured bacterium | reverse complement strand
TCGTCGAGCCGGATAAGGTCACCGATGCCGACACATCCGACCTGGCGGCACGAATCGCCGCCAAGATTCAGACCGAACTGAAGTACCCGGGTCAGATAAAGGTGACGGTGGTCCGTGAGACGCGAGCGGTGGAGTATGCCCACTGAGATAAACGGCGAGCCCCGTGACCCGGTGGCCGAGCGGTCGAGCGACGCGCCGCCGGCCAAGACTCGGCCGCTGCGCGTCCTTTTCCTGGGCGACATCTGTGCCGAGCCGGGCCGCAAGGCGGTGGAGCAGGCCCTGCCCGGCCTGCGCAAGGAGCTGGGCGCGGACCTCGTCGTAGCCAACGGTGAGAACGCCGCGGCCGGGTACGGCATCACGCCCAGACTGGCCGAGCCTCTGTACAAAGCAGGAGTCGACTGCCTGACCGGTGGAGACCACATCTACGACCGAAAAGAAGGATGGCCCTTCATCGCCTCGGAGCACCGCCTGCTCCGGCCGCTCAACTACCCGATCGAGGCACCCGGGCACGGCGCAGCGACTTTCGACTGCGCCGGAACTCCGGTCGGCATCATCAACCTGCTGGGCCGCGTCTTCCTTAAGCCGCTCGACTGCCCGTTCCGCCGGGTGCTGCCCGTGGTCGAGGAGATGCACCGGTCGGCCGCAGTAATCATCGTCGACTTCCACGCCGAAGCGACCGCGGAGAAGCAGGGCATGGGCTGGTACCTCAACGGCAAGGTGTCGGCGGTACTCGGCACCCACACCCACGTCCAGACCGCGGATGAGCGGATTCTGCCCTGCGGAACGGCCTATATCACCGATGCCGGCATGTGTGGCGCGTTCGAATCGGTTCTGGGCATGAATTCGGACCATTCTCTGCGCCGGATGATTGAGATGGTTCCGGTCCGGCTCCACCCGGCGACCGGCGATGTCCGGCTGTGCGGCGTGGTGCTCGACATTGACCGGACCACCGGGCAGGCTCTGGCCATCCAGCGTCTTGTTCGGCCGGTAACACTGAATCAGCCCGAGGAGAAGCAGGTCTAAGAGGCATGTCGCGTTATCCGGGCCTGCGTGCCGTGACCGCATTCGGCCGCGAGCTGGATGAGCTGTTTGACCAGTTCTTCGGGCCGGATGCGAGTGAGGCGATGTGGCAGCCGCTCGCCGACCTCTACGTTACCGAAGAAAAGGTTCATCTGCTGGTCGAAGTGCCCGGAGTGAGTCAGGAGGATATCCACATCGCGGTCGGCGCCGGGTCGGTGCTGATTACCGGGGTGAAACGGGTTCCCGAGGGGGCCCGGCGCGGCGCCAGCTTCTATGAGTCTGAAATCCCCTACGGCAGTTTTGGCAAGCGCGTCCCCCTGCCGGTGCCGATCGAACCCGACAGTCTCAAGGCCGAGCTGGCCAACGGCGTCATCGTGGTGGAAATCAGCCGGCAGCGACCAGCCGGAAGGGTAATAGAGATTGACTGAGAACAGTGAGCTTCTGATCAAGACCGGCCCGGTGGCCGCGGCGGGCCGGTTTCCGGCTGAGCTGCCGATTCTCGTCGTGAAGGGCGGGGTCATCTTCCCAGGTCTGGTATCACCGCTGGTGGTCTCGACCGAACGCTCGGCCCGCCTGGTTGACGACGCGCTGGCCGGCGACAAGCTGGTCTGCGCGCTGACACAGCAGGACGTCAACCTTGAAGGCGAAGCCGGACCCGACGACCTGTACCGAACCGGCACCATCTCGGTCATCCTCAAGATGCTCCGCTTCCCGGACGGCACGATGCGGCTCCTGCTCCAGGGCATGAAGCGCGGCCGGGTCGAGCGCTATGTTCAGACCGAGCCGTACATGCGTGCCCGAGTCCAGCCGCTGGACGAGGTCGTGCCCCGGGACAGCGACGACGCCAAGGCCCTGATGCGCAACGTCGCCGACCTGTTCGGTAAGCTCGCCGAGATGGCGCCCTACCTGCCCGAAGACATGACCGCGGTGGTGATGAATATCGAGAATCCGGGCCGGCTGGCCGACTTCGCCGCCACTTACGTCAATCTCGCCCTCGCCGACAAGCAGCGGCTGCTGGAGACGCTCGACGTCAGGGAACGGCTGCTTTCGCTGCTGCCCCTGCTGGCCCGGGAAATCAACGTGCTCGAACTGAGCCAGAAAATCAGGGAGCAAGTCAAGGGCGAGCTGGACAAGAGCCAGCGTGAGTATTTCCTGCGCGAGCAGATGAGACAGATTCAGAAGGAACTGGGTGAGGCCGACCAGACCCAGGCGGAGATTGACGAGCTGCGCCGCAAGGTCGAGAACGCCGGTATGCCGCAGGCCGCGCTCGAGGCGGGGCGACGCGAACTTGACCGGCTGGTTCGGATTCCCTCGACCTCCCCCGAGCACGCCGTCACCCGCAACTATCTCGACTGGCTGCTGGCGGTGCCTTGGAAGACCCGCA
Source organism: uncultured bacterium (assembly GCA_964592755.1). Lineage (GTDB taxonomy): Bacteria > Hydrothermota > Tepidihabitantia > Tepidihabitantales > Tepidihabitantaceae > CAZQFS01. The sequence goes on along the minus strand of CAZQFS010000082.1, from coordinate 11,228 downwards.
CCGATGACCGGCTCGACATCAGGGCGGCGCGAAGAATCCTCGACGAAGACCACTTCGACCTGGTCAGGGTCAAGGAGCGCATCCTCGAATACCTGGCGGTGCGCAAGCTCAAGGCCGACTCCAAAGGGCCGATTCTCTGCTTTGTCGGCCCGCCGGGCGTGGGCAAGACTTCGCTCGGCCGCTCTATCGCCCGGGCACTGGGCCGGAAGTTCTACCGTTTCTCCCTTGGCGGTATCCGCGACGAGGCCGAAATCCGAGGCCACCGTCGCACCTATGTCGGCGCGCTGCCCGGCCGGATTGTCCAGGCGCTGCGTACTGCCGGCTCGATGAACCCGGTGCTGATGCTCGATGAGATTGACAAAGTCGGAGCCGACTTCCGGGGCGACCCGTCCTCGGCCCTGCTTGAGGTCCTTGACCCGGAGCAAAACTTCAGCTTCTCTGACCACTATCTCGAGGTTCCGCTCGACCTGTCTCAGGTGATGTTCATCACCACCGCGAACATCGTTGACACAATCATCCCGGCCCTGCGCGACCGAATGGAGGTGCTCGAGCTGCCCGGCTACACCGACGAGGAGAAACTCGCCATTGCCCGGGGTTTCCTGGTCCCGCGACAGGTGAGCGAGAACGGCCTTGGGCCTGACCAGGTGAAGTTCCGCGACGAGGGGCTTGAGGTCATCATCAGCCAGTACACCAAGGAGGCGGGTGTCAGGAATCTGGAGCGGGAGATAGGCTCGATCGTCCGTAAGGTCGCCCGCCGGTTCGCCGAGGGGAATCCCAAGCCGGCAACGGTGGGTGCAGCCGAGGTCAGGAAGTTCCTGGGCCCGCGCAAGTTCACCCCGGAGGTAGCAGCCCGGCGCGGTACCATCGGGGTTTCGACCGGGCTGGCCGTGACGCCGTTCGGCGGTGAGATTCTCTTTGTTGAGGCGACGCTGATGAAAGGGAAAAAGGGACTGATTCTCACCGGCTCGCTGGGCGAGGTCATGAAAGAGTCGGCGGAGGCCGCGCTTTCGTATGTCCGGGCCCATGCCAGCGTGCTTGGCATTGAGGAAAAGAGTTTCGAGGACACCGACATCCACATCCATATTCCGTCCGGTGCCGTACCCAAGGACGGACCTTCGGCCGGCGTCGCCCTGGTCGCCTCGGTTCTTTCGTTGCTGCGGCGCGAGCCGGTTGACCCGCGCATCGCCATGACCGGTGAGATTACCCTCACCGGTCGCGTCCTGCCCATCGGCGGCGTCAAGGAAAAGACCCTGGCGGCAAGCCGTGCCGGAATCAGGGAGGTCATCCTGCCGGCAGAGAACCGGCGCGACCTGCGGGACGTTCCGGCGAACATCCGCCGGGCGCTTCGGTTCCACTTCGTGCACGATGTCGCCGAGGTCTGCCGGGTCCTTTTCCCCAAGTACTGCCCGCCCCCGTCAGGCCGCGACCGCAGACCGCGAGAGTAAGCTCTGCGGCTCGGTCCGGGCAGGATAGACCGAACAAGCCGCATTGAACCCGGGTGCTGTCCGCGTCAGTCGGCCAGCCGGACGAGCACGGTGGGCAGTTCGGCGAGCGAATTAATCACATGGTCCGGGACCTGGTCGGCCGGAGCTGGCCTTGACTCGTAGTTGGCCCAGATCGACCTGAGCCCGGCAGCGCGCGAGCCGGCGATATCGTGCCTGAGGCTGTCGCCGACCATCACCGCTTCGGTCGGCGACGCCGGAAGCTGTTCCAGCGCGATGAAAAAGATGCGCGGGTCAGGCTTCATCATGCCGACCTCGCGCGAGATGGTAATGCAGTTGAAGTACGGCTCAAGACCGGCCTGAGTGACCTTGTCACGCTGCAGGTCACTTGGTCCGTTTGTTACCAGACCCAGGCGGTACCTGCGATTGAGCTGCTCGAGCAGCGGCACCGCGTCCGGGTAGGGTCGGTAGCGCGCACGCCGTTCCGTCGGATAGGTGCAATCGAGCAGGTCGGTAAGCAGCGGGTCGGCAATGCCGTGCTCAGCCAGGGCATCGGTCCAGACTCGCCGTCGATATGTTGCCGCCCAGGCCCGCAGTCTGGTCATCTCGCCGTCGTCACCTTCAAAGCGCGTCGAAAGCGCCTCCCATGAGCTGACGTCAAAATGACCTCCGTGTGCGGCCACCACCGGATGCTCATGCCAGATGCGCCGGGCAAGACGGCGCACCGAGTCTCGGAGTTCATCAGGCAAGATACGGTGCCATTCGGCCGCGAGCCTGCCGGCAGCCACGAGCGCCTCGTTGGCCGCAGCCTCATCCGGCATCAGGGTGTCATCGAGGTCGAACAGAATGGCGTTCAGCACAGAAACCCATCATACCCTGCGGCACGTTCGACGCAAGCGCGGCAGACGAAGTCACTCCAGTACATGTGAGCTTGGCTCAGTGAGTTACGCCTACCAGACAGAACAGATGGTGCGACGGTGAGTAGAGGGAGGATGGCCTCGACATCTCGGCGACACGCCACAACTAGACTAATTTCAAGATTTTAGGCAGAATGAATGGGCGGCACACGATTTGCAACGTGAAGAGCCGAGGGTGTAACATGGCCACTGATATTGCTATTCTACTGTTTGTTGTCTTGGCTGCTGCCTGTGGATATAGCCAGGGATTCATGCGCGGGCTTGGGTCGCTTGCCTCGGCCGTGCTCGGCATATGGCTGGCACTGCGCCGAGCCGATGTGCTGGCGAGACTGATTGACCCGCTGACAAACAACCCCCGCGTGTCGGTCGTCTTGGCGTTCTTGGTATTGCTGGTTCTCTTCTGGTTGACGCTGCGGGCAGCCCGGATACTGCTGAATAGGCTGGTGGACTGGACACGGTTGGCTGAATTGGACAGCTACGCCGGCGGCCTGCTCGGACTTGCCCGGGGCGTGACCGTGGTCTGGCTCCTGCTTGCCGCGGCGCTGGCCGTGTTCCCGGCAAGTGTAGCACACATCAGCAACTCGGTCGCTTCAATGCGTATCCTGCGGCTCGGTGAGAAACTGACAACAACAGTCGATTCGGAGCGGGGCGCGGCGCACGCCGTTACGAGCAACGGCTCAGGCGACCTGCAACATTCCCACGCCCTGCTCCCTCAGTCCAAGGAGTTACCTTATGCCAATCAACACTGAGTTCCGCGACCCTGGTTCGAGCACTGCCGGTGAGGCACAGAGGGCGCCGCCGACCTAGGTGGAGAATGGCGAGGGCACAGTCAGGGCCGGGTGTTTCCGGCCCTTTCCTTTGCCCGGGTGTACCTTAGTGCCGAAGTGGACACTCGCCTCGTGCCGCGGCGGATGCGGGTGGCCGCAGACTGACCAGGACACATTGCAGGGGGACGTGCCGCGCGGAGCTGATGGCTTTTCGACGGCGGCCCGCAGGCCGAAAGTCTCTGGCCACTTGGGACCAGCAGGCTGCCAGACCCGCGCGTCTTGTCAACGTCGCGCATCTGGTCTATCATTGGACGGGTGCTTTCCCCTTTTCTCGCACTGCCGCTGATTCTAGCCCAGATGACCCGTCCTGTGCTGCCCCCTGCGTCGGCCTTGGACACGCTGAGCCTGCCGAACCGGACCGTGGTTCTTTCTATCGACGACGGTTACCATAGCGTCTTCGAGAAGGTTTACCCTTTGCTCAGGCAGTACCGAATGACCGCGACGCTCGCGCCAATCTGTAACTACATAACTGATAGGGTGGCTTCCTACCGCCCGAACGAAGGGTTCATGAGCCGAGCCGAGGTGCAGGAGATGGTCGACTCATGCGGCGTGGAAGTGGCCAGCCACAGCCTGTCCCATCCTCATCTGACCAAACTGGACAGCGTCCGGGCCTGGGAAGAAATCCGCGGCTCCAAGGAGACGCTCGAATCGCTCTTCAACACCCGGGTAATCACGTTCGTCTACCCTTACGGCGACATGAACCAGCGGGTGCGCAGGCTGGTGGCAAGGGCAGGCTACAGCCTGGGTCGGGCGGTCAGGCCTGGCGTCCCTGACTTGCTCCGGGACCCGTTTCGCATTCCGGTGCTTGAATTGCGGAGCTCAGTCCGCAAGGAAGAAGTCATGGCCCGCATCCGGCGCAGCGAACTGACCGTGCTCCTGCTGCACCGCATCGTGCCCAGACCGCAGGCGTTTACTGAATGGGGGCTGGAGGATTTCCAGGCCCTGCTGGAGTGGCTTCATCGCCATCATGTCCGGGTCACAACCCTTGCTGCGCTGCACCGGGAGTTGCTGCGCCGGCAAGTGACCACAGAGCTGCTCGACTGGCTGGAAGGCGCGGCCCGGGGGCGAGAATCTCGGCTATTCGAGCACGTAGACGTCGACGCTACCCGAACTCTGCATCCCCGCTAGACTGAAGCACTGCATATTGGCCTTGCGGCCGACGAATATGTCTATGTGCTTACCCTTCACCGCACTGCCGATGTCATGGGCATAGAAGATTCCTGATTGGGGCTTGCCGTCCACCACCACGCTTGCCGCCTGGGGTATGTAAACAACTGACCCCAAAGGAATTATGCGCGGGTCTACGGCGATGGACTTGAGTTCCTCGAGTTTGTGGCCGCCGTAGCCAAGGAACTGGTCAACAACCTGGGCTCTGCCCCGTCGCTTCAAGTAGCTGATGCATCTGCCGTCCTTGAGTCTGGCGGCTGACTCGGTTCTGAACGCCCTCACGAACGCTGAGGAGAAACGGCCCAGCAGGCTGCCGTCTGCCAGGTACAGCGCATTCGACTTGGAGGGCGGGTATTCTGCTTCCTCAACCGCCCAGTAGTATGTCACCTTGAACTTGCCCATGTACTTGCCTGCCGGGATGACCGTGTCTGTGCTCCAGTCTCGGAACATGAACGAGGGCGGCATGGTTCCGACGGTGCTGCCCACGGTCTGGGTCCTGGGTACAAAGCAGGCTGCGCACAGGCAGACCAGGCCGACAGACGCTTTTCGCATGGTAACATAGTCTTGATAATTAGACCCCTGTCAAGAAAATCCTGCTCCTGGGTCAGGCCTGAAGCCAAGACCAGCACCAGCCTGCCAAGGCCTTACGGTCTATTAGTGGTGACAAGTAGACCCCAGGCACAACCAGTGGTTGTACGTGATAAGACAAGTGTCGCCCAACAGGTCAGGCCTGGCCCTGTCTCTGCCTAAGCTAGGTCGAGCCTGCCCTGACGGCTGGAACTCGGCTGGCGGCCGAAGTGCTGAAAGGCCATAGGCATAGCTATCCGTCCGCGCGGGGTACGCTTCATCAGTCCCTCCTGTACCAGAAATGGCTCGAAGACCTCTTCCAGAGTTCCGATGTCCTCGCCGACCGCCACTGCGAGTGACGATATCCCCACCGGGCCGCCGCCGAACTTATCAATGATGGTCAGGAGTATCTTCTTGTCCATCAAGTCCAGACCAAGCTGGTCCACCTCAAGCTGCGCCAGGGCGTACTGGGTTATCTCCAGGTCCACCTTCTTCTTTCCTTTGACTTGGGCGAAGTCACGGACCCGGCGCAACAGCCGGTTGGCGATTCGTGGTGTGCCCCGTGACCGGCGGGCGATTTCCCAGGCTCCGTCGTCGTCAGTCTTCACTTTGAGTATCCGGGCCGACCGCCGGACGATTTCCAACAGGTCTTCGGCCGGGTAATAGTCCAGGTGAAGTGAGATGCCGAACCTGGACCGCAACGGACCGGTAAGCAGTCCTGACCGGGTTGTGGCGCCGACCAGGGTGAAAGTCTGCAGGTCAATTTTCTCAGACCGGGCACCCGGACCTCGGTCTATGAGGATATCAATCGAGAACCCTTCCAACGCTGGGTACAGGTACTCCTCAACCGCCTTGTTGGTGCGGTGGATTTCGTCAATGAACAGAACGTCTTTGGGCCCGAGCCCGGTAAGGATGCCGGCAAGGTCAACCGCCCGTTCCAGCACCGGACCGGATGTGGGCTTTATCTGCGCGCCCATCTCGTGGGCGATGATGTGAGCCAGGGTGGTCTTGCCCAGGCCGGGCGGACCGAACAGGAGCACGTGTTCCAAGGCTTCGGACCTCAGCCTGGCCGCTGCGATGAACACCCTGAGGTTCTCTTTGAGTCTGGCCTGGCCGATGAAGTCGTCCAGCCGGTGTGGTCGTATCGCCTCGTCCAGCAGCTCCTCACCCCGCAACCGCTGGGGTGAGGAGAGGCGTTCGGTCTGTGCCATGCTCTAGTCGCGCTGGGCTAGGGCCAGTTTGAGGAGTTCCTGCAGGGTCATCTTGTCGGTCAGCGGCACCCGGGCCAGACGGTCACAGGCTTCCTTGCGGGTCAGGCCAAGGTTCTGCAGCGCCGCAGCCGCGTCGGCCAGAATCTTCTGGCTCTCAACCGGCATGGTCGGTGCCACGCCTTCAAGCTGCCGGATAATGCTGTCCACCTTTTTCGGCCCGAGACCAGGCACCGTGCGCAGGATGTCGGTTCGCCGCTGGGTGATGAACTGCCGTATCTCGTCGGGCGCGAACCGCGACAGCAGGTTCAGCCCTGCCTTGGGTCCAATACCCTTCACCGAGGTCAGCAGCCGGAACACGTCCCGTTCCCCGGCCGTGCTGAACCCGTACAGATGGAGGCCATCGCGTGTGAAGTGAGGCTCGACAAGCAGTTCTGCCTTGGCCCCAGGCTCGGGCACGGCCCGCGAGGTGGAAAGAGGCACCCGCAGCTCGAACCCAATGCCGCAGCAGTCGAGCACTAGCCGCGTCGGCTCTTTCTCCCTGACCGCTCCGTGCAGACGGGAAATCATGCGGTCCTGCCCTGAACAGCCGGCCAGCGATGTCGCAGTCTGGACCGCGGGCGAGCGCCAGCAGCCGGGTATGCGGTCCTCCGGCTCAGGCAGTAAGCCGCGGCCAGGGCATCAGCAGCGTGTTCGGGCACGCGGTCGCTGAGCTTGAGCAGTGCTCGGACCATGTAGTTCATCTGGCCCTTTGAAGCGCGGCCGCTGCCGGTCAGTGCCAGTTTGATTGACGCCGGGGTCAACTCGACCACCGGAATCCGCGCGCAGGCGAGTGTGTAGATGATCGCGCCGCGGGACTCGGCCGAGAGGATGACGCTTCTCGCTCCGCCCCCTTTGAAGAACAGGGTCTCTAGCGCGCACCTTTCCGGCCTTGTGCGCCGGATGACCCGCTTGAGCGCCTGCCCCAGGGCGTGCAGCCGGACAGGGACGTCGGCTCGCGAATCGGTCTTAATCGTACCGAAAGCGACGGCGCGACCGTCCGCGATTACGCCATAGCCGGTCGCGCCCAGTCCGGGGTCAATCCCCAGAATCCTCAAGAAAGGCTATGCTCCGGCGGTTACGCGCTCCAGCACATCGTCCGCGATGTCGAAATTGGCGAAGACCTGCTGGACCTCCTCCAACTCCTCCAGCATCTCAATCAGCTTGAGGACCTTGGGTGCGTCGGCTTCCGAGACCGGCACGGTACTGGAGGCTATCTGGGTCAGTTCGGCGCTGTCCCACTCGATACCCGCGGCCTTGAGCTGCTTCTTCACCGCTTCGAGTTTGTCCAGGGGCGTGACAATCGAGTAGGCGCTGGCTTCGGTCTGCACGTCGTCCGCGCCCGCCTCTAGGGCTGCAGTCAGAACGGCATCCTCGTCCGCCTTGTCCTTGCTGACGACAATCAGTCCCTGGGGCTTGAACTGCCAGGCCACGCAGCCGGCCGAGCCCATCGAGCCGCCGTACTTCTCAAACACGTGCCGGACCTCGGCCGTGCTGCGGTTCTTGTTGTCGGTCAGCACGCGTACCATCATGGCGACACCGCCCGGCCCATAGCCTTCGTAGACTGATTCCTCGTAGGTGACGCCAGGCAGTTCACCGGTACCTTTCTTGACTGCCCGCTCGACGTTTTCGGCCGGCATGTTTATCGCCTTGGCCATGTCCATCGCTGTGCGCAGTCGCGGATTCCCGTTCGGGTCGCCGCCGCCGATTCGCGCCGCAGTTGTGATTTCTCTAATCAACTTGGAAAAAGCCCGGCCGCGTGCCGCATCGGCCTTGCCCTTCTTGTGCTTAATCGTGGACCATTTGGAGTGTCCTGACATCCTGGGCCTCCTTAAGAACCGGAGCCTCGGCCCCGGTCGGTGTGAAAGTGTCTCTTCAGCAGCATCTGACTTCTGACCTATTCTAGACCGGTATCGAAATATGTCAACTTCGCAACCGGGCGACAACGAATTGCCTTGACTTTGTGCCTGACTGACATTAGCTTTACTCATATGACTGCCCTGATTCTGGTGCTCTGTCTGGTTTCGATTGACCCCAATGCCGGCACGACCGGCTTCGACTTCCTTCGGATTCCACCCGGGGCGTCAGAAGCGGCCATGGGCGGCGCCGCGGTCGCAGTCGCCGGCAGTCCGATGGCTTTCTGGTACAACCCCGGACATGCGCTCGGTGCCGAGCAGTCCCGGGCCCAGGTCAGCTACCTGAACTACGTTGCCGGCATGCACATCGGGGCCCTCGCCTACAACCAGCAGCTGACACCGCGGCAGGGCATCGGTGCGGCGGTTGTCTATCTCAACTCCGGCACGATGAAACGAACCACGGCGGCCGCCGAGGAGCTCGGCGCGTTCAGCGTCTCCTACGCCGACGTGAACGTCAGCACCGCGATGAACGTGGCCGACCCGCTGGACGTGGGCATCGGACTCCACGGCCTGTACGGCTCCATCGACACTTTCTTCAGTCTGGGACTTGCCGCCGGCGCCGGCGCGACCTATCGGCTGCCCGTTACCGGACTCTCGGCCGGGCTGGTAATCCAGAATCTGGGCTACCAGGTGAAGGCGTTCCGGCAGGGACGTGACCCGATGCCGCTCGACTTCGGCCTGGGGCTGGGTTATGAGCCCAACCCGGCGCTCACCCTGGCCCTGGACCTGCACAAGCCAATTGACAACCGCGTCAACGTCCGCGCCGGCATCGAGGGCCGGGTCGGTGATGTACTCATCATCCGCGGAGGCTACTCGACGCTCGGACTCGACTGGACATCCGGCGGCGGCTCCGATATCCTCGCCGGACTCACGACCGGGCTCGGTTTCCGCTGGCGCAGCTATGTGCTCGACTACTGCTTCGTCCCGATGGTCGAACTGGGTACCGCCCACCGGTTCTCCCTCAGCTTCTCCCTGTAAAGAAAGCACCACCGGACAGAACCACTGTGAAGAAGCAGTTCATCAAAGACCTGAAGCCGGGAACCCAGATTGACGACATCTTCTACTGCTCGCGGCGGGACGTGCGCGACCGGCGAGACGGCGGCGCATTCCTGATGCTTGAGTTCCGCGACAGGACCGGGTCGGTCAATGCGGTGATGTGGGACCGGGTCGAGGACGCCCTGCGCTGCCTCGAGGCGGGCGGGTTCTACCGCGTACAGGGTAAGTTCGGGGAATACCAGGGCAAACCCCAACTCACGGTCAACGTCGTCTACCCGGCGGACATGGCCGAGGTCGCGCGCGACGACTTCGTCGCCGCCTCGCGCTACGACCGGAAGGAGATGCTGGCCGAGCTGCGCGGTTTCATCGCCGAGGTGAAGAACGTCCACCTGCGCGCCCTGCTCGACGCCTTCTTCGACGACCCGCGCTTCGTCGAGCAGTTCAGCCTGGTGCCGGCCGGCGCCCGCGTGCACCACGCCTATCTTGGCGGGCTGCTGGAGCACACCCTGATGATGTGTCGCGGTGCCCGTGTGTTGCCCGACAACTACGCCGAGGTCGACCGCGACCTGCTCCTGACCGGCATCATCCTGCACGACATCGGCAAGCTCCGGGAATACGTCTACGACATCGCCATCGACCACACGCCGGACGGCCGGCTCCTAGGCCATCTCGTCATGGGCTGCCAGATGGTCGAAGAGAAGCTCGCCGGCATCAAGGATTTTCCCGAAGAGCTGTCGAAGCTCATCCGTCACATCATCCTCGCGCACCACGGTGAGATGGAGTTCGGCTCGCCCAAGACCCCCAAGTTCGTCGAGGCGTTCCTTGTCTTCTCGCTCGACTATCTCGATTCGCGCGTAGCGATTTTCCGCGACATGGTCGAGAAGAACAAGAACGTCAAGTGGACCGACTACAACGACTATCTCGAATCGAACGTCTACGTGCGCGGGCCGGTCGGCTAGCCGGGTCAGCGCCCGAGCGTGGACCCGTCCTTTGACCGTCTCGCTGCCGCCTGCTCCCAACTCGGCGTCGCCCTGACGCCGGAGCACTACCACCGGTTCTGTCGCTACGCATCACTGGTCCGGGAGTACAACTCCCGCATCAACCTGATTTCCCGGCGCGACACCGAACGCATCGTCACCTACCACATCGTTGATTCTCTGGCCGCCGCCCGGTTCGTCCCGCCGCAGGCCCGCTGCTGCGACATCGGCACCGGCGCCGGCCTACCCGGTATCCCGCTCTCGGTCGCCCGTCCTGATGTGAAAATGTTCTTGGTGGAATCGGTCCAGAAGAAGTGCCGTTTCCTTGTCCACGCCGTGCGCGAGCTGGCGCTCGCCGGCACCGAGGTCCTGTGTGCCCGGGCCGAGGCGACGCCACCACTTGCCTGCGATGTCGTCCTCAGCCGCCTGACCGGTCCTCCTTTCCGGGCGTTCCCGGTTCTCGCCCGCCACGCGCGGCCGGGCGGCATCGTCATCCTGTACAAGAATCCGGCCGGCGGCGAGCCTGCGCCATCGCTGCTCGGAAAAGCCGGCCTGGCCGTGGTCCGCTCGGAATCACTGACGCTTCCACTTACGTCCGTTCCACGTCGCTTCCTTGTGCTCAAGCACGGCACCGCCGGCTCGTAGCCCGGACGAAGAAAACCCGGCAGCGACCTACTCTCCCATGCCGTTACCAGCACAGTACCATCGGCCCTGGAGGGCTTAACTACTCTGTTCGGTATGGGAAGAGGTGTGGCCCCTCCGGTGTTACCGCCGGGAATCTCAGAATCACATAAGGAGAAGAAGCAGACTGAAATCTCAAGCCGCACGGCTTATTAGTACCACTCGGCTTAACGCATTGCTGCGCTTCCACCTGTGGCCTATCACCTGGTAGTCTACCAGGAGCCTTCAGCGTGTCCGCCCTTGCGGGCAGACACTGGGGAGACCTAATCTTGGGAGGGGCTTCCCGCTTAGATGCCTTCAGCGGTTATCCCTGCCGTACTTGTCTACCGAGCAATGCACTTGGCAGTACAGCTCGTACAACAGAGGTACGTCCACCCAGGTCCTCTCGTACTATGGGCAGCTTCCCTCAAGTCTCCTGCGCCCACGATGGATAGAGTCCGAACTGTCTCACGACGTTCTGAACCCAGCTCACGTACCGCTTTAATGGGCGA
>CAZQFS010000081.1:3683-13753 GCA_964592755.1 uncultured bacterium | reverse complement strand
CACCGGGTCCGACCAACTCCTGTACCCAGTGCCTTGACAATTCTTCCTCCAAGACGCCTGACTGCCGCTGACTTCCGAAGCGCCCGACCTGCTTCTGCGGTCTTCTGATGGCCGACCTGAAGTGGTGTATGCTCGCCGGCGATGCGGTCAATCAACCTTGCGGCTGAGTATCAGGGCATGCGAACGTCCCGAAACCCGACATTGAGCCACGAGAAGCACGAAGGAATGGGTGTGCTTCGGGCTCCTAGTCCTCTGCTCCGAGTTCGTGTACTTCGTGGCAGTCAGTCTCGGGATTGGCGGACGTGCGTTCCCTTGACTCTGAGCAGAGTCCTTTCTATACTGACCAGCCTTACGCTGACCTGCACCGCCGTGCTGCGAGGATGGCGGAACTGGCAGACGCGCTGGACTTAGGATCCAGTCCTTTACCGGGTGGGGGTTCAACTCCCCCTCCTCGCACCAGCTCCGAGCTATTGCCTTTCAGGAGAACCGCATTGGAGAAGACCATCCGCTCGCCCCGTGAATGGCAGCGCGAGATTGACATTGAAATCGAGCCGGACCGACTCATGTCCCGACTCGATGGTCTGCTCGTCGAATACCAGGACAAGGCGGTCCTGCCCGGATTCCGGCCTGGCCACGTGCCACGTCCCGTCCTTGAACGACGCATCGGCAGCCAGCTCGAAGCTGCGGTCGTGGAAGAACTGGTGAAGGAGACAACCGAACAGGTCTTGCAGGAAACAGGGTGGCATCTGGCCGGAACGCCGGCAATGACCGGCCTCGAGGTCACACCCGAGAAGGCCATCCGCTTCACGGTCACGGTAGAGGTTATCCCGGAAATCGAACTGAAGGAGTACTCCCATCTGAGCCTGCGCCGGGAAGAACCGCCCGGGTTCGACGACGAGTTCGAACGTCGAATCCAGACCCTGCGCGAACGCTGTGGGGAGTTCCGGCCTCTGACGCGGCCGGCCCAGGCCGGTGACTTCGTGGTCGTGGACTACCGCACGTCGGTTGATGGCGTCGAACACGGCTCACCCAAAGCCAACGTCACGATGGAGCTCGGAGACAAACTCAACGCCGACGAGGTCAATGCTGCGCTTGCCGGCGCCCGGCCCGGCGAAGAGCGCCGGGCCGAGGTCAAAGTCCCGTCCGACCATTCCGACCCGGCCCTGGCCGGCAAGACCATGGTCTACACCTTCACGGTGCGCGACGTAAGGGAACGTGTTCTGCCCGAGCTGACCGAGGAACTCGCCCAGGACCTCGGGTACGAGAGCCTGGACAAACTCCGCGTCGAAATCAACGAAGGAATCCTCGCCGACCGCGCTCGACTGGCGACGAACGGTCTCAAGAACCAGATTTTCGACTTCCTGGTCAGTGCCCACCAGTTCGAGCCACCCGCAACCTGGGTCGAGGCTGCGCTCGAGCGGCTGCTGCGCCAGTATGAACTACCCGACGACGAATCGACGCGCGCGAAGCTGAAGCCGGCAGCCGAACGCTGGGCAAAGTTCGACTGCCTTGTTTCTTTGATCGCCGAGAAGGAGGACCTGCACATCGCCGACGCAGAGCTGGAACAGCAAGTCTCGTACCTGGCCGAGAGCACCAAACAGCCGGTCGAGCAAGTCCGGTCCCTGCTCGAGAGCCCGGCCTACCGGAACCAGCTCCTGCGCGAGAAGGTCCTGCATTTCGTGCTGGACAAGGCCGAAGTCTCGTGACCGAAGTATCTCGAACCCCATCCAAGTCTGAGCAGGAGGTACCTGTGCTGATTCCCATGGTTATCGAACAGACCGGCCGCGGGGAACGTGCCTACGACATCTACTCGCGGCTTCTGAAAGAACGAATCATCTTTCTCGGCTCGCCGATTGACGACAATGTCGCCAATCTGGTCGTTGCCCAGTTGCTCTACCTTGAAGCCGAGGACCCGGAAAAGGACATCAACATCTACGTCAACTCACCCGGCGGCATCGTCTCGTCGGGTCTTGCCATCTACGACACGATTCGCTACATCCGTCCCAAGGTCTGCACGACCTGCGTCGGCGAGGCCGCCTCGATCGCCGCGCTGCTGCTCGCCGCCGGCGAGAAAGGAAAGCGTTTCGCCCTGCCCCGGGCCCGCATCATGATTCACCAGCCCTCAGCTCACGGCATCGGCGGCCAGGCGACCGACATCGAAATCCACGCCAGGGAAATCCTGAAGCTCAAGGAACAACTCGCCGAAATCCTGGCCCGGCACACGGGCCAGCCGGTCCAGCGTATCGTCCGCGACTCGGACCGCAACTACTTCATGTCGGCCGAGGAGGCCAAGGAATACGGCATCGTGGACGACGTCATCGAGAAACGGAAGTGAGCGACACCCGACGCCGGCCTGTGCCACAGCGCTGCTCGTTCTGCGGTCTTGTGCCCCAACCCGGACACCGGCTGGTGCATGGAGTCCGGGGGCGGATATGCGAGCGATGCGCCCGCACGGTTATCGGGCTCTACGATCTGGACCAGCGTCCCACCCCATCCCGGTCGCGACATGAAGTCCCCAAGCCGGCCCAAATCAAAGCGTTCCTGGACGAGTACGTCATCGGCCAGGACCACGCCAAGAAAGTCATCTCGGTTGCCGTCTATAACCATTACAAACGCGTCTTCCGCCGTACTGAGGACGTTGAGGTGGACAAGAGCAACGTTCTGCTCATCGGCCCGACCGGAGTCGGCAAGACCCTGCTCGCTGAAACCCTGGCCCGATGCCTGCACGTGCCTTTCTCCATCTCCGACGCCACGCCCCTGACCGAGGCCGGCTACGTCGGCGAGGACGTCGAGAACATCCTCCTGCGCCTGGTCCAGGCGGCGGACGGTGACGTGAAGCGAGCCGAAACAGGCATCATCTACCTCGACGAGCTTGATAAGCTCGGCAGGAAGGCCGACTCCCCTTCAATCACCCGCGACGTATCCGGTGAAGGCGTTCAGCAGGCCCTGCTCAAGATTCTCGAGGGGACCGTCGCCAGTGTTCCGCCCTCGGGTGGACGCAAGCACCCGGAGCAGCAGTACATCGCGGTCAACACCCGGCACATCCTGTTCATCTGCGGGGGAACTTTTGACGGCCTGGACCGGATCGTCGAGCGCCGGGTTCACTCCAGCGCACTTGGGTTCGGAGCCGACGTCGGCGCCAACCGGCGTCGCGACTCGGACGAACTCCTGCCCCTGGTTGAACCGGACGATTTGGTCAAATTCGGGCTGATTCCCGAGCTGGTCGGCCGCCTGCCGGTCATCGCCAGCCTGCACAGCCTCTCGCGGGAGGCCCTCGTTGACATCCTGACCCGACCCCGCAACGCCCTGGTGCGCCAGTTTGCCTACTTCTTCGAATTGGAAGGCGTCAAGCTGACTTTCACTCCCGACGCGCTTGAGGCCGTGGCCGAAGCGGCTGCAGCGCGCCGTATCGGAGCGCGCGCGCTGCGTGCCGTGCTCGAGGAACGGATGCTCGACATCATGTTCGAGCTTCCTTCGCAGGAGAACGTGGCCGAGTGCGTCATCACCGCGGCCACCATCCGTGACCGACAGCCGCCCGAGTTCGTCCCCGGTCGAACACCGCGGCGCAGGGCCGAATAGTCTACTCGGGTTCGAACTGGTCCTTCGACGCGCCGCACACCGGGCAGACCCAGTCGTCCGGCAGTTGCTCGAACGGTGTGCCCGGCTTGATCCCGGCATCCGGGTCGCCCGCCGCCGGGTCATAGGTGTAGCCGCAGACCTGACAGACATACTTCTTCATCTTCTTCCTTTCAGCTTTGTCACATCCCGACATGTCCAAGCCATAGGTCGGCGCGCCACGACCGGTCTTGCCGCGCTTCACCTGGTGGTAATAGTCATAGGTCAGGGGCCGACCCGGCCTGACTACTCGGCTGGCGACCACGTCGCCGATGAACGTGGTGTGCGAACCGCAGTCCACGCCGGTCCTCACCCGGACCTCAATCAGGGCGAGAGTATGTTCCTCAAGCAACGGGCAGCCGGTCAGGCCCAGCGTGTACTTCACCCGGCTGAACTTGTCGAAGTCACGGCCGGTCCTGAACCCGAAGATACCGATGAACGGCATCGGCGTCTCCTGGTCCAACACCGACACCGCAAAAGCCGCGCTTCGCGACACATACTCGTGGGTCAGACTCGCCTTGTTGATACTGACCGAAATCTGACACGGCTCGGCCGCTACCTGGACCACCGTATTGACAATCAACCCGTTGAGCTTGCCCGCATCGTGTGCGGTGACAACGTACAGCCCGTAGCTCAGCGTCATCAGCGCGGCCAGGTCAACCCGCTGCGGGTCGATTGGGCAGTGCGCGCCGGTCCCGGCGTGCTCGATCACTTCCCGGTCTGTTCCTTGAGCCGGGCGGCAACCGCGCTGCCCAGCTCCCGGCACCGGGCCAACGCCGCCGCATCCGGTACGAACTTCACCTTGAGCGCCGGCGCCACCAGCTCCACGCCCATCGCCTTCAGGTACTCTTCGGCCTGAGTTGCCCCTTCACCACTCCAGCCGTACGAGCCGAATGCCGCGCCGATGAGATTCTTCGGCTTCAGTCCCCGGGCATAGGTCAGCGCGTCCGCCAGCGAAGGAAATAACCCGTTGTTGATGGTCGGCGAACCGACAAGCAGCGCACCGGCGCCGAGCAGTTCGGTCATCAGGTCGGCCCGCGTGCTGCCCTGCATCGGCACCATGCTGACCCTGGTCCCGCCTGAGGCCAACCCGTCGGCAATCGCCCGCGCCATCAGCGCGGTGCTCTGCCACATCGTGTCATAGACCACGACCGCCCGATTCCCGGGTTTCTGCTCAGCCCACTTCGCCCACCAGTTGAGCAAGGTGCCCAGGTCTCTGCGCCAGACCGGCCCGTGGTCCGGCGCAATCGTCTTGATGCTGATGCCGAGCTGGCTGATGCGCTGAAGGAGTCTTGTGACGAGTGGCGCATAGGGCAGGAGTATGTTGGCAAAGTACTTCCGTGCCTCGTACTCCATCACTGCCGGGTCGCATTCGTCCGCGAACCGGTAACTCGACGCCAGATGCATGCCGAACCCATCCTGAGAGAAAACCAGCTCGTCTTCATGCAGGTAGGATACCATCGAATCCGGCCAGTGCAGCATCCGTGTCTCCAGGAACGTGAACGTCAACCCGCCCAGCTTCAGACTCTCGCCGTCCTTGACCGTCGTTATTCCGACCGGGTCCAGGTGCTGGTCATGCAGGTCCTTCACGCCCATGACTGAGGCGTAGACCTTGTCCGGTTTGACGGCCGCAACCGTTTCAGGCAGGCAGCCGGCATGGTCCGGCTCCGAGTGATTGGAGATGATGACCCTGATGCTCTTCGGGTCCAGCACCGAACCAATCCGTGCCATCATCTCGGCGAAGAACGGCGCCTTCACCGTGTCCACGAGCACCGGCGGTTCGCCGGTTACGAGGTAGGCGTTGTAGGTTGTGCCGCGCGGCGTCGAGTAGCCATGGAAGTCGCGCACCGACCAGTCAATCGCCCCGACCCACCAGACTTGCTCGCTGATGCGGACCGCTTCAAACCCGCCGGCTGACATCGGTCGTCCTCCTGGCGGCAGGCTATGCGCCGACCGCAGCCTGGGCATAAAGCCCGGCCAG
This sequence comes from uncultured bacterium, assembly GCA_964592755.1. Classification (GTDB taxonomy): domain Bacteria; phylum Hydrothermota; class Tepidihabitantia; order Tepidihabitantales; family Tepidihabitantaceae; genus CAZQFS01. The sequence goes on along the minus strand of CAZQFS010000081.1, from coordinate 8,157 downwards.
CTCCGGCGGCAGCACGAATGTCCGCTGGCCCAGCTCGCGGTCGAGCATCAGAAGGCCCCGACCGTCACTACCCACGAGCTTGAGCTGCTGCGCCACCTTCGACGTATTGTCCTCTTCCTCGACCTGCTCGTCGACGAACCACTGGAGCAGCGAGCGTGAGGCAAAGTCGTTCTCTTCGTGCGACAACTTCATCAGCAGGTCGATGCGACCGGTGATGAACTGCTCATGCTTGTAGGCTGCTTCGAACGCATCAAGCGCTGACTTCCACTCTACGGGCGGCTGGGCAACCGGCTGGAGCTTCACCCGTCCGCCACGCTCGATGATGTGCTTGTAGAAGCGCATCGCGTGGGTCAGCTCTTCCTGGGTCTGGGCGCTCATCCATCGTGCCATCCCATCCAGGCCTTCGGCGGCAAACCAGGCCGACATCGACAGGTAGATATAGGCCGACTCAAGTTCGAACTTCACCTGGTCGTTGAACGCTTCCTCAATCTTCCTGGGAATCATCGTCACTGCCCTTTCCAGAGTCCGTGGATGTTGCAGTACTCGCGGGCGAACACGCTCGCGGCCTCGACCGGGAAGAACGCCTCCGGCGCCTGACCGGGTGCAAGGAACTGCCGGTATGCCCGGTCACCAGCCACCAGCTCAATCCACTCGATGAAGTGCTTCTCCTCCATCGGGTGCGGCACACTGCCGACCTTGACCTTGTAACCGCTCGCGACCTTCTCAATCACAGGTACGTGCTTCTCTCTTGCCGCATCGGTGGTATTCTCGACCAGGAGCTTCATCGGCTTGCCGCAGCAGACCAGTTGGCCCGCTCCGCCGGTGAGCACTTCGACGATATTGCCGCACACTTCACATTTGTAGACTTCCAGACGCTTTGCCATTTGGTTTCCTCCTTTGTGCTAACCCGAAATCAGACGGTTGTCCGGGCCGGAAAAACCGCACTCCGGGATGTAGCAGGTCACGTCGACGAACTGACAGTTCTGCTGACAGGACGGACAGGTCTCCGGTGGCTGGGCTCCCTGCAGCACGTACTTGCAGTTTGAGCACTTCCAGTACGGCGCGTCCGCTGCCGGAGCAGCCACCGGCGCCGGTGTTGCCCGCAACCTGGGTTCGCCCGGTGCTGACCCGCTCTGCTCCTCGCCGGCCAGCATCATCGGCTTTCCGCAGCAGACCAGCCTCCCGCCGCCCTGATGCACGACCGCGACCATCTGGCCGCAGACGCTGCAACTGTATACCTGCTGTTGTGCCGTCATTTGCAGGGCTCCTCTCTCGCCGCGGTCACTGCAACTCCTCTACGGCTGCCAGCACCGGGGCATAGTCCGGCTCCGTGCCGGTCTCTTTCACAAACTGAATGTAACGGATGATTCCATCGCGGTCAACCACGAAAACGGCCCGGGCCAGGAGGCGCACTTCCTTAATCAGCACACCGTAGGCCAGCCCGAACGCCGCTTCCCGATGGTCGGATACGGTGACTACCCTATCCACGCCCGTCGCTCCGCACCAGCGCTTCTGGGCAAACGGCAGGTCCATGCTCACGGTCAGGATGACCACGTTCGGGCCGAGGCTTGCAGCCTCGGTATTGAAACGCCGGGTCTCCATGTCGCACACCGGCGTATCGAGTGACGGCACCGAGGATATGACGACAACCTGACCCTTGAACTGGGACAAGGTCACCGGCTTCAGGTCATTGCCGACGGCCGCAAAATCCGGCGCGGTATCGCCGACCTTCAGCTCGCTGCCCAGCAGCGTCACCGGCTTGCCCCCCATCTTCACTAGATTCGCTCTTTCAGGCATCGGGTTCTCCTTGCCAGGCAGCGCCATGGTGCCGGCCAGAAGCAGTAACCCGGCCAGCAAGGCACGACTTACCAGTTCTCACCCAGCAGTTCAAAATACGCCTGGGGATGGGCACAGGCCGGGCACTTCTCCGGGGCTTCGGCACCTTCATGAACATAGCCGCAGTTCAGGCAGCGCCACCTGGTCGGTTTCTCGCGCTTGAACACCCGACCGGCAACGATATTGGCCGCCAGGTCGCTGTATCGTTTCTCGTGCTGCTTCTCGGCCACCGCAATGTTCCTGAACACCGCGGCGATGTCCGGGAATCCTTCCTTCTCTGCTGTCTCGGCAAACTCAGGGTACATCGTTCCCCACTCGTACCGCTCGCCTGCTGCCGCGGCTTTCAGATTCTCAAGCGTGGTGCCGATCCTGCCGGCGGGGAACATCCCCTGCACCTCGGCCTCTCCGCCTTCCAGGAACTTGAAGAACCGCTTGGCGTGTTCCTTCTCCTGATTCGCCGTCTCCTCGAAGACCAGCGCCATCTGCACAAAGCCTTCATTCCGGGCCTGGCTCGCGAAGTAGGTGTAACGGTTGCGTGCCTGGGACTCGCCGGCAAATGCGGTTATCAGGTTCTTCTCGGTCCTGCTGCCTTTCAGTTTCATTGCGGACGCTCCTTTCTGATTAGTTCTCTGGCTGCCCCAATCCCCGTACCCAATCGTCCCCGCTTACAAGTATCTTAGACTTGCCGTGCATCGCCCGGATTCCCAGCTAGAAACCGCTCGGCCGCAGTTTGGCCAGTTCTCGAAACAGGGCCCGTTCCTTCTCGGTCAGTCTTGACGGAAGGCGTATCTCAACCGTCACGTACAGGTCTCCCCTGGCCGTGCTGTTCAACCTTGGCATACCCTGGCCCTTCAGTCTCATCTCTGTGCCGCTCTGAGTCTCAGGCGGTATCGTGAGCCGCGCCCGGCCCTGAACCAGCGGCACGGTCACCTCGCCGCCCAGCACTGCCGCATACAGCGGCACCTGCACCCGCGTCTTCAGGTCGTCGCCGACGCGGGTGAACCGGCTGTCCGGCTCGACCTCGATAACCAGCCACAGGTCACCGGCGCGTCCCCGCCTGCCAACCATACCCTGTCCCTTGACCCTGATGCGCGAGCCGGTCTCAACTCCGGCCGGTATCTTCACTTCGATTGTCGGCCCGCCCGCCTTCCTGAGCCGTCGTGTGGTCCCGGAAAAAGCCTCGGCCAGTGTCACCCGGACTGGCTGCTCGATATCCTGCCTGGCTCCTCCAAACTCAAACCCCTGCGGTCGGTCCTGGCCGCCAAACACAAATGAGAAGAAATCTGAGAATCCCTGGCCGCCCAACAGGTCCTGCAGGTCCTCGGTTGTGTAGCGGGCGTAGCCGGTCTGCGGACCGGCCTGATACCGGCTCCAGTCGAACCCGCCCCTACCGCCGGTCTGCTGGAACCGCTGCCAGTCCGCGCCCAGTTGGTCGTACTTGCTCCGCTTCTCCGGGTCGGAAAGGACCTCGTAGGCCTCGTTGATTTCCTTGAACCTCTTCTCGGCCTCGGCCTTGTTCTCGGCCACATCCGGATGGTACTTGCGGGCCAGCTTCCGGTACGCGGCCTTGATTGTCTTCTCGTCGGCGTTCTTGCTGACGCCCAGAATCTGGTAGTAGTCCTTGTACTCCACGTCGCCCTGCCTGTCTCAGGCTCCGGCAGGAGGCTGTGAGATTTCGATAAGCACTCCGCCGGTCGAATGCGGATGGATGAAGAACACCCTGGTTCCGTGCGCACCGGGCTGCGGTGCCTTGTCGATGAGCCTGACCCCGGCTTCGCTCAGTCGCTTGAACTCCGCGTCCGCATCATCCACCTCAAAACAGATATGCTGCAACCCGGGCCCGCGCTGCTCCAGGAACTTCGCAATCGGCGAATCCGGTGCGTCGGGCTGCACCAGCTCAATCCGCGTCTCTCCGACCGGAATGAATCCGACCGTAACATTGCGCCCGGGAACGGTCTCCTTGCCGGACATCTGTAACCCGAGCAAGGCGTAAGCCTTAGCCGCCTGGTCGACGTCGGGAACCGCGACGGCGATATGGGATACCTTCTTGATCATACTTGCCTCCTGAAACGCAAACCGCTGAGAGCGCCAGTACTGCCCGGTCCTGGTCGAACAGACCCGGACAGACAACCGCCAAGAACGCCAAGCACGCCAGGTCGGCACAGAGTAGCAGGATTGCGAGACCCCGTACTGCAACGACACCGACTCATGAGAGGACGACTCGCTTAATCCCGTCCCTCAGGCGCGTCACATTGAAGTTGATGAGGAGTCCGAGTTGGCAGCCTGTCGCCTTCAGGTATGACAAGACCTGGGCGGTGTGAATCGGCGCGAACTGGTCGACCGCCTTGAGTTCGACAATCAGCTTGCCCTCAATCACCAAGTCCAGCCGGCTCTCCGCAATCGAGCGTCCTTTGTAGACCACAGCCACCGGAGCTTGCCGCTGGAACCGAACGCCGCGCAGTTCCAGCTCAACAGAAAGAGCCTGCTCATAGACCGACTCAAGAAACCCGGGGCCAAGCACGCGATGAACCTCGATAGCCGCTCCAATGACCTCCTGCGCCAGACGGTCCGTCTCCGTGTCCGGCTCGAACCGCTGCCTCACGTCCGCCCCTTGGCGCTCTTGGCGGCCTTGGCGGTT